>DATIKF010000084.1:0-25315 GCA_035477855.1 Dissulfurispiraceae bacterium
CCCATGTCCCGGTGGGTCAGCTTGAACCACGCCCGGGCAAAGGCGTCGGCTAATTCCTTGGGGTTCTTCAGGTAGCGCCGCGCGATCGGCTCATAGATCGGGTCGAAGCGCAGGGAGAGGTCCGCCGTGGTCATCATCGGCCGGTTCTTCTTGGATGGATCATGGGCATCAGCCACCATGTCCGTGTCGGCCACGTCCTTGGCCAGCCATTGATTCGCACCGGCCGGACTCTTGAGAAGTTCCCACTCGTATTTGAACAGTATCCTCAGATAGCCCAGGTCCCATTTGGTCGGGTTCGGCTTCCAGGCGCCCTCGAGGCCGCTGCCGATCGTGTCGCCGCCTTTGCCGCTGCCGAAGCTGCTCTTCCAGCCGAGGCCCTGCTCTTCGATAGGGGCGGCTTCGGGCGCGGGCCCCACATGGGTTGCGGGCCCCGCGCCGTGGGCTTTGCCGAAGGTGTGGCCGCCGGCGACCAGTGCGACGGTTTCTTCATCGTTCATGGCCATGCGCGCGAAAGTCTGACGGACATCGTGTGCAGAAGCAGCAGGTATAGGTTCACCGTTTGGCCCTTCCGGGTTCACGTAAATCAGACCCATCTGCACAGCGGCAAGCGGATTTTCGAGATTCCGGTCGCCGCTGTAGCGATTGTCGCCGAGCCACTTGTCCTCACTGCCCCAATAAATATCCTCTTCCGGCTCCCAGACATCCTCGCGACCGCCGGCGAAGCCGAAGGTCTTGAACCCCATCGACTCCATCGCGCAGTTGCCGGCGAGGATCATCAGATCGGCCCAGGAGATATTCCTGCCGTATTTCTGCTTGATCGGCCACAGCAACCGACGGGCTTTGTCGAGGTTTACATTGTCCGGCCAGCTGTTGAGCGGCGCAAGGCGCTGACTCCCGGAACCCGCACCCCCACGTCCGTCGCCCATGCGGTAGGTGCCAGCGCTGTGCCACGCCATCCGGATAAAAAGCCCTCCGTAGTGACCGTAATCAGCAGGCCACCAATCCTGTGAGTCGGTCATCAGCGCGTAGAGCTCCTTCTTCACGGCGGCGAGGTCGAGTTTCTTGAATTCTTCTGCATAGTAAAAATCCTCGCCCATCGGATTGGACTTGGACGAATGCTGATGAAGAATATGAATGTTCAACTGGTTCGGCCACCAGTGACGGTTTGATGTGCCTCCACCAGCTACCGGCCTGCTTGTTCTGCCCGTTACCGGGCACTTGCTTTCTTCACTCATGATAGTGCTCCTTTCAGTGTTTTGTGCTGAGCATATTATGCCGCTCAGGGCAAATATGGCATTTAATTAGGAATTATTCCTAATTAAAAAGAAAAAATTATTTGCGTCGGCTTCTACACTTCCGGCAAATCCCATAGCATTCAAACCGGAACCGGAACGGTTGAAAATCGCTTCTCTGCTCGATATTCTTTGATGAAAATGGCAGTTCGTCCGCATAATCCTCAATCCTGCCGCACCGCTCACAGATCAGATTCAGGTGATTTGAAACATTCGTGTCATATCTATTATCCATATCATAGAACTCAATCTCGCGGATCAGCTCCTCTTTCTTGAGCATGGCCAGCGTATAATAGACGGTTGAGGTGCTGATGCTCGGAGCATGTTTCCTGGCATTCTGCAGGATTTCGGCAGCACGCGGGTGAGCTGTATCCTGCGCAAGAATGCGGATAATTTCTCGGCGCTGCGGAGTCAGTTTATATCCCTTTTCCCGCAGGCGGTTCAGCATTCTCTCTTCAACACTTTTTGCCTTATCTGACGCTTTCATATATAGGAACAGTTCCTGATTGAGTATAAACTATTTTTACTGCTCAGTCAATTGCTGTCTGAGTCTAAGGGGTCAGGTCTTGCAATAACATATTGAAAGTGCATTGCATCTTTGTCTTTGCGTTCTGCACAGGCAACCATCGAGCACGCTGTTCGGACGATTTGTAACGATAATGCGCGTCTTATGAGTCAGGATTTCTTTCAATAGATCAGGTGCTCAACGCATTGCATGAGTATGAGTGATAGTCATGCAATGCATACTGTAAGGCAGTCATACTGATTCAGACCGGGTCATGATTGGACGCCGATGATGGGTCAAATTTGCTGCCGGAATGACAAAAATACTGCAAACGCTAATGATAATTTCAGGTTTAGCTTCAGGACCAGTAAATGCCTACTGATACCACTCCGCCCTGTTTTTTGGAACGTGCCAGTGAATGAAATCATGCCAGATACCGATCGGAGCTTTTTCGACGCCCTTAAACCGCTTGTGCAGGACGGGCAGTGCATCGGGAACATATAAAAACGCATAGGGCTGTTCAGCAGCCAGAATTTCGTGAATCCGGTTATAAATCTGCTTCCGCTTTCCGATATTGAACGTGCTCCTGCCTTCAAGCAGCAGGCGGTCAACTTCATCGTTCCTGTATGAGATGAAATTGAACTCTTTCTCTTTTGTCTTGGATGAATGCCAGATGTCGTACAGGTCAGGGTCGCGTGACAGCCCCCATCCCATGAGGATTACCTCGAAGCGCCGTTTGTCGATAAATTCGTTCAGCATGGCCTGCCATTCCAGAACTTTTATGTTCATGTCTATGCCGACGCGCTTGAACTGTTCTTTCAAAATCTGCGCGGTCTTGAGCCGGGCGTCATTGCCCTGATTGGTAATCACGGTGAATGAAAAGGGTTTGCCGTCCTTTTCGAGCGTGCCCTGTGCGTTTTTCTTCCAGCCGAGTTCGCCGAGCATGGCCAGTGACTTTGGAGGATCATAGGCATAGTCGCGGACATTCGGATTGAATGCCCACGATTCCTGCGGAAACGGTCCGGTGCAGGGAGCCCCGAGGCCGAGCAGCACGCCGGCGATGATTTCATCCTTGTTGATAGCGTGGGCTATTGCCTGGCGGACTTTGAGGTTGTCGAATAACGGGTGTTTGAGATTGTAGCCGAGATAGGTATAGCTGAATGAGGGATAACGGTAGGCGGCAAAGTACCGTTCAAAAAATTCAGTGTTGATCTGGAGTTTGAACTGCGGCGGTGTAACGCTCATGATGTCGATGCCGCCGAACTTTAATTCAAGGAACATGGTTGCGGTATCGGGAATCACGCGGATGACGATGCGATCGATGTTCGGGCGACCTTCAAAGTAATCGTCAAAGGCCTCAAGAACGATTTTTTGTCCGGTAACCCACTCTTTGAGCCGGTAGGGTCCGGTTCCGACAGGTTTTCGGTTCAGTTCCGACGAGCCGGGGTCCTTGTCTTCCAGCAGATGCCTGGGAATTATGCCCATCCCCCAGGATTCCAGTGCAGGGGCATACGGCTCTGAATAAATAACACGGACCGTATGGTCATTCAGTGCCTGCACGGACCTGACCGGGCCGTAATTACTTCCATACGGGGTCGGTGTTTTGGGATTGATGACTGTTTCGTATGTGAAAACGACGTCATCGGCGGTGAAGTCCCTGCCGTCATGCCACTTCACCCCTTTTCTGAGATGAAACGTGATAGTCAATCCATCGGGGCTGATGTCCCATGACTCGGCCAGTTCGCCTTTGATGCGGATGTCTTTGTCGTACTTCGTGAGTCCGTTATGGACAAAGCCGCTCACCTGTCCGGAAGCCGAGTCGGACGCAAGCATCGGCAGCAGGCGCTTTGCGTCGGCAAGCGCTCCGAGAGTTATTGTAGAGGGATTTTTGATTTCGGGTTCTTTTGCGCACCCGGCGAGAAGGAACGAAAAAAAAAGCAGGAAGGTGAACGCCGGCACAACGACGCGCTTCCTGCTTCTCACGGATTTATTTGCCCTGCGGCTGTTGGGGTGCCTGCTGAATCGGCTGCTGCGGGAGCTGCGGTGCTGACTTCTGCTCTGCAGGGATGGTTGCCTTGTCGATAACGGAACCGCTTTTGCTGGTCACAACCGTCAGCAGCAATGATGTAAGCATAAAAACAACAGCCGCGCCGGTGGTGAGTTTATTCAGAAAATCAGCCGGGCCCCGGCTGCCGAAAATCGTCTGGCTCGAACCGCCGAACGCGGCACCCATTTCTGCGCCTTTGCCTCTCTGCAGCAGCACCACGCTGATCAGAAACAGCGAGACAAGCACATGAAGAACTGTAAGCACAACTTCCATTTTCCCTCCTTGGGCATCCTGAACGGAATCTTATCGTTTGAATTGCACAAGCTGCGCAAAACTGTCAGGTTTGAGGCTGGCGCCGCCGACGAGCGCGCCGTCTATGTCGGGGCATGCCATGAGCCCGGCTACATTGTCGGGGGTTACACTGCCGCCGTAAAGAATGCGTAGCTGCAGAGCGGCAGCGCCGTATTGCTCCGCAAGGAGCGAACGGATGAACTCATGAGCTTCCTGAGCCAATTCCGGGGTTGCAGTCTTTCCGGTGCCGATTGCCCAGACCGGCTCATAGGCAACCACAATTCCCTCAGCAGGAATTCCGGCCAGCCCGGCGGTTATCTGGGTGCGAAGCACCTCATTCGTCTTGCCGGCTTCTCGTTCGTCGAGCAGTTCTCCTATACAGAAGAGCACTTCAAGCCCGTGGGCACGTGCTGCCTTTATCTTTTTATTGATAACTTCATCTGTTTCCCTGAGGATATGACGGCGCTCCGAGTGCCCGATAATAACCGCTTCGCACCCTGTGTCAATAAGCATGGCCGGTGAAATTTCCCCGGTGAATGCCCCTTTTTCTTCATAAAAGACATTCTGTGCGGCAAGCTTTGCCGGTGAATTCTTCATGTGCGCAGCAGCTGCGGTCAAGGAGGTGAACGGAGGCGCAATAATTATCTCCACATCGGAGACAGCCGCGACGGAGGGCAGGAATGCATCCAGAAACGCCTGCGTTTCGGCAATCGTCTTGTTCATCTTCCAGTTGGCTGCGATAAGCGGTTTCCTCATGTCGGATATTTTATTTGGACACGGCGGTTTTAGTCAAGCTGCGGTTGACTTCATGGAGAAACGGCGGGTATACTTTCTGCTCATGGATGAAATGAATGAACTGGCAGCCATGCGCCACAAGAAACTTGCCGAGCTGCGGGAAACAGGCATTGATCCGTTTACCGCCCGTTTTGAACCTGACACGTCGACCGAGGCAATCCGCGGGGCGAACGAAACGGTATCCAAGGATGAACTGGAGGCTGAGCATCGTTTTGCCGCGATAGCCGGTCGCATTGTCGCAATGCGGGACTTCGGCAAGGCAGCGTTTGCCCATCTGCAGGATGCATCGGGCAGGCTTCAGCTGTATTTCCGCAAGGATCTGCTCGGCGGGAGCTATCCGCTTCTCAAGAAAATGGACATCGGCGATATCATCGGCGTCAAAGGCCGGATTTTCAGAACCAAAACCGATGAGCTGACCCTTGAGGCGACGGAGTTTTCTCTCCTCTGCAAGTCGCTTCTTCCGCTGCCCGAAAAATGGCACGGCCTCACGAACATCGAGCTGCGCTATCGCCAGCGTTATCTTGACCTTATTGTCAACCCGCAGGTGAAGGAAACGTTTGCAAAGCGGAGCGCCATCATCAAGGCGGTGCGTGACTTTCTCGAAGCAAAGGGCTTTATCGAAGTCGAAACCCCCATGATGCATCAGATTCCGGGCGGCGCAGCGGCCCGGCCTTTTTCAACTCACCACAATGCGCTTGACATTGATCTGTTCCTCCGCATTGCTCCGGAACTGTATCTGAAACGTCTTTTAGTCGGAGGCTATGAACGGGTGTTCGAGCTGAACAAGAATTTCCGGAATGAAGGCATCTCAATCAAGCACAACCCTGAATTTACGATGCTCGAGTTTTATATGGCGTACAAAGATTATCAGTTCCTTATGGATTTTACTGAAGAGCTTTTCGCCTCTATTGCCGGCAAGGTGCTCGGCACGCTGAAAGTGCCGTATGGCGATGCCATTATCGATCTTGCTCCTCCGTGGCCGCGCATCCCGCTGCTTGAGTCGCTGCGCCAAAAAGGAGTTCCCGATGAGGTGATGAAGGATCGTGATTTTGCGCTCAGGTGGGCATGGGAGCAGAAGCTTGAGGTGAAGAAGGACGCATCGCACGCCAGGATTATCGACGAGGTCTTCAAGGAGTTCGTTGAACAATATCTGATTCAGCCGACCTTTATTATCGACTATCCGGTCGAACTGTCCCCGCTTGCGAAGCGGAAGCCGGACAATCCGGAATTGGTCGAGCGTTTTGAGCTTTTCATTGCGGCGCGGGAAATTGCCAACGCTTTTTCGGAGCTGAACGATCCGATTGATCAGCGCGGACGTTTCGAAAAGCAGGCCGAAGAAAAAATAAAGGGCGACGTCGAGGCGCATGAGATGGATGAAGACTTTGTGCGTGCGCTCGAATACGGTATGCCGCCGGCAGCCGGTGAGGGCATCGGCATCGATCGTCTCGTCATGCTGCTGACGAACTCGCAGTCTATCCGGGATGTGATTCTCTTTCCGCAGATGAAACCGGAACAATAGACAGTGAAGATTCCTGATTTCGGATTGAGGATTGACACCGCACAGCATAATGCCGGATGCTCATCGTTCCGTTTGCGTCTCCCGGTTTCTGCGCAGACCATGACAATCAGCACTCTGAAATCCGCAATCATGCAAATGGCATGAAGATTCCCTATCAGTTGTTTATCGCGCTCCGCTATCTGAAGTCCAAAAAACGACGTCGCGGCATTTCATTCAATACTGCTGTCTCTATCGGAGGAGTTGCTGTCGGCGTCATGGCGCTTCTGGTGGTTTTATCGGTAATGACCGGCTTTCATGAAGATCTTCAGGGCAAGATTCTGGGTGCAAACGCGCATGCCGTGGTGCTGAATCACAAAGGCGCCATGGAGAACTATCAGTCGGTCATGGAGACGATGAAGAGCGACCCGCGGATCACCGCGGCATCGCCCTTTGCAATGGGGCAGGTGATGCTTTCATCCGGGAAAAGGGCTCACGGGGTGTACATGCGCGGCATTGAGCCGCAGCTTGAGCTGAAAACGACCGAAATTCTCCGGAAGCTGAAAGTCGGTTCTGTTGAGAATCTCCAGCCGAAGGACGGCAAGCCCTGGATTATTGTCGGCTATGAACTGGCGGGCATGCTCGGGATTATTCCGGGCGACACCGTGAATGTTGTATCGCCCGTCGGGGAGATCGGCCCGCTCGGCATGCTGCCGAAAGTGAAGCAGTTTGTTGTCGTGGATGTTTTCCAGATGGGTATGTTCGAGTACGACACAAACCTTGTGCTGGCCGACCTGAAGTCGGCGCAGGATTTTTTCGGATACGGCACCGCCGTAACCGGCATTGAATTGCGGCTGCAGGACCCGTACAAGGCGAATCTTGTCCATCCGGTGGTCATGGAAAAGCTCGGCTTCCCGTTTTACGCGCGCGACTGGATGCAGATGAACCGCAACCTTTTTTCCGCTTTGAAGCTTGAGAAACTTGCCATGTTTATCATTCTTGTACTGATAATCCTCGTTGCGTCGTTCAATATCGTCAGCACGCTCATGATGAATGTTGTGGAGAAAGAGCGCGAGATCGCAATTCTCAAATCAATGGGCTCGACCAATCGCGAAATCATGCACATATTCATGATTCAAGGCCTGCTCATCGGACTTGTCGGCACGGCAATCGGCCTGACGCTCGGGTCTTCGCTCTGTTATGTCCTGAACGAGTACAAGATAATCGACCTCCCGGCAGACATTTACTATCTGAGCAAACTGCCGGTAAAGGTGAATCTGTTCGATTTTGCGCTTGTATCGGTATCTGCCATCGCCATCAGTTTCCTCTCGACGATATATCCGTCGTATCAGGCGGCGAAGTTAAATCCTGTGGAACCGTTGAGGTATGAGTGATGAAAACTATCCGAAATCTGGGGTGTCTTGGATTAATCGTTGTCATCGTATTTCTCCTGATGGCTGCGTACAGCGGGGGCGAACAGTTCCGGGAGTGGGGCGCCAAAGTCCCGGTGGCAACGGCAAAAAAATACTTCGAGCTGGTTGCAAAGAAGGCCGATGACATCAAGAAGGATGTCGACAAATGGCAGGAAAGCGTCGGGCGCACTACCGGGGCAAAGAAGAAGTATGAATAGGAACTCATGACGGAGCTGATAACGGTCCGGAATCTTTCGAAGTCCTTCACCATGCCGTCCGGCGAAGTGCCGGTGCTGAGCGGCATTGATCTCACTTTTGCCCCGGGGGAAATAGTGAGTATCGTTGGGGCTTCAGGTGCAGGGAAAAGTACGTTTCTTCACATTCTCGGCACGCTGGACACGCCGACGAGCGGAACGGTGACCTTTCACTTTCCGTGGCAGGGGGCTGAACAGGGAGAAGTGAATCCTTTTTTGCTGAACGGAGAAGATCTCTCCGTATTCCGGAACAGGGCAATCGGCTTTGTCTTTCAGTTTCATCACCTGCTGCCTGAATTCAGTGCGCTTGAAAATGTGATGATGCCGGGCTTCATCGGACGCACGAGAGGTCATGCCGGTGCCGGGAAGATTCGGGAACACGCCGAAGATATTCTCATGCAGCTCGGGCTTGACAGGCGCATGCATCACAAGCCGGGGGAGCTTTCGGGAGGCGAGCAGCAGCGTGTCGCTGTCGCCCGTGCGCTTGTGAACCAGCCGAGGGTAATGCTTGCCGATGAGCCGACCGGAAACCTTGATACAAAGACCGGCGATGAGCTTTTTGCAGTGCTCGAACGGTTGAACAGGGAGCGCGGCATCACCATCATTTTGGTGACACACAACGAGTCGCTTGCAACACGGTGCCACCGGCGACTGCAGATGGCTGACGGTAAGTTGTTGAATAGTTAGCCTGATATGGGCTATTATACTTATCTATTTTTATGCATGGAGGAATTGCCATCAAACTGATCCTGCCTGACGGTACGGTTACCAACCGTGAGCCGGCTGAGCTCAAAAAGGATATCGAATCATCACGGGCGGTAGCCCTTAAGATCAACGGTGACCTGACTGACCTCTCCGCCGCAGAAACGGCTGCGCCTGATGCTGCCGTCGAACTCATCACATTCGCTTCGCCTGAAGGGAAAGATCTGTATCGTCACAGCACGGCGCATATAATGGCGCATGCAGTGAAGCTGCTGTTCCCTGACACCAAAGTCGCCATCGGCCCCGCTATAGACGAGGGGTTCTATTACGACTTCGACCGGGCCGAACCGTTCACTCCTGAAGACCTCTCAAAGATCGAGACGAAGATGAAGGAGATTATCAGGAAAAATTCTCCGTTTGTCCGCAAGGTTGTTTCCAGGGCGGAAGCGATTGCCCTGTTTGAGCAGACGGGCGATGAGTATAAGGTCGAGCTGATTGACGCTATCCCTGATGAAACCGTATCGCTGTATGACGAGGACGGCTTTGTCGATCTCTGCCGCGGACCGCATGTGCACCGCACCGGCCGGGTGAAGGCGTTCAAGCTCCTGAGTGTTGCCGGCGCATACTGGCGCGGCGACGCGAAAAACAAGATGCTTCAGCGCATCTACGGCACCGCTTTTGAGACGAAGGATGAACTGAAGGCATACCTCGATTTTCTCGAAGAAGTGAAAAAGCGCGACCACCGCCGAATCGGCAGGGAGCTGGACCTCTTTTCGACTGATGAGGAGATCGGTTCGGGCCTGATTCTCTGGCATCCCAACGGCTCTGTCATGCGCAGGACAATTGAAGACTTCTGGCGTGATGAGCATGTCAAGGCCGACTACCAGATTCTGTATACCCCGCATATTGCGCAGCTGAAGCTCTGGGAGCGGAGCGGCCACTGGCAGTTTTATCGGGAGAACATGTACGAGCCGATGGAAATTGACGACGTTGCGTATGAACTGAAGCCGATGAACTGCCCGTTTCATATCAGTATCTATAACAGTTCTCTCCGCAGCTATCGTGAGCTGCCCATCCGGTATGCAGAACTTGGGACGGTTTACCGCTACGAGAAGTCGGGCGTGCTGCATGGTCTTCTCCGGGTTCGGGGATTCACGCAGGACGATGCGCACATTTTCTGCCGGGAAGACCAGATAGAGAACGAAATCAGGAAGATTCTCAAATTTACGCTCTTTGTGCTGAATACATTCGGCTTTGAGAGCTATGATATTTACCTGTCTACTCAGCCCGAGAAGTTTGTCGGAACTCCGGAAATATGGGAGCGTTCCACAGAAGCGCTGAAGAGAGCGCTTGAGGCGAGCAGCCTGCCGTACCGGACGGACGAGGGCGGCGGCGCATTCTACGGACCGAAAATCGACATCAAGATCAAGGATGCCTTGAACCGTTCCTGGCAATGCAGCACCATCCAGCTGGACTTCAACAATCCTGACCGGTTCGATATGAATTATCGCGGCAGCGACGGAAAGGACCACCGTCCGATCATGATTCACCGGGCGCTTATGGGGTCGCTTGAACGTTTCATCGGCATTCTGGTGGAACATTATGCCGGGAACTTCCCGGTCTGGCTGACGCCGACCCAGGTTGCCGTGCTGACCATTGCGGAGCGGCATGAGCTGTTTGCGCAGGAGGTGTATCATCAGCTCAGAGCACAGGGGTTCCGCGTGCAGCTTGACGCCGACAATGAGAAGATCGGCTTCAAGATTCGCCGTGCAACAATGAAGAAGATACCGTACCTTGTTCTTCTTGGCGACCGAGAGGTCGATGAAAGAAAAATTACGGTACGCAAGCGGGACGGTGAAAATATCGGTCCTTACAGCATAAAGGAGTTTACAGGCTTCCTCTCGGAAGCAGTTCGGAACAAACAGTAAACGCGGACAGACGGGGCTGCCGTCCGATCCGCACGCACGGAGGTGACAACATCAGCAAAGACATTGTCAGAGTGAACGAGCAGATCAGGGTCCGCGAGGTAAGGCTGATCGACGACGAGGGGGGGCAGCTCGGCGTGGTTCCGACTTCCCAGGCTCTCCAGCTTGCACGGGAAAAGGGTTTTGATCTTGTGGAAGTCGCTGCAACTGCTACCCCGCCGGTTTGCCGGGTAATGGACTACGGCAAGTACAAATACCAGATGGGGAAGAAGAGCACCCAGAAGAAGACGACCGATCTGAAAGAGGTCAAAATCCGCCCTCAGATTTCGGGGCACGATCTTGGGTTGAAGATCCGCAATATGCGGCGCTTCCTCGATGACGGAGACAAAGCGAAGGTCATCATGTACTTTCGTGGCCGCGAGATTGTGCGGCCTGAGATCGGCATGAAGGTGTTCGAGAAGATCAAGGTTACGCTTCCGGGGAAGTTCACCATTGAACAGCAGCCGAGGCTTGACGGCAACCACATTACCATGGTTGTTGCGCCGAGCAGCAAATAAAGGGCAACGCGAAAAGTAATAAGGGAGATGTGCGGAGCATTCCGGATTGACCTCTTTTTTAACTTTGACATATTCATTTTTCTGCAAAGGAGGTAGATATGCCGAAACTTAAGACGCACAGAGGCGCTGCCAAACGGTTCAGTGTAACCGGCAGCGGCAAGGTCAGGAGATACAAGGCATACCGGGGGCATCTGCTCACCGGCAAGAGCCCGAAAAGAATCCGCGGCCTTCGCGGAGGCAGCCTGATCCCCAAGGCATTTGAGGACAGAATCAAGAAATTGCTTCCGTATCAGTAGCAGTTTCCTGGCAGTGCCTTCGGAAGCGTCCGGAGGAGCTGTGAACAAGTCACAGGAGGGGGTCTTGAAAGAACCCGGCTGCTTTTATTAAAATTCCAGTTCATTTTGAACAGCAATGAATCCGTCCCTGGCCAACCAGGACTGCCAGATCGGATGCAAGGAGGAACAATGCCAAGAGCACGTGGTGGATTCAAGACGAGACAGCGTCATAAAAAAGTCCTTGACAGAGCAAAAGGGTATGTCGGCGGAAAGAGCCGTCTTTTCGTCAATGCCAAAGAGCAGGTCAACAAGGCCCTGCTTGCTTCATACAAGGATCGAAGACTGAAGAAGCGTGAATTCCGGGCGCTCTGGATTGCACGAATCAATGCTGCAGTCCGTCCGCTCGGTCTGACATACAGCCAGTTCATGGATCGACTGAAAAAGGCGAATATTGAGCTGGACCGCCGTTCGCTTGCAGAGCTCGCGTACAGTGACATGGACGCCTTCAAGGCACTTGTCGCACAGGTCAATAGCTGATTCTTCGTTGTCGGGATGCGTCTTTCCGGGCGCGGGTGCCCGGAAAGACGCTTTTTCTTATCGAACGATACGGACGGGAATGCCGGTATGAGTGAAGAACTGAAAAATACTGCTGTCGAAGAACTGAAAACGATTACATCACTGCCGGAACTGGCGCAGCTGAGAGCCAGGTATTTCGGTAAAAAGGGGCTCGTTACGCTGCAGGTGAAGTCTCTTGGAACTCTTTCTGCTGAAGAGCGTCCTCTGGCAGGCAAACGCATCAATGAACTGAAAGAGGCGATTGAAGCAGCCTGCTCCGCACGGGAAGACGAACTGACCCGGCAGGACCTTGCAAAGCGCCTTGCTTCCGAATCCATCGACATCACCCTTCCGGGAAGGACTGCCGGTATCGGCCGTGAGCACCCCATCAACACGGTTCTCAACGAGATTACCGATATTTTTGTTCGCATGGGCTTTTCTGTCGAGGAAGGGCCGGAAGTTGAACTCGACCGCTATAATTTCGAAGCCCTGAATATTCCGAAAGACCATCCTGCCCGCGACATGCAGGATACGTTTTATGTGAGTGATGATGTTGTGCTCCGCACGCATACTTCGCCGGTGCAGGTGCGCGTGATGGAGCTGAAAAAGCCGCCGCTCCGGTTTATTGCGCCCGGGAAAGTCTACCGGTGCGATGCCGACGTTTCTCATACCCCCATGTTTCATCAGGTCGAAGGTCTGATGGTCGATGAAGGCATTACCTTCAGCAACCTGAAGGGAGTGCTCGAAACATTTGTTCATCAGATGTTCGGTTCGAAGGTGCCGGTGCGGTTTCGCCCGAGCTTTTTTCCGTTCACGGAACCGTCCGCAGAGGTGGATATCGGCTGCATTCTCTGCGGCGGCACCGGCTGCCGCGTCTGCAAGGGATCCGGGTTCCTCGAGGTGCTCGGCGCCGGTATGGTGAACCCGAAGGTGCTCGGCTTTTGCGGGATCGACACGGAGCGATACACAGGCTTTGCATTCGGCATGGGCGTTGAGCGTATCACGATGCTGAAGTACCGCGTCGATGACATCCGGCTCTTCTTTGAAAATGATCTGCGATTCCTGAGGCAATTCTAATGCGTGTTCCATTTAATTGGCTGAAAGAGTTTGTTGAAATCAGTGATGCTCCGGATGCGCTTGCCCACCGGCTGACCATGGCCGGGTTTGAGGTTGAGGCGATTGAGCGCGTCGGTGACGACGCTGTGTTTGAAGTGAATGTTACGCCGAATCGCCCGGACTGCCTGAGCGTTGTCGGAATTGCGCGTGAAGTCGCGGCGCTGTATGGCAGATCGGTAAATCTTCCGGATCTCAATATCGTCTCAGAGGCGAAGGCGCTTGACTTCAATGTTGATGTGCTGGATGCGGAACTCTGCAATCGTTATGCCGGACGCATCGTCCGGAATGTGAAGATCGGGCCCTCTCCCGGCTGGATGAGAGAACGGCTGGAGAAGTGCGGCGTCCGTTCCATCAACAATGTCGTGGATGTTACAAACTATGTACTGCTGGAGTTCGGTCACCCGCTGCATGCGTTTGACCTGAATCTGCTGAAAGGCAGCCGCATCAGGGTCGGCACACCGCGCAGTGTCCTGCAGTCCGGCAATCCGATACGATTCTCCACGCTTGACGGGGAGGAACGCCTAATTGGTCCTGATATGCTGCTCATCTGGGACGCTGAAGTCCCGGTCGCAGTCGCAGGCGTTATGGGCGGGCTCAACACCGAAGTAAAAGAGTCGACAACGGATGTCTTTATCGAAAGCGCATACTTTGAGCCGACCTCAATCCGCCGGACATCCAGGACGCTTGGGCTGAAGACCGAATCTTCCTACCGTTTTGAGCGCGGAACCGATATCAAGATCATGAAGAAAGCTCTTGATCGTGCAGCCCTGCTCATCAAGGATATCGCGCAGGGCGCGATGTACGGCAAACTTGATATTTATCCGAAGAGGTGGCATCCGGCCGAAGTGAAGGTCCGCTACAGTCGTGTGAACCATGTGCTCGGGCTTGGCCTGACCCGGCGGCAGATTCTCGACAGTCTGAAAGGACTCGCTCTTGATATCGCAGAAGACACACGGGATTTTTTCATCGTGAAGACGCCGCCGTATCGGCGTGACATTGCGATGGAAGAGGATGTGATTGAAGAAGTGGCCCGCATGTTCGGGTTTGACAATATTTCGCCGGAGCTGCCCCGCACTGCTTTCGGGGCGGATGATACGGTCAGCACTGCCGGGAAGATCATGCCGTTGAAGCGGAAGCTTCGCACTGCATTTCTTGCCTCGGGATATACAGAAACCATTAACTACAGCTTTATAGGCCAGACAGACCTGGATCTGCTTCGCCTCGCTGCTGATGATGAACGGAACGTCTCTGTCCGCATACAGAACCCGCTTCGCGAGGAAGACGCCTGTATGCGCACCTTCATGCTGCCGTCGCTCATCCGGAATCTGGTAACCAATGTTGCCCAGGGCAACCGCGAGTTCAGGCTTTTCGAGCAGGCGCGGGTCTATCTCGGACGTCCGGGCGAAGCGCTGCCGGAAGAGCGCGAGCATCTTGCGGCGCTCGTCTATCGTGAAAAGGTAAAAAGCCTTTACCATGACGAGACTCCTGATTTCTATCACGTCAAAGGGTTGCTTGAGGCGTTGTTTGAGGACATGCGTTTTTCCGATGTGAGCTGGAGACGTTCACAGGAACCGTTTCTGCATCCGGGCCGGTCGGCTGATATTTTCATCGGAGAGAGAAAGATCGGCTTTGCAGGGGTGCTGTCGCCGCTGGTCGTCAATGCGCTCGACATCAAGGCTCAGAAACCGTCCGTCGTTGTCGTTGAGCTTGACCTGACTTCCCTGATGCCTCATCTCGGCGCCGGAGCGGACTATCGTTCGATTGCGCGCTTCCCGTTTGTAGAGCGCGACACGGCGCTGGTGGTGGATGCTGCGCTGGACGCTGCCGCCATTCTTGGCCATGTCCGCGCATTCCGTTCCGACGTCATTGAGGAGACATCAATTTTCGATGTCTATCAGGGTTCTTCGCTGGGCGAGGGAAAGAAGAGTGTTGCCTTCAGTGTCCGATACCGCGCGATTGATCGTACGCTGACGGATGACGAAGTAGATGCTGTTCATGCGGAACTCGTTCAGCATGTCTCTGAAAAGACCGGCGGACAGATTCGCGCATAACCCCTTTTCATACTACAGAGAAAACAGATAGCCCCGCGTGCAGAGCGGGGCTATCTGTTTTTAGAGCCAGGGTCAGGTAACGCTTATAACAGGATAGCCGACCTCTTCAACGGCCTTTTTTAGAGTATCTGCCGAAAGTTTCGCCGCATCAAATTCGACGGTCGCTCCGCCGATCTGCACATCGGATCTGACTACACCCAGTGCATCAACAGCTTTTTTTACCCGATTCACGCAGTGCTGGCAACTCATTCCTGATATTTTCAGTGTGGCCGTCATTGGTCATCTCTCCCAAAAAAAGTAATCAGTAAATCGTGAACAGCAGTCGTCTTCTTTCTTGCTATACAACAACGTCCTTGCCGATTACATAATCAATAATCTCCCTTGACGTTTCCTCAACCGACTTGTTTGTTGTGTTTACAACTCTCCATTGACGGTGTTTCCTGAGCAGTTCTTCCACATACTCAGCCTCTTCGAAAATACGCTTCAGGTTGGTATAGGAATTGTCGGAGGTGTGCGCATGGTGCAGCCTCGCAAGACGCACTTTCTGCAACACTTCAGGCTCCATCTGGAGGCAGACGATCTTCCCCTGATCTGTCTCAAAAAGCGCGTCCGGCAACGAAAGGGGGGGGGTAATCGGAATATTGACCACCTTGTAACCCTGCTGTGCCAGGAAAAATGAAGTCGGGGTTTTCGACGTGCGGGAAAGTCCTACGATGATAATGTCGGAAGCCTCCATGCGCTCGATGCTTTTGCCGTCATCATGCGCAATAGAGAATTCAATCGCTTCAATCCGGCGGAAATAGCGCTCGTCAACTTTGCGCAAAAGCGCCGCTTTCTCCAGCGGCGCAACGCCAAGATAGGAGGAGAGAATGCGGATGATTGGGCCGAGGATGTCGAAGTGGACGATATGATGTCGTAAGCAGTACTGATGCACATAATCGCGGATGTTCTTTTTGACGAAGGTGAACGCCACAAAAGCATCTTTCTTTTTCGCATCGACAAGGAGCTCCTTCACCCTCTCGCGAGTCTCAACGCGCGAGTGGATAGTGAAGGTTACCGGTGAATCATGAAACTGCACAAGTGCGGCGCGCAGCACATCAATGCCGCTCTGGCCTGTTCCGTCAGACAGGATAAATATCTTCTTCATGAGTGCGATAAGCTCCCTTTTTGTCTATTGAGAATAACAGTAGTTTAGCAATCCTGCAGTCATGAATGCTATATCCGTCACTATTGAATCCTTTTATTTGCCGCATTGGTTGTTATACAATAGCGCGTATGCCCAAGATTCTCGTCATATCCGATTCGAAAGAGATTGAAAGCATTCTGAAGCCGTATTGTTCTGAGTGCACGGTCATGGGGCACAAACGGAAAAGCCAGCATCCGGACGGCGTATTGCTTGACCGGTATGACATTGCGTTTCTCGACCTTTCTCTGGATGAGTGGCGCGACAGCCTGCTTCAGTTGCGGCAGAGGCTCCCGGTCGTCGGGTTTTCGGCTTCAGAGATTACCGTTGCGATTGAGGCGATGCAGCTCGGCGCCAGCGACATCATCGAGAAAAGCCTGACGCGGAAGGCCTTAGAGCAGACTATCTCCAAGCACAAGCGCAAGTTTCTGACGCATAGCGAAGGCTTTGATGAGATTATCGGCAAAAGCGTGCTTATGCAGAATGTCTTCGGCCTCATTAAGAAAGCAGCCCTGACCGAGAGCAATGTTCTCATTACCGGAGAGAGCGGCACCGGCAAGGAGCCGGTTGCCCGCGCTATCCACCGCTGGAGTCCGCGCAGTCAGAAGTCCTTTATGACCATCAACTGCAGTGCCATCCCTGATACCCTTCTGGAATCGGAGCTCTTCGGTTTTGAGAAGGGGGCATTTACCGGTGCCAACTATACCAAAAAGGGCATCCTCGAACTCGCCGACGGCGGAACGGTTTTCTTTGATGAGATCGGCGACGTTTCGCCGCTTTTTCAGACGAAAGTGCTCCGGGTTATCCAGGAGGGCGAATTCATGCGGGTGGGAGGCGCCCGCGTTCACCATGTCGATGTCCGGTTTATTGCCGCGACCAACCAGGATCTGAAGGCGCTCTGCAAGAAGGGCACGTTTCGCGAAGATCTTTATTATCGGCTGAATGTCATCAACATTCATCTGCCGACGTTGCGCCAGCGCATGGAGGATGTCCCGCTTCTCGTGCAGCACTTTATCCGGAAGCACGCCCCGAAACGAAGAGACATCCTGATCCGGGACATTTCCGACGACGCACTCACTATGCTCATGAACTATCCGTATCCGGGAAATGTGCGGGAACTCGAAAACATCATCGAGCATACCGTCTCATTCACCAGCGGTCCGGAAATCCTCCCCTCCAGCCTGCCGCAGGTGCTCCAGCAGGCGCCGCCCAGGAAGCGGAGCGCAACGCCGAAGATGCGTGAGGCGGTCGCAGCCTATGAAAAGGAGCTTATCTGGGCTGCATTGCAGGAATCTCGCGGCAATATATCAAAAGCGGCCCAGATTCTGGGCATCTACCGGCAGCAGCTTCAGCGCAAGATAAAACAGCTCCGCATTGCAACATAATCATCTATAGCAACAAATAGTTGCTGTTCGCACCTCTGTTTTTTGTGTTTTTTTATGTGATTGCCGCCCTTGTGCAACATTATATTTCACATCATTCTCATCACCGGTCTTTATAAAGACCCGTCAACTGAAAAAACAATGAGTTATGTTTCTGGCATTCCCCTTGCATATATCTGTCATGCGTTTTGGCATGCCGTAAAAAGCCATTTATGCGGCATGAAACAGAGACTGAAGGGGATGCCATATGATCGAAGCAGTGATTGATCGGGACAGTCAGCAAAAACTCTATGTTCAGATCTATGACATCGTCAAACGCAAGATAGAAAAGGGCGACTGGAACGTCAATTCCCTTATTCCGTCTGAAGACGAACTCTGCCGCATGTTCAGCGTCAGCAAGGCTACGGTTCGTCTCGCAATAACCGATCTCGTCCGGGACGGCTACCTGAAGCGCCAGCAGGGCAAGGGCACCTTCGTGAAAAGCTCGGTGCCTCACCTCGGCATGACGATTCGGACCCGCTTTGCGGAAGACACCTTTGGGTCAGGCGTGCGGCTTGAGCGGAAAATAGTGAAGCGCACCCTCAATGAAACGAACGGTGAGTCGCAGCAGTATCTTCACGACAGCGGGTCGGTGCTTCATGTTCAGTGCCGCGATACCGTCAACGGTGAACCGGTCTGCTGCGAGGACCTGTATGTATCTTCCCGCCTTGTCCCGGGTATCGAGAAGGCCGATTTGATAACGCAGCCGTTCTTTGATGCCGTTCAGGAACGATCACTTCGCAAGATTGCGAAGGTCGTTCAGTCGGTGGATGTCGTCAGGGCAAAAGGCGATGTTGCCGAGTACCTCGGAATAAAAGAGGGGGCGTTTACGGTCGCGGTTTACCGCATTTTTATAGACGCTGATGAGAATACACTCGCCTTCATGAAGCTGATCGGCAAGGTGGGCAAGTATAAAGTGCTGAACGAGTTTGAGCTTGTTCGCTCCAAATGAGACAGGGGTTTTGCGTAATAATTGCATGCTTGCCGTCCGATTTCCGGTCGGTAGCGAAAGGGGGGCAAGGAGGTGGGGGACGGCTGTTAACAGGGTGAGTCTCCAAGAGGAGAAATCGACACAGTTGCTTCGAACTGTTAGTGAAGTTCTACATTGAGGAGGAAGGGAAAATGCGCAAATTGTTTACACTCGCCGTAATGGCTCTGGCAATGCTCCCGCAGATTGCTTTTGCAGCCGCAGACAAGTCGCCGCCTATCGTCATCGTGGCCGACACGCGGCAATTCACGGGATGGGAAGCATGGTTCACCAATCTGTATAATGAAAGCCACATTTATTTTGCATTGTTGACCGTCGCAATTATTCCGACTGTCGGCGTACTGCTCGGGTTGATTGCAGATTTCGTCATGAGCCGCATCGGTATTGACCTGAAGTCCAGAGATCTGGCAGAGCACTAAAACCGGGTTAGAGGAGGTTACTGTATGGAGTTTTTATATGTTCTCATGCCTATCTCAGGCGTTACGATATTCTGGCCCGGTTTGATTATTCTTGGGCTGGGCGTCGGCATCATCGGCGGGTTTTTCGGAATGGGCGGCGCCTGGATGATTACGCCGGGACTCAATATTCTCGGCTTCCCCATGGCATTTGCCATCGGTACCGACATTGCGCACATGGCGGGGAAATCACTCGTTTCGACCATGCGCCACGGAAAGTTCGGCAACGTTGACTACCGTCTCGGCGTTATAATGATTATCGGCACCGTCGTCGGGTTTGAGGCGGGCGCACAGATGATCATGTGGCTGGAGCGTATCGGCAAGGTCGATCTTTATGTCCGCTGGATGTATGTCTGCCTTCTCACACTAATCGCCTGGACGGTCTTTCACGACGTCAATAAAAGAAAACAGAAGGACAGAGCCGCAATAAAAGCCGGCAAAGAGATCGACAAGCTTGCCACCGGCATTGAGTGGCACAAGACCATTCACAAACTGAGAATCCCGCCGATGGTCGATTTGAAGGTTTCCGGATTTGTCGTATCCATCTGGGTGCCGATACTTCTCAGCTTTCTGACCGGATGGCTCGCCGGCATTCTCGGCATCGGCGGCGGTCTGATCCGCATGCCCATGCTGATTTACCTTATGGGTTGTCCGACACACATTGCGGTCGGTACCGATCTGTTTGAAGTCATGATATCGGGACTGTACGGCGCAGGAACCTATACCTACAAGGGCAGAACCGAGCTGGTCGCCGCCATGATCATGCTTGTCGGCGCTTCGATCGGCGCGCAGGTAGGAACCGTTGCCACAAAATATATCAAGGGCTACGGTATACGAATTGCGTTCGGCATAGCTGTCATGGGATGCAACATTTCCGTTATCATGAAGCTCATTCCAAGATATGTGGACGGAACGAAGGCGATAACGGATATCTTGTCTACCATCCTGATTCTCGGTCTGGTGAGCGCACTCTCACTGTATATTTTTGTGAGGATGGTCCAGGGTGCGCGTGCTGAGATTGCTCAGAAGAAAGGGAGGGCATAACCATGAAGAAAGGGTTCAGGTTTCTTAAAAAACTCTGTCTGATTGCACTGCCGGCAATCCTTTTCATTGCGTTTGTGTCAGGGTGCGGGGAACTCGGCCAGGTCGATCAGGGAAGGGTTATTGAATACGACAAGGCGATGAATACGGTTACCCTCATTCAGGACAAAAAGGCGGATCCTGGCAATCCGGATTACAACACGCTGCCGCCGCATACCTATGTGCTGCCGACGGATCCCATGGAAATGGGTGCCGCTCCGAAGGCAGGATACAGGATGAGGATCGATATCGCGAAAAATCAGATCACGGTTTTCGACCCTGCTACTCAGGGCTTCAAGGTTATCGATTTCGCGCTTGTCGACAAAAAGGAGAACATCGATCGGGAAAATGAACTGGTGAAAGGCAAGAAGTTCCCGCAAGTGAACAAGGAGAAGAAGACCGTTACGATTTATTCCGCAAGGCTGAAGCAGCTCATCGTCTTCTCGCCGCCGTATGAATACCTTGCCCTGCCTGAAAAGACATGGGATGCGGGTGATGAGGTCCGCATTTACTTCAAGGAGCCCGGCAAGGCTTTGCGGTTTATGAACATCACGAGAACGGATATTTTCAAGAAGTAGCTGCTCCGTTTTCTCTGCTGTTGCCTTCCCCCGGCTGCACGGCCGGGGGAAGATTTTTGTCTGTGGTAAACTATGCATGCTATCTCATGCCGAAGGAGTCGCGCTTTCTCATGAACATGAAGCAAAAAATAGCGGTTGTGGTCATTGATGTGCTGATACTTGCCGAACTCTGCATCGCCATGTATTTTGCCGTCAGTAATCCGGACGATTTCAATGCCGTTTTTTTCAAGGTCTTTCTCGGCCTGTTCATCCCTACGCTGGCTCTCGGCATTCCCCTGGTCAGAAAGCTCAAATCCCCGGAATCGGATGTTCATAAAGAGGTTGAATCTTGAGCCTCGAGCGGCTGATGGAAGTGAGAAAGCATGCCAGAAAGATGGGAGCGGTTTTTTTCATCCTTGTTTTTGTCTCCCTGCTTGATGCATGCGTCGCCAATCTGAGGGAGCCCCTGCATGTCTATAATATTCTTCCTGGGCAGACCGTCAATGTGAACGGTCCGGTTGACCCGAAAATCAAGAATGCCGGAGAGCTTGCGCAGAGCAGCCAGTCTGAGAAGGTGATGCTTGCGATTGAAGAAACCAAGTCAGGGTACTGGCTTGGCGGCAATATGTGGACCGGCAATGTTACTGTGACCAACGATGCACCGCCCGGCGAGTACGATGTGGCTGTTTTTCCGAAAGGGGAGGCAGACGCCAAGAAGCACTTTGTGTTTCGTGTCATCGTGCATAAAGATTATGCAAGTCTTCGTGGGAGCTTTCTGTCCGTCATGCAGAGGAATACCGGAGTCGCTCCGTGGCTTGGTGCGCTGTTCTGTCTCCTGTCGGGAGGACTCACCATGGGGGCGATATTTTTGATGTCGAAAAAAATTGAGCTATTGCTGGCAGCCCAGGGGAAGGCCGAAATCTACCGGATTGTGCATGGCGATAATGTGTATGAAGTAGCGTTCGGTCTCGGTTCACGCCACGGATTGCAGCCGGATGCGCGCGTGTTTCTTCTGGATGCAGAGGGTCGCCAGAGAGGAACGGCAGTGGTCAAAAAGGTATTCGAGGGGGATTCCCTTGCGTTTGTCGGTCTTGAATTGCCCGTGAAAGACGGCGATATTGTCTCATTGCGTTAGCTGCAACGCTGCATCGCTGCATCGCATACAGCAATTTTTTCTTTAAGGAGCACGGCATTATGGATTACCTTATCGTCGGTATCGTCGCATTCGGCGCTATTTTTCTCGGTGTCGTCATTGGAGCGAAGATCAGAAACAGATATGGTAAAAAATGACACGTGTCAAGCACAGAATGACAGCAAAAAACAACTGCGAACGTTGAGTAATAAATATTGTCTATGAATATTAAAAGATCTCAAATTATTATTGTTGTTGGAGTGGTTTTCTTTGTTTTCTCGATAGTGCTTCTCGGCTGGTTTTCTTCAAAAAAGGTTCGAGAGGTGGTAACCGACAATTTCAACCAGCAGCAATTAGTTCTTGCCCGCAACTCAGCTAAACTAATAGAACACGATATAGAATCCCTGAAGAGTCAATTGTCCGTTATGGCTGCTGCCCCTTATCTTTTTGATGATACAAAAAGATCAGACGATGATATGAAAATAATCTTCTTGAATATCAGAGACAAAGGGGGCGTGCAAATAAGATATGTTGACAGGCATAAGTTATCTGTTCGTCTGGCTGATGACAGAGGAGTAGAAACCACAAGGGCAACCTCAACAGATATCAATTATTTGAAACTTCAAAATATCAGCAATAGCAGGGATGAAATATTTACAAGCCGTATTTCTATTGAAAATTTAGCTGGTTATAATAGGCCTATTATAAATTTTGTTAAACCTGTCAAAAAGGGAGGCGCCGGTCTCTCGGCAGGCAGTGATAACTATTCGGGTGTTTTGATATTTGTTGTTGACGCTTACTCATTAATATCCAGAGTAACTCAAGACATTGTATCCGGCATGACCGGGCATGCATTTGTTATTGATCAGAACAATATATTCCTGTATCACAATGAGCAAGCTTTTATAGGCAGGGATTCTACTGTCGTACGGGGAGAGAAAAGCCCTGAAATTCCTTTCGAAAGGATCAATGATATTCAGGTAAATCATATGTTGAAAGGGGAAGAAGGAACGGACTGGTATATATCCGGATGGCACAGGGGGGAGATTGGAGAGATGAAAAAGCTGATTGCATATACTCCTATTCGCCTGACAGAGTCCGGGGACCAGATATGGTCAATTGCAGTTATTGCTCCGATAAGCGAGGTGGAAGACGCAATTCATTCGATACAGGTACGTCTATTTTTAATACAATTATTGATAATATCAGGAACTCTCGTATTCGGTCTGCTTAATATTCACATGCTTATCAACTGGTCAAAATCATTGCAGAAAGAGGTTGACAGAAAGACGCTTGAATTCAAATTATCCGAAGAAAAATATAAGTCTCTTGTAGAAAATGCTGATGATATTATCTTCACGGTTGACCATAATCTCAGATATCTCTCTATAAACAGATATGGCATGGAGTTTTTTCATAAGAAATATGAAGATATTATCGGACACAGCATTGAGAATATAATTCCTCATCCCTTTGTCGAAGATGTTTCTACAATAGCAATAGATGTGTTTACTCACCATGAAAGCGTTAAATTCACACATTACCTGAAAATGGGTGAAAACGAATACTGGTTGAACACCAAGATGAGAAGGCTTTATGATGAAGAAAGCAAAACATATACTGTGTTAGGCATATCCAGAGACATCTCCGCCACAAAGAAAAAGGAGATAGAAAAGCAAATGTACCATACCGAAAAACTTGCTTCGATGGGGACATTGGCTGCCGGTGTAGCTCATGAAATAAATAATCCTCTTGCAATTATACTCGGCTTTTCCGACCTTCTTCTGGAAAAAACATCCCCGTGCAGCAGTGAATATACAATGCTTAAGACAATAGAAAAACATGCACTTAATGCCAAAAAGGTAGTTGAGGGGCTATTAAGTTTTGCCCGTTATTCTGAGCAGAAAGAAGAAATCTGCGATATCAATAAAAATATAGAAGTCGTTGTCGCTGTCGTAAAAAATACATTAGCTATGAACAGCATCCGTCTTAAGAGCGAATTGCAACCCTATCTGCCCCCTGTAAAAGGCGACCCCGGCAAGTTTCAACAGGTCTTCCTTAACCTTATCAACAATGCAATCCATGCTATGAAGGGAGGAGGGAGTTTAAGCATAAAGACAAGATTATTAGATGATGAGTTTCTTGAGATTCGATTTTGCGATACCGGCCACGGCATCAGAATAGAAGACAGGGATAAGATTTTTGATCCTCTTTTTACAACAAAAAAGGTGGGAGAAGGAACAGGGCTTGGGCTCTCTGTGTGTTATGGAATTATTTCGCAGCATGGGGGGAAAATCACCTTTGAGACTGAAACAAAAGAAGAATCCCGCAGGCCAGGAACGACTTTTATAATCACTCTGCCGATAGTAAAGACAGGGGATAGTGGGTAGTGTCAGTATCGGTGATTAGTGTCAGGAGAGGAAAATGTGAACAAAATTAACAAAGTGGAGGAACCCGAGGTTTTCAAAAAAAGTCAAAATTAACTTTGAATATTTACAAAGTTACAGAAGGCTTTCCACAAACCGAAAAATTCGGACTTGCATCTCAGATGAGGAGATCATCATCTTCCATTTGTGCAAACTTATTAGAAGGCAGTCATAGATTACATAGAAAAGAATAAGGAGGAAAATATGTCAGAGAGAATATTGATAGTTGACGATGAGCCTGATATGCTCGTGCTTTTAAGCATGATAATCAAAAGCAGGACTTCATATGAGGTTATAACAACAAACAATCCCATCGAGGCTATCGAATGGATAAAAAGAGGAGATTATGACCTTGTCCTCACGGATCTGAAAATGCCGGGGGCTGACGGGATAGAAATCCTGAAAACCATCAGAAAATATGATGAAGATATACCGGTAATAATTATAACCGCATACGGGACCATTGAGTCTGCAACAGAGGCAATGTCAAAGGATGCCTTTGATTTTATAACCAAGCCTTTCAGAAAGGAACAGATTCTCTTTACCATTGACAAGGCTCTGAAATGGTTGAGGATTGTCAGAGAGAATAAAATGTTAAAAGAGAAATTAGAAAAGAATTGATTATTTCTTAAAAATTAATATGTGTCTTACAGAAGTTCTCTATCAGGCTGCTGAAAAACTCTTGATGCAAAATGCACTGCCAAAAACGACTCTCTCAGAGGCTCAAGAATCGAAAAACTCGGGTCAATCCATGTCAGAACATCCCCCGAAATTGACCCTGCTGAGCCGCAGAGGGACTTT
>DATIKF010000085.1:0-1724 GCA_035477855.1 Dissulfurispiraceae bacterium
TTCGAACAGCCTTTCGGCAGTATTGCCTCCGAAATAGGGAAAGCCCTGAAACACGGGCTGCAGGTGCATGGGTTTCCAGAGCGGACGCGACTCGATGTTCTGCGCGTCGAAGGCAAGCCTTATGTCCTCGCGGGTAATACCACCGCTCGTCCCGGGGTCAACCAGGATGGTGGTAAGCCAGCGGTTGGCAAAGAACCCATCGGGCTCTGGCAAAAGGGAGATGCAGGGCCGGCCGGCCAGCAACGCCTGATACCATTGGTAGTTGGCCCTGCGCTGTTCCACCCTCTGGCCAAGCACCTGCATCTGTCCGCGGCCGATGCCGGCCAGCACATTGCTCATACGGTAGTTGAATCCGATATTACTGTGTTGATAGTGGGGTGCGGGATCGCGGGCCTGGGTGGCCAGAAAACGCGCCTTTTGTATCAGGGCTTCGTCGTCGGACAACAACGCACCGCCCCCGCTGGTGGTGATGATCTTGTTGCCGTTGAAAGAAAGGATGCCCATCCTGCCAAAGCTGCCGCACCTGCGGCCGTGGATTTCCGAACCCAAAGCCTCGGCGGCGTCCTCCACAACGGGAATGTCGTATTTTTCGGCAATGGCGAGGATTTCATCCATTTTAGCCGGCATCCCATAGAGATGAACCGGGAGAATGGCTTTCACCTTTGATTTCTCTGCCCCATGCCCTCTGCCCTCTGCAATTTTTCTACAAAATTTTTTCAGGGCTTCCTCCAGTGCATCGGGACACATATTCCAGGTGTCCTTCTCGCTATCGATAAAAACCGGCGTTGCGCCCAGATAACGGATGGGGTTGGCGGTGGCCGAGAAGGTCATGCTCTGGCAAATGACCATGTCGCCGGGCTGCACATCGAGCATGATCAGGGCAAGATGGATGGCTGCTGTGCCGCTGCTCAGGGCGGCAGCATGCCCGGCCCCGGTATATTGCTGCAGGTCGCGCTCAAACCCATCAACATTGGGGCCTAACGGGGCTACCCAGTTGGTGTCGAAGGCTTCTTTAACGAATACCTGCTCAGCACCGCCCATGTGGGGCGAAGAGAGCCAGATGCGGGGAGGTTGGTTATTGGACATTGGTCATTGGAAATTGGTCATTAGGCAGAGGGCACCCTTCGACCTGGCTCAGGGCACCCTTCGACCTGGCTCAGGGCACCCTTCGACTTTGCTCAGGGCAAGTGGGGCACCCTTCGACAAGGCTCAGGGCGCCTCTGGCGAGGTTATTCAGGGAGGGGCAATTACATATTAAAAGATCGCATAAATTCGCCAAAACGCAGTATTTTCCTGCTGTTTTCTTTATTGAAAAGCAGGTGTTCGAAATCCTTTTGCTTTTTACTCATGTCAATGGTCTCAAGAAGCTTCAAAACAGCCTCTTTCAATTCTTTGGAGTTTCTTATACCGCAGCGTTTCGACAGGAAATCAAAGTCGGGTTCTGCCTTAGCCAACAAAAACATCAGGTCGTAAAAATCGCGTCCTTTTGCACGGGCAAGCATTGCAGCAATTTTCATGCTGCATAAAACATGGTTGCCGGGAGCGGGAAAGGGAAAGAAAAATCCGCAACCTTTTATATCAAGCAGAACGCTTTGATAATCCACCCCCTGGTCTTCGCTTTCGATTTTGATCAGGAAGCGTTCCTCTTTATGACCGCTCAAATTGAAATCGAACAACAATTCAGGAAAATAAATATTGCAACGATAAGCTGCAAGCTTTGTGGC
>DATIKF010000086.1:0-3817 GCA_035477855.1 Dissulfurispiraceae bacterium
TGCTTAGCCGGATCAGGCTGGCGGAACCGATCAGCAAGACATCGGCGCATACACTTAAGGTTATATATGATTTTAACTACATTTAAGGCGGAGGTGGGATTATTGACCAATCTTGAAATCGACGTAGCTAGGCACGAAGAGCGTATCAAAAACTTGGAGGCTGATTTTTGTGAAATGAAACATGTGTTGCAGAAAATCTACCTTACCCTGATGGCAATAGTGGGTGGTGTTATCACATCACTCATCCTGCTGGTAATTAATATGAGCGCGGGGAGGTGAAAGTATGACTTTTTCAATTATTCAGGATTTTATCCCGCCCGGTCGCCGCAACCGTCCCGCGCATGTCATGGCTCCGAAATTTATTACAATCCATGATACGGCGAACACACGTTCGGGGGCGGATGCGGAAAATCACGCCAAATATCTAAAGAGCGCGGCGGCAAATTTACGCGGAGCGAGCTGGCATTTTACTGTAGACGGCGGGACTCGTGATGGTAAGGTTGCGCCGAAGATTTATCAGCACCTGCCGCTGACAGAAAACGGCTGGCACGCGGGGGATGGGCGAAACGGGCCCGGGAATCGAAAAAGTATCGGCATAGAAATATGCGAAAACTCAGACGGCAACCGCACCAGAGCAGAGGATGCCGCAGCATGGCTGACAGCCAAGCTGCTCAATGATTTTAAGCTGCCTCTGCAGGCTGTCCGTCAGCACCACGACTGGAGCAGAAAGAACTGTCCGCGGGTGCTGAGGGGTAGAAACGGCGGGTGGGCAGGTTTTTTGGCCGCGGTAAAAAATTACATGCTCGAGGCGGGCGAGCCGGTCAATGTTGGTGGGACAAAGATAGTCGGTGACGCGCTGGTTACGGTTACGCAAGCGCAATCATGGGCGAGAGTCAGGGGAGCGCATCAGCGGTTCATTGATGTCGCCTCCGTTTACTGGCGTTATGGAGCGCTGACCGGCATCCGGCCGGAAGTGATGTATGCCCAGGCCGCCAAGGAAACCGCCTTTGGTCGCTTCGGGGGAGCAGTTACCCCTGACCAAAATAATTGGGCGGGGATTAAGTTAGCACGTGGAGGCCCGTGTCATGTCCGTGAGTCGCACCAGACGTTTTCCACGCCAGAGGAAGGGGTAAGGGCTCACTTTAACCACATGAGCGCCTACGTGGGCCTTGTGCCGCTTGGGATACCTCATCCGCGTTATCATGTTGTAGCGGGATTACGATGGGCGGGGACAATTCAGACGGTTGAGGAGCTCAGCGCAAGATGGGCGCCGTCCAGCGATTATGGGCAAAGTGTTTTAAATGACTTTCTCGTCCCTATGATGAAGCACAAGGTGACAGACGCGCCGGAACCAACAGGCTTATGGGTAGTGCAGGTCGGGGCTTTCCGCAACCGAAAGAACGCTGAGGAGGTCCAGGCGCGATTGCGTGTGGCGGGGTTTGAAGCGGTAATCAGACGAAGGGAATAGGGAGGTGAAACTGATGAATGATGTCCTTGCATTTGCGACAGTTATTTTGCCGGTAGTAGTTGCGCTGGTCGAGGTAGTTAAGCGCAGTCTGCATCTGGATACCAGGTATGCGCCCGTAGTAGCTCTGCTGCTGGGCGCGGTGATCGGAGTTGCGGCGTACCCGTTTACAGATTTTGGACTAGTTGAACGGATATGGGCAGGCAGCCTGGCCGGACTGGGGGCGATGGGACTGTTTGATTTGGGAAAAAAGATTAGCGTGAAAAATTGAGATAAAGAGAAACGCCCCTACCTGGGGCGTCGGCCCGGCGATGCTATCACCGGGGCTGGTAAATCCTATTATACTTTACCAATTGGTTAATGTCAAATTATGCTTTTTTCCTCCTCCTTCGCTCAGGCCCCTTCGGGGGCCTATTTTTTTTCGCTAAAAACTTAAAAAAACTTTAAAATATGCGTATAAAACGCTTGACATATGCGCACATAGGGCGTATAATGGTATCAAGATAGACAATCGAGGAGGAGAAAAAATGCAAGCAACAAGAACGGTAGCCTGGGAAACCAAAAACGGCAAGACCGCAACGGTGGAAATTACCAAGACCCGCACGGTAAGAGATAACATCGACTATTCCGATGGGTGGAACGTCAACCTTGGCAAAAAAACCGTTGACCTGTTGGAACTGGTGCTCCGGCTGGACGGCAAGCAGATGGCCAGTAGTTTTAACGCCCCGCATATCGTGACCAAGGCTCATTACAGCAACTTTGATAAGATTAGAGCCGCCGGTGGGTATGCCCGCCTGGGTGATGCATACATCAGCGAGGATGCATACACCTCGGTTATGGCCGCCATCACCGAGGCAGAAGCCGAAGCCGCGGGAACCGAAGAATTCGCGGCGGTCAAGGCAGAGGAAGCGGCCATAGCGGCCCGCAGAGAAGGGGAACTGCAAGCCGAGGCGGCGGAATACGCCAGGCTGGTAAAAAGCGGCCTCTGCCCCAAGTGCCAGAGCTGGTGCCACGGAGATTGCACAGCATCACAGCGTTAAGCCTAACCGGCCAGCCGGGAGCCTATCCCGGCAGAAAAAGGAGGAGAAGAAATTGAAAATGTATCAAATACTGACGCATGATGCCCGGGGATTTTGCGTTTCAACCACGGTTGTGAAGGGAAAATCAACGATAGATGTGTGGCAAAGACACGTTTCAAAAAATGTGCCCGGTGCTGGGAGAGACTCTGACCGCAGACATTATCGTGCCGGTTTGGTAGATGGCGGTGGATATGTGATTGTGCAGGAGATGGACGTGCGGGAGTTGTATGCAACTCCGGGCGGGATAAATTAAAAAACAAAACTGAGGAGGAGAACGCAATGCCTAAGAAAAACATCTACATCAAAGACGCTGACATTGCCCTGTTCGACCGCGCTGAGCAGCTCGGGGAGGACAGCCTGTCGCAGGTGATCGCTGAGTCCGTGCGCCGGTACGTGGCCATGAAAGAAGCGGAAGGGTCAGGGATGGAGGAGGTCAGCCTGGAGGTCGGAACGCTGCGCGGCGCAGGCGAGGACGATGATACCCGCACCGTGCGCTTTGTGGGTCGCTTGCTGGCCGATGCCCGCAGATACACCGGGCAGACCAGCGACGGACGCGACAGGGGCACAGACTACCGGATATACCAGACGCAAGCGGGTAAAATCTTAGTCTGGTGGAAAGCCTGGACCAGGTGGCAGGGTGAAAACGATTTGCTCGATTACGCCATCTGCGCCAGGTTGCCGGGTTATGACACAGAAATCAGCGGTAAAATACATGGCGAACAGATGCCCGAAACCCTGCCCGCCAGCCTGCTCCGGGAGGCCGCTGAGACTCTAGGCCAGGAGCTGGTGGAGTGGGTAGAGTAGGAGGAGAGGGGAAAATGGAAAGCTTGCGTTCACACTGTTACGACGCACAAGCCACAGAGCCTATTTACTGTTGGGACTGCCCCAAGTTTAAAGCTAAGGCATCACCATTTATTAATGGAGTTTACCCATCCCGCAAAAAGCGACCTTTTGAATTTAAGGCCAGCTTTCACGATAACGGAGATGTGATCATCTGGTTTGAAGAACCTTATTTGCCGGGTCATTATACGGCGGAGATTTTTTGTAAGTCTGCTAGGGCAAGTGACGTGCAAGTGACAAACAGCGCAGAAATGCCGTAGTGATGGCACATAACCCTTGACTGGGGGTCAAGAGGTCGCAGGTTCAAATCCTGTCGCTCCGACCAGCTAAACACAAAGAAACCCTGGAAGAATCGAGCTTCCGGGGTTTTTTCTTGTCTTGCAAAGTTCGTGTAAAATCGCAAGAATTCGCGGCGGTAAGTGACAAATCGACA
>DATIKF010000087.1:0-4077 GCA_035477855.1 Dissulfurispiraceae bacterium
AAGTCCCTCTGCGGCTCAGCAGGGTCAATTTCGGGGGATGTTCTGACATGGATTGACCCGAGTTTTTCGATTCTTGAGCCTCTGAGAGAGTCGTTTTTGGCAGTGCATTTTGCATCAAGAGTTTTTCAGCAGCCTGTTAGGAAACAAGGAGCTAGCTCTAATTTACGATGTAGCTGGTCTTGTTAACTAACCGCAGGGATTATTTTTGCTGCAACGGAAGGACTCCAGTCGCTTTATTGCAACAGCAATTTCTTCTCTATCAATACGCTCCAGAACCGCGACCAGAAGAAATCGCATAAACATATCAGTATCATTTAATCGGTAATATGTCCATCTACCGCAGCGTCTGGTGAGAACAAGACCTGCTTTCTTCAGAATCTTCATATGAAAAGAAACCTGAGGTTGCACAAGAGCCGTGGCAGCAACTAAAAGGCATCCGCAGAGTTCCCCCTGTTGGAGTATTTTGAGGACTAAGAGGCGATTCTTGTCTGAAAGAGCTTTGAATATATCGAGTATTTGCTCCATATAGGGTCCTTTCATATGACAGTCTGTGTTGTATTGAAAAAGCGCAGTTCATGCTGTCATACATGGGCTTAGACTGGATGAAGGGTGACCCCAATATCTGATGGTCTGCCGAAATAAACCGACGATAACACTATAATATCAATACCGGTTGAGGCATACTCCACCGCGTTAGATTCATTGATACCTCCGGCAGCAGAGATAGCGATATCCTTATTTGATGTTCGGATAGCAGTGACGATTTCTTTCAATTCAGCTGGTTTAAGCTTATCAAGTTGAACAACATCTGCCCCGCTGCGTACGATCAAAAGCGCCTCTTCGGGAGTATCGGCTTCAACAATGATCTTTGTCTCAGGCGCTCTTCGGCGAAGCTCCTCCATCGTAGCCAGGAACTTTTCCAGTCCACCCAGGAAAGCGCAGTGCTGCTTGAAAACAAGCACCGTTTCCGATAATCCCAGTCGATGGGGTAATGCGCCGCCCGCCATGATTGCCTTGATCGCAATCTTTCTGGTTCCGGGAAAAGTCTTGCGGGTCGTTACAACAGACAGCGCAGGATTGACAGCTTGGGTTTTTTCGACGATTCTCCGTGTTCGCGAGGCTATACCGGACGAATATTCCATAAGATTCAGCGCTACCCGCCATCCTGCATGTAATGTCTGTGCTGAGCCTTCGGCTGAGAGGAATTCCATACCCACGGCAGCAAGCTGAGTACCGCTTGCCACACACGACGTGATCGTTGCACCGCTCTTCTGCAAGACGCGCGCTGCTTCTTCCGTGCAACAAAGAGTGGTCTCTTCCCGGGTAGAGAAGATGATTCATCCCGCCTTGTCTCCAATGCCCAGCAGATGAGTAGTCAGATCTCCAAAAGGGATATCCTCTTCAATCAATCGTTCAATCTCGCTATCGCTTAGACAATGAATCATAGAGTTCCTATCCCCCGCTGATCGGCGGAATAATGGTAAGGACATCACCATTCTTTAGTTGAGCATCCGCTCTGGCATGTTCGCCGTTGACCGAATAGAGATACCATGCCTGCGGATTGATCGAGAGGCCTTCGACCGCTGCACGTATCGTTCCGCTTTCAGGAATCGTCACTTCACGGTTCTCTCCCATCTTCTCCCTGAGCGGACCGAAAAACTTGACTGTTATAGTTATTGAGCTCATGTTTTATCTCCTTCCGGTGACTTCAGCGATCCGCACACAGGGCATTCGGGATCGCGCTGAACCGATATCGTCGAAAAGTCCATGGTTGCAAGATTGAATAGCAGCATCCTTGAGAAGAGTGGCTTCCCGTATCCGGTAAGGACCTTGATGGCCTCAACCGCCATCATGCAGCCGAGTGTGCCTGAGAGAGCGCCGAGCACCGGGAACCCGAGTTCCTGCCAGCGGCTGTCAGCGTCCTTAAATAAACAATGGAAGCAGGGCGTCTGTCCCGGCATGATCGAAAGCAGATACGCATCCATATCGAACATTGCTCCCTCTATGAGCGGCACACCGTGCCGGACGCATGCCCGGTTAAGCTCGCACCGTTCAGGAAAGTTCGGTCGGGCCGAGATAGCAATGTCGGCATCTTGTATAAAGGAGTCACTGTTCTCCGGCGTCAAACGCACATCGTGGATATCCACCTGCACGCCGGATGCAATGCGACTGAGCATTTCGCGTGCACAATCAACTCTTGGTTTGCCGATATAATCCTCGGTCATAAGGATCTGGCGGTTCAGGTTTGATGAGGTCAGTGCTCCTGAGTGTACAAGAGTGAGCCGACCAATCCCAGCGATGGCAAGATAGAGCGCCGTTGTTCCGCCGACCCCGCCGATGCCCGAGATGAGCGCACTGCTGTTCTTCAGCCTGAGCTGATGCTCCATCGTAAAACCATGAAGCGTCAATTGTCTCTTAAAACGCTCCAATTCACTGCCGGTGAGCTGCTGGATCATATCAATACCCTCATGGTTATTTATTAGCGTAAACAGCACACATGGCGCTGAGTGCAAGTTCCTGCCCCATTACAAGACGCCTGACACGGTCATCGGCAGGATTGCCGAAAACTTCCGCCGCCGGACCGCGCTGGATGATTGTACCTTCGGAATAGACGATAATCGAGTCAGCAAGCGTTGCTGCTTCAACGGCATCATGCGTGACCAGTACCACCGGCACCCGAAAGGTGCTCCGCAGATCTTTGAGAAAACTCCTCATCTCGATCCTGAGCGGAGTGTCGAGTGCTGAAAATGGCTCATCCAGAAGCAGCACATCGGGCCGTCTCATCAGTGCCCGAGCGAAGGCAACCCGCTGTCTCTGGCCGCCGGAGATTTCAGAGGGCCGCTTGCGCTCCAGATCATTCAGGTAGAATGCATCCATCATCTCTCGGTACCGTTCAGTAGTCTCCGATTCCGGAACTCCCTTTGCGCCGAAGAGAATGTTCTGTCTGACACTCATGTGCGGGAAGAGCGCAAGATCCTGAAACACATAGCCCAGCGAACGCTGCTGTGGCGTTGTGTTGATATGACCTGCACTGTCGAACCACGCCGATCCGTTCGCGCGAATAACACCGCAGTCCGGCTTCATCAGGCCCGCAATGAGCTGCAAAGTGAGCGATTTCCCGGAGCCCGAAAACCCGAATAGTACAGCCGGTTCGTTGCCGATTTCCCACGAGACGTCGAGCGAGAAGCCTTTTACTGTTTTCTTGACTGCCACCAGCAGTCCCATCAGAAGATCCTCCTGCTGTAATGATTAGCAAGATAGAGAAATATCCCGGCCATCAGGGTGAGGAGAATGACCATTCCGGTCGCCTCGCTCCAGTCACCGCTTCCGGCAAGGGAGTATATCGCCAGCGGCATAGTGTCTGTTTTGCCGGGGATATTTCCGGCCAGCATCAGCGTTGCGCCGAACTCCCCGAGCGCACGGGCGAATGAGAGAACAACACCGGCAATCAATCCGCGTTTTGCAAGCGGCAGCGTTACCCTGAGCGCAGTATCCCACTCGGAATGGCCGAGGGTATAGGCGGCATTGATGAGGTTGCGGTCCACTGATTCCAGAGCAGCCCGCCCCGTCTTGATCATGAGCGGCAACGCTACGACAAAGGAAGCGAGTACCGCTGCATACCAGGTGAACATGATGCTCCAATCCAACCATTCATAAAAATATTTACCGATAAAACCGTTTCTGCCGAAAGCGACGATGAGATAGTATCCGGTCACCGTGGGCGGCAACACCAGCGGAAGTGTCAGCACTATGTCCAGTACTTTGAGGTGGCTCAGGTTGTTTGGACAGGAGCAAGCGATTTTTAAGTGGGAAGCTGCTTAGCATCAGGCTGCCCGCTCATGCGGCAGTATAGTCCAGTAAACCTCATCGGGCGTTTTGTAGTCAAGCGCCTGATGATGACGCCGATGATTGTACTTCTCCATGTATGCTGCTATTCCCTGTCTCAACTCGATCATCGTGCCGTATGCCTTCGGATGCACCTCCTCGTATTTTAATGACCGCCACAGCCGCTCGATAAAGACGTTGTCCATCCAGCGCCCCTTGCCGTCCATGCTGATTCTGATGCCATGCTCTTTG
>DATIKF010000088.1:0-2061 GCA_035477855.1 Dissulfurispiraceae bacterium
GGGAATATATGCTTCAGGTCTCGGTTTCAAAGTGCATTTTGTTGATAACCGTCCCGAAATTTACAAGGAATTCCAGAACAGCTATGCCGAATGTTTAGCGGGCGATTATCTGGAGTTGGCCAATTCTATTCCGTTCACACCGCGCGATTTTGGGGTGATAACCACCCAGGGACACGCCTTCGATGCAGTCTTGCTCGAAGTGCTGGCTGCCAAAGACTTACTATATCTTGGCATGATAGGCAGCAAACGAAAAGTGGGAGAAACGTTTGCAAAAATCTTAGATGGCGGAAAGGTTACAAAAGAACAACTCGAAAAGGTGAATACACCCATCGGAATCCCTTTTCATGCGGAGACCCCGCGGGAAATAGCCATAAGTATTATGGCGAAACTCATAGATGTTAAAAACCAAAACCATTTATGATGGCTGAGGTGCTGCAATTTGTTTTGGATGACCGGGTTGTGGCGATTGACTTTTCCAAGGAGTCTTTTCGTCCGTCAACCACCGTGCTGAATTATTTACGCTCCATGAACCACCATCGCGGGGTGAAGGAAGGCTGTGCCGAAGGCGATTGTGGCGCATGCACCGTAGTGTTGGGCGAGCTGGATGAGAACCATACCATTCGCTACAAAGCAGTTGACTCCTGCCTGCTGTTCTTACCTGCCATCCATGGAAAGCACCTTGTAACGGTAGAAAATCTGGCCGTGCGCAACGGACAGGAACTCAGGCTGCATCCGGTGCAGCAGGCGATGGTTGACAACCACGGGAGCCAGTGTGGCTTTTGTACTCCGGGAGTGGTGATGTCGCTGTTTTCACTTTACAAATCAGACAAGCTTTCCACCCGCGAAAACCTGACCGGCAGCCTTGCCGGAAATCTTTGCCGCTGCACCGGCTATCAGCCCATAATCGATGCAGCCGTGCAATGTTGCAAGGAGCGACTGCCCGACAGGTTCGACGAAAACCGGGAGTCCGTTGTTAAAATGCTTCAGGAGATCAAGGCAGTAGGGGAGTCCCTGAGCATCGCAAGTCCGTTGCAACGGTACATGCTTCCTGCCAATCTTGCGGAAGCGTTGAAACTCCGTGCCCAATTTCCCAAAGCTAAAATTATTGCAGGAGCCACCGATACTGCCATCAGGCAAAACAAAACCCATGAGTATCTGCCCGAAATCTTGGATTTATCGCACGTAAAAGAACTTGAAGAAGTCCGGATCACCGGCAAAGGCGTGTTCGTAGGTGCCGGTGTTAAAATTGAAAAACTCAAAGAGGTTGCTTCGGTGCATCTGAAGCAGTTGTTGCCGATATTGGATGTATTTGTGTCGCAACAAATCAGGAATGTTGCCACCGTTGGCGGAAACCTGGTTACGGCATCGCCCGTTGGCGACCTGATACCCCCACTGATTGCCCTAAAAGCCAATGTTGAGTTGACTTCCGAGGCAGGGAAGCGGCAACTCACCTTAGAACAATTCATAACCGGCTACCGTCAGACGAGCCTGCGTCCGGATGAACTGCTCACAGGCGTTTTCATTCCTCAAATGCCTGAAGGCATGCACTTCTTCCTAGAAAAAGTCTCCACGCGCCGCGACCTCGACATTTCAACCGTTTCACTTTCGGTAGCCCTTCGAACAAGTGGTGAGGGAATTGTTTCGGATGTTGTGGTTGTATTGGGCGGAATGGCCGAGCGACCCAAAAGGGCATTGAAAGTTGAAAGGGAATTGACAGGAAAGCCTCTGAATTGGGAAACTGCCAAAGAAGGCGCGGCAATACTCGAGAAAGAGTTCTCGCCCATTTCCGATGCCCGGAGCACTAGGGAATACCGTGCATTAGCTGCCCGAAACCTGTTGCTGAAGGCATTTGAGCGTTTCCTTGAAGGTCAGCAAAACTGAAACAGCCATGAGCAAACAGATACCACACGAAAGCGCCATAATGCATGTAACCGGAGAAGCGGTTTATGTGGGCGATTTTTTTCCGGCCACAAAGGTGCTGCATGGCAGGGTTGTTTACAGTCCGCGCTGCCATGCCCGGATTATCAGTTACGACCTATCCGAAGCCCGCAAGGTGAAAGG
>DATIKF010000089.1:0-2464 GCA_035477855.1 Dissulfurispiraceae bacterium
CGGGTCCATAAGCCGCCGCACCATCTCCATGCGCTTTTTCATGATCCATTCGGCGCATGCTGCAGACTCCAGCTCTTGCCTTATGGCATGTTCATCGCGCCTTGCCCTGCTTTGTGGGTCGCGCCGGTATTCGTAACGCCCTAAAGCCCTGCACAGGGTTGCATACTCCTCGCGGTTCAGCTTTATCTTGCATTTAAACGGAATAAAATTCAGTTGTTCCATATACTTGAGTTTAAATAGGTTTCGGCATACTTCTTGGCCACTCCCGCAGCCAGGCTCTGAAAGTACCTGGCAATGTAGTTATAGGCCTTCAATTGTTCTGCCCTGGGCAGCCTGTCCCAGGCTGCCCGGGCTTTCTTCTTGCTCGATACCACCTTGTGGTCGTAGCGCTGCCAGAAATCATCGAATACAACATCCTTCTTCACTTCTACCAGCTTTATGCTTTTGCTTCTGGCTGCCAGCTCACGCAGATCCTTCTCATTGCGCGGCAGCCCGGCAAGTATCCAGGCGCGCTGATCAGGCGCCAGCTCGCCCCGGTCGTCGTAGCCCACAAGCAACCCATCCTCGTTGAACCGGAACTCCAGCTCCCCATCGAACCGGGCGCTCGTCCACAGTATTGTTTTCATGTCTGCCCCAATTTAGCAAGCAGCTCGATAAGCTTGCGGCGTGCCAGGATGGTATCCTTGTGTTTAATCAACCACAACAGGTCGGCATGCTTGGCGCTGCCGGGCTCTATATTGCGTATGCAACTCGCCAAGGCCGACAGGTATGCCCGCTCTTCGCCGTTTTCATCGCGCTGCTTTCGTTTGTTCAAAAAGAAGATCTTAATGCTTTCCATGTCTCAAATTTTTGTACTTACTCGTCGCCGTCTGTTATTTGCGCCGCATCTTCAGCGTCTTTGATGTGCTTATGAGTTACGCGGCCAAGTGCATCGAGGCTCATCACGGTATCTAAAACCGTGTCAACCACAAACTGCACGATCCCGATTTTCACCAGCCGCTCGTAAACCGGTCCTGTTTTGCAGGCTTGCTCCAGAAGGCCGTTATTGTAATAGATTAAATACCGTTTCATGTTTAAGGTTTTAATTTGGTTGTTGAGCCGTAGCATGCTACGGCTGTCCTGTATTAATTTTCGCGCGTCAGGCGGCGTGTATGCAGCTCCTGGCGCGATTGCTTTTCGCCTATTGCCATCAGCTTGCGGTGTAGCCGCTTCAGCTCATCTTCGTCGCATTCGTAGAGCAGCTTGCCGCAGATCTTGGGTTGCTTCAGGTAATTGTTTACCCTGCCCCAGTCGCCGTTATGGGTATATATACCAATCTTATTCAGGTCGGTTAGTACCTGGCTGCGCAGCTTGCGCATGCGCTCATCGGCAACCTGGTCGCTCTCCTTCTGCATACCCCTGAGCCGCCCGATAAGGTCGTCCAATTCGCCTTCGGTAAGCATGGTGGTGCTTTCTACGCCGTAGCCGGCCAACAGGTCGTATTTGCTCCGCATCAAACCCATATGTGCCAGCAGGGCATGAAAAACCTGTATCTTGCGCTTCATCCGTGCGCCTGCATCACTCTTAAACTCATATCGGCCTGCTGTTGTCATGGCAATATTGTTTTGTTTACAAATAACCGGCTTCGCCCGGAGGGTGATGTGTTCGAATGGCAGGCAGATGCTCTGCCTTAGAAAACCAAAAAAAGCAATCCATGCCCTTTTGCTGCGCTATGGCATGTTCGAGCCGCGCTCCCCTGCTTTTGTCCCAGCCTGGCAACAGGCAAATACAATCGCACCCCATCATGGCCAAAATATCAACAGCCATGTACCACTCCCAGCTCTTGTCGTGGTCGTGTATAAGCGCCATAGGATTTACAACTTCGTACCCCTTCGACTCAAGCTCTTTTTGAGCCTCCGAAAATAAGCCCGCACTCTTTTCCTCAATGCCTGTTATAGGCCCGCTTAGATATACCCTGAAGTTCCTGCTCATAAATTGAATTTTAAGCCTCCGTTATGCCAAGCGGAAGTGCCACCCATTCGTGGTTCACCCCGGTGCGATACCAGGCCTGCACATAGCTCTTGCTCCGCGTGGGCCGGTGCGCATCCCTGATGATTCTTACTCCCTCCTGAAAATCGGCATCGCCGCTATCGTCGGCCATCTTGCTCAATTGTACCACACGGCTTGCATGCAGCTTACCCTCTTTGTTGCGGCTCAGCAGCCGGATAACAGCGCCAACCAAACGCTTGCTGTCATCGTCCTTACCCAGGTTGCTTATGTAGCGCTTCACTTTCTCTATGCCTGCACCTACCGTATCGTCGTAATCATCGTTCACGTGATGTCCGAGCTTTATGCGCAGCCGGCCATCGCTCGTGGTGAAGGTGTGGCTGTATTGCTCATCAACCTGCTCGCCGTAAACATCCTTCTTCATCTCCATTATATCGGAGAAAGAACCATACACGTAATTCTTTGCCATGGTTATGCG
>DATIKF010000090.1:0-2272 GCA_035477855.1 Dissulfurispiraceae bacterium
GGGAATATATGCTTCAGGTCTCGGTTTCAAAGTGCATTTTGTTGATAACCGTCCCGAAATTTACAAGGAATTCCAGAACAGCTATGCCGAATGTTTAGCGGGCGATTATCTGGAGTTGGCCAATTCTATTCCGTTCACACCCCGCGATTTTGGGGTGATCACCACCCAGGGGCACGCCTTCGATGCCGTCTTGCTCGAAGTCTTAGCGGCCAAAGACTTGCTTTACCTTGGCATGATAGGCAGCAAACGAAAAGTGGGCGAAACATTTGCAAAAATCTTAGACGGCGGCAAGGTTACGAAAGAACAACTCGAAAAGGTGAATACACCCATCGGTATCCCTTTTCATGCGGAGACCCCGCGCGAAATAGCCATAAGTATTATGGCAAAACTCATAGATGTAAAAAACCAAAACCATTTATGATGGCTGAGGTGCTGCAATTTGTTTTGGATGACAAGGTCGTGGCAATTGACTTTTTCAAGGAGTCTTTTCGTCCGTCAACCACCGTGCTGAATTATTTACGCTCCCTGCCCCACCATCGCGGCGTGAAGGAGGGCTGTGCCGAAGGCGATTGTGGCGCATGCACCGTGGTGTTGGGCGAACTTGACGAAAACCTTACCATTCGCTACAAAGCCGTTGACTCCTGCCTGCTGTTCCTTGCGGCCATCCATGGAAAGCACCTTGTAACGGTAGAAAATCTGGCCGTGCGCAACGGACAGGAACTCAGGCTGCATCCGGTGCAGCAGGCTATGGTGGATAACCACGGGAGCCAGTGTGGCTTTTGTACTCCGGGGGTAGTGATGTCGCTGTTTTCGCTTTACAAATCCGACAAGCTTTCCACCCGCGAAAACCTTACGGACAGCCTTGCCGGAAACCTGTGTCGCTGCACCGGCTATCAGCCCATTATAGAGGCAGCCGTGCAATGTTGCAAGGAGCGACTGCCCGACAGGTTCGACGAAAACCGGGCCGCCGTTGTTAAAATGCTTCAGGAGATTAAGGCAGGAGGGGAGTCCCTGAGCATCGCAAGTCCGTTGCAACGGTATTTGCTTCCTGCCAACCTACAGGAAGCGATGAAACTCCGGGCTCAGTTTCCCAAAGCCAAAATTATTGCAGGGGCTACTGATACGGCCATCAGGCAAAACAAAACCCATGAGTATCTGCCCGAGATTTTGGATTTATCGCACGTAAAAGAACTTGAAGAAGTCCGGATCACCGGCAAAGGCGTGTTTCTAGGTGCCGGTGTTAAAATTGAAAAACTCAAAGAGGTTGCTTCGGTGCATCTGAAGCAGCTGTTGCCGATATTGGATGTATTTGCGTCGCAGCAAATCAGGAATGTTGCCACCGTTGGCGGAAACCTGGTAACAGCATCACCCGTTGGCGACCTGATACCCCCCTTGATTGCCCTAAAATCAGTGGTTGAGTTGACTTCCGAAGCAGGGAAGCGGCAACATGACCTCGAACAGTTCATAACCGGATACCGTCAGACGAGCCTGCGCCCCGATGAACTGCTCACAGGCGTTTTCATCCCTCAGATGCCGGAAGGCATGCACTTTTTCATAGAAAAAGTCTCCACGCGACGCGACCTCGACATTTCAACAGTTTCTCTTTCGGTAGCCCTTCGAACAAGTGATGAAGGTATTGTTTCGGAGGCTGTGGTGGTATTGGGCGGAATGGCCGAGCGACCCAAAAGGGCATTGAAAGTTGAAAGGGAATTGACAGGAAAGCCTCTGAATTGGGAAACTGCAAAAGAAGGCGCGGCAATACTCGAGAAAGAGTTTTCGCCCATTTCCGATGCCCGGAGCACTAGGGAATACCGTGCATTAGCTGCCCGAAACCTGTTGTTGAAGGCATTTGAGCTTTTCATTGCAAGTAAGAAAAACTGAAACTGCCATGAGCAAAACGATACCACACGAAAGCGCCATAATGCACGTAACCGGAGAGGCGGTTTATGTGGGCGACTTTTCTCCGGCCTCACGGGTGCTGCATGGCAGGGTTGTTTACAGCCCGCGATGCCATGCCCGGATTATCAGCTACGACCTATCCGAAGCCCGCAAGGTGAAAGGCGTGCATGCCGTTTTGGATTATACCGCCATCCCGGGGCACAACCAAATGAATCCCGTAAAGCACGACGAGCCTTGCTTAGCCGAAGGTGTGGTGCATTGCGTTGGGCAGGCCATGTTCCTGATTGCTGCCGATAGCGATGAAGTAGCCCTGGAAGCCGAAAAGAAGATTACAGTTACTTACGAAGACCTTGAGCCTATTCTTACCATTGGA
>DATIKF010000091.1:0-5745 GCA_035477855.1 Dissulfurispiraceae bacterium
ATGCCTGTATTTGTTCAGCGCGGCGCTCTTTCAACATCCTGACAGCAGCCGAAGGCGCAAGACGCATTGAGGAATCTCGGCGTTATGCCTGCTCGGGCGATGAACACACGCTGCCACACCTGGGTGAAATCGGGCAGTGGGTAACCAAATCGGTGGGTAAGATTATATATGTCTCTCCGGCGAAGGCGCTCAAGCCTCCGAAATGGGTTGACATTCACGGCACAAGGTATGCACAGCACGCTCATTGGGCATTGCTTTGGGCGACGAATAGTCCTGACTGAAGCAATGAGCGGTTTAAGGTGAAAGCCGCCCTTGCGGGCGGCCTTCATTTTTTTCTGCTGCGGCATCCTTATCGAAGAACGAGGAGGGATGCCGCAGCATTACGAATGGTACTACTATCCATTGTCGACATCACCTCCTCTTTCATAAGATGGCTATTCAATTCAGCGACCTTGCGATCACTGACGATAGTATCGCATATCGTGATGTTGCTGTCAAGTAAAACGTTAAAATTTGTTAGCCCAAAGTAGTAGAGTCCTCTTTAACCAAAGTTAAAATGTCCTGTTTGAAAGGGACAAAAAAGTGGACAAACTACTGACAATGAGCAAAAAAGAACTGACGCGCTTGGAAATCATGCAACGATTGAAAGACAAACGCTTGAGCCAAAAGGAAGCTGCACAGATAATAGGTGTTAGCACCCGGCAGGTGAGACGTATGTGGCGAGTTTACCAGAACGAGGGTGCCAAAGGGTTGGTGAGCCGACGACGCGGCAAACCAAGCAATCACCAACTGGATGCTGGAATGGTGCAACAGGCGATTGATTTGATCAAAGAAAAGTATTCAGATTTTGGGCCCACCTTGGCTCATGAAAAGTTGGTGGAATTACATGGGCTTAAGCTATCGGATGAGAGTGTGCGCCACCTGATGATTGTCGAAGGTATATGGAAGTCGAAGCGAGCGAAAAAGCCGAGTTTCCACCAGATGCGGGAGCGGCGCGCCTGTTATGGCGAGATGGTGCAGATCGATGGATCGGAGCACGCCTGGTTTGAAGAGCGTGGACCCAAGTGTACCCTGTTGGTGTATATTGACGATGCGACCGGCCTGCTCATGGAATTGTTGTTCGTGCCAGCGGAGACCTTCTTTGCCTACGGTGAAGCCACTCACCATTATGTGGAGCGCTACGGCAAGCCGGTGGCCTTCTACAGCGATAAACACGGCATCTTCCGGGTTAACCAGGCGCGACCCTTGGGAACCACCAGCGGCCTGACCCAGTTCGGACGTGCTATGCAAGAGCTGGACATCCAGATCATCTGTGCCAACTCACCCCAGGCCAAAGGGCGCATTGAACGGGCCAACCAGACCCTGCAAGACCGCCTGGTCAAGGAACTGCGCTTACGCGGCATTTCTGACCTGGAAACGGCGAATGCGTTCTTACCCGAGTTCCGCGAAGACTATAATCGCCGGTTTGCTGTCCTGCCCCGCAGCACCCACGATGCGCACCGCCCCTTACTCAAAACCGATCCACTTGATTTGATCCTCACCCATCAAGAGACCCGCTCCCTTTCCAAGAACTGGACGCTCCAATTCAAGCACGTCATCTACCAAATTCAATCCAAACGCCCTGGCTATGCCCTGCGCAACGCTAAGGTGACCGTCTGTGAAAATGCGAAAGGAGAAGTCACCATCCTCTACAAAAACAAACCCCTGTCCTACACCATCTACCATAAGCCCACTCGACAGGCCGAAGTCGTAGATACCAAGTCCCTCGATCATCAGTTCGATCCCCCTAAACCTCCGGCTGCAAACCATCCCTGGCGTCGCTATGGTCAGTCCCTCAACGGTAGCCCTATTCATACAGGCTCTTCCAATGGCGCAGACTGATGCGGGCTGACGAATGAGTTTATCGCTTTTGGCCGAAAACAGGGCGGCAAGCAATGAGCAGAGCCCTTCGGCTCTGCCCTGTCTTCGGCCTCGTGTCGGCGCTCAGGTCGCTCTCCAGCGTTGCCCTATCTTCCGCACGAGTGGCTTGAGTTTACCATATCAGATTATCTACCCTTGTCAAAGAGGACATTTCTACTTTGTCAAATTGAGGACATTTCTATTTTGGGTTGACAGTAAAACGTTAAAATTTGTGAAACGTTAAAACCTAAACTGTTTACGGCATTCTATGATGGAACCGCCAGGTATCGCCAGCGCGGGTGATGTCCGTATGTAAGCCCATGACTTCAAACCAGGTCTTGCCCGGCTTAAATGGGAAATCAACCCCTTTCTGCCCGACCAACTTCAACGGGCTGTTGGTATCTGGCCGTACCCAGCGCACATTATAAAGACGGCCATCGCGAGCCAGGTAAGCCATACCGGACCCGAATAGAGCCACGTCGAAAACTTCCGATGTTTCGGTCTGGACCAACAGTTCATATTCTGCGAGAATCATGACCACATTTTCAACAGCTATCTGCTCCCCGCTGCTCTGGTCGAGTAGAGCCTCATACTGCTCACCGGAGGGGGTGCGAGCATTTTGGGTATCCGAAAAGCGCAAATAGCGCCCGCTGCCAGGGTCATAGTCCCAGCGACTGTAAACATCTGCAGAGAATTTAGCATATACCAGTTGGGCTGAATTGCCACCTTCCGGTATTACCTGATCAAAATGCATACCACTCAAATCAGGCCGGGAATTTTCTATACCCTCCCGGAGAAGAAAATCGTCAAGCGCGGTCAGGTCTGCCGCGAGATAGTTCTTGCCGTTGGATTCACGGCGGCAGATAGCCGGGCAGGTGCCTGGGTATTCGATCAAGGCGCGCTCACTGAATTCGGCAGCGAACAACGCGTCGAGCAGCTCGTAATAGGCGCTGCCAAATACGAAGACGCTGTTATACATACGCACCAGGTGAAAGTCAATCCAGCGCGCCGAGCGAATCGGTGCAACTTTTGAGGGGCTATTTCCGTAGAATATAGCAGCAAAGCGAGTCGAGCCAAGCTCTGTAAAGTACTCGTAGACCAGGTCGGCTTCAGCAACGCCCCACTGAAGGCGTGGCCTGGGCAGGTTCTGCACTTTAACAATTACCGGGCGACGGTTAAGCAACTCTGGTTGAGGCGCAACCAATCCAGTTAACGGGTTAATGGCGGCATCTTGCCGAGTGACAGGCGCTGATTTTTGACCCGCTTCAGCAGTTGCCTGTGCCGTATAAATTTCTGTCAGGCGCATTTCAACCGATTCTAATGCAGGCTGTTCAGTTAAGCCGGCTGGGATGAACTCGCCGCCAGTCGTGCAGGCATTGAGGAACAGCAACAGAACCAGGGCGCCGCTCAGGCCAAACCATGGTGTGTCAGGGAGTCTCAGCCTATCCATGCTGATAATCATAATGTACTTCTCATTTTTTTGCACAGAAGCGCCGGCTTGCAACGGTGGTAATTAGCCAATATAATCCATTTACGATGGAACTACCTCCCCGCCTGATTTCCCATTCTACATGGATGAAGATTGCCCTTGTCGCTGTGTGCATTGTGATCTTTGGCGCCTGGCTGGCGCTGACTCCTGCTGGATTGCTGGGCAAGGCCGATGCTGTCGCCTACGCGGTATGCCATCGCATCCCTTCTCACAGCTTTTTTATTGGCGACCGGCCGGTTCCACTGTGTGCGCGCTGCTCGGGTATGTACCTGGGTGCGCTGCTGGGCCTGCTCTACCAGGCGCGCTTGGGCAAGCGTGGGCGATTGCCAGCATTGAAAATGTATGTTGTCTTTGGCTTATTCCTGCTGGCTTTTACGGTTGATGGTGTAAATTCCTATATGCGTTTTTTTCCGCAGGCGCCTACATTCTACGAGCCACACAACCTGCTGCGCCTGCTAACCGGAACCGGCATCGGGCTGGCAATTGCCGCTGTGCTGCTGCCTACCTTCAACCAAAGCATGTGGACGGTTTGGATACCGCAGCCGGCGTTATCCACCTGGCGGCAACTGGTTGAGTTACTGCTTCTGGCGGCAGTGCTTGCCCTGCTGATCCAATCTGAAAATCCGCTGGCGATGTATCCACTGGCTATACTCAGCGCAATGACTGTATTGTTGCTGCTCACGCTGGTGTATACTGTGGCATGGACCATTTTGCTGAAACAAGAGAATCGCTGCCGGACTTTTAAAGAAATGTGGCCGCTGCTTCTGGCTGGGCTTAACACTGCAATGCTCCAGATTGCAGTCATGAATGGCGGCAGGTTTTTGCTCACCGGAACCTGGGAAGGCTTTTTGTACTAACTGGTTCTTTTAATTGGGAGAAACAAGATGGACCTGTTTGGGGTTTTTTCAGCTTTTGGGCTCTCTGCCAGTGCAGGGCTGAATGCTTACATCCCATTATTAAGCATCGCGCTGCTGGCGAGGTTTTCAGACCTGATCAAACTCAGCGAACCCTGGAATATGCTGACAAGCTGGTGGATCATCGGGCTGTTGATCGTGCTCAGCCTGGTTGAGTTTTTAGCAGATAAGATACCAGCGGTCAACCACATCAATGATATCGTCATGACCTTCGTCCGCCCAGCAGCCGGAGCAATTGCATTCGCTGCATCCGCGCAGGTGATCACAGACGTTCACCCGCTATTGTCACTCGGCCTGGGCCTGGTCGTCGCGGGTGGTGTACACACCGTCAAGTCAGCCGCAATCCGGCCCGTGGTCACGGCCACAACTGGCGGCGCCGGAAATGTGCCCGTCAGTATTGCCGAGGATATCATATCCATGATTGTCTCCATAATATCCGTTGTGTTACCGGTGCTGATGGCGTGCCTGTTAATCCTGGCTACCGCATTCATCATCTGGTGGTTATGGCGCCGCTCGAGACGAACTGCGCTGACCATGTAGAATTCTTATCAAAGGAGGGTTATATGAATCAAACTGCGCCCGAATATGAACCGCAATATAAGGATGTGCCGGTCAAGACCAGCAGTGAAGCGATTGTCAGCCTGATCTCTGCCATCCTCGGATGGCTCGGTTTCTTTGGGTTAGGTGGAATCGTTGCGGTGATATTTGGCCATATTGCCAAGGGTAAAATCCGAAAAAGTGAGGGGCGAATTGGCGGAGATGGACTGGCCACCGCCGGCCTGGTGCTTGGCTATGCTAATATTGCGATCACTTTTATGGGCATCTGCCTGATTCTGCTGGTGATCTTTGGTGTGATCTCTGCTGGTGCATACCTGATCCCATTTACCGGCACGTGGGTCGATTGAGGCGAATAAAGGAGGTTTTATGAGCGACGAGAATGGTGTATCGAAACCACCTCCAGATCCGGGTAATCAGATCCCGGTCCCTGAGGAACCGGCTGGGCAGATTGAACCTCCGTATTCCGGAGAGGCCATGGGCATCGAAATGCCCGCTGGCTGGCAGGGCGCAGATCCTGCTGAAGAAACCATCCCTCCTGTCGAGGAACATGGCGTGAGAGAAGAATACATCGGAACGCCACCTCCGGCGGCGCAAACGCCGGAAAAAAAGAACAAGCGCACGATTTGGATCATTGCGATCGTTGTTCTCATCGTTTTATGCTGCTGCTGCCTGCTGATGATCGGGTTGGTGGTTCGGGGAGGACTGCCCATGCTGGACCCGATGAGAGACTGGAATCTGCTACCGAACCCAGCATATTTTATTTGATTGAGATAGCGAGACTCCTGTCTATACCGGGAGCAGGGGTCGCCTTTGATTCAAACCGGCAGCAAATTTTCTACCCGAAACCCTAAAGAGGGAACAACCAATTGTTGCAGCTCACGAAGT
>DATIKF010000092.1:0-10691 GCA_035477855.1 Dissulfurispiraceae bacterium
ATGCCGGACCTGAGGTAAAAGAACTCCACGCCAAGATAGGGCAGTTGACCATGGAGAATGATTTTTTCGCAGTCGCGCTCGGGCGCGTGGGCAAGCCGAGCGCCAGGAAATGATAGATCGGGAGCACGCACTACCGGTAACAAAGCAGAGCAAGCTATTGGGGCTATCACGAAGCAGCGTATATTACCAGCGTAGGCCGATGAGCGAGCAGGATTTACAGATCATGTGTGCAATAGACCGGTTGTACATGGAGTTTCCTTACTACGGGAGCCGAAAGATACGTGTAGCCTTAAATGCAATGGGCTACGCAGTCGGCAGGCAGCATGTGCGGGCAGCCTGATGCTGAGCAGCTTCCCACTTAAGAATCGCTTGCTCCTGTCCAAACAACCTGAGCCACTTCTGAGAGAGAGCTGCCTACGAAGCAGACCCGGAGCGATTCGTAAAAAAAATGCCGGTTCCGCCGTCGGCGCCACTGGCCGCGTGGATTAACAAACCAGTGCCGGTTCCGGTGAGCGAGTAGAAAGTACACTAAATGCGAACGAGAGGTGTCTCAAAATCATTGACACATTCCGGTTGCTGAAAAAGTCCCCCTTCTCAGCAGGCAATTGCTTTCGACATGATTTTTGATATGGTAATTTCGCCGCTTGACTTGCCGGAACCGCAATGATTTAATACAACAAGCATCGCAATGACAGCCAGTTCGCAGGAGCATTCCATGTTCGGCTTATCAGGCTTGCCCAAGCTTACTCTTCAGTTCGCCTCCCCTGATGAGGTCGAGGGAACATTCCGTCTCGTCCTTCACAGCGGGTCGCAGCCGCAGCACCTTGGGCGCATTGCGTTTCTCGATTGCGAGGATGATGACCTGATCTTTGAGCCCTACGCGCCCGATTTCGACTTTACCGTCATTCCTCACCTTTCGGCTGATGAAGCGCTTGACCGGGCGGCTGATTTTGTGACAAACCACAGTGTTTTCCAGCGCATGAGTCTGGCAAAGATACTGGATGAGAAGAATGCCGTCGTGGGGTTTGAAGTAAGACCCTTGTATTTGTCCCATGCATACGGTCCGGACGAAGTGCTTGACGTGACCTACCGGAAAAAAGACAACAAGGTTATCATCCGCATCCATCTGAATCCCCATGTTGAGCGTCAATTAAGAACCTGAACCATTGCCGTACCGCCCGCAGGCAGCGCATCGACGAAAAAGCGCTCGCAACAGCCCTTCAGTCCGGTCAATTCCGGGGGAGCATCGCAAACTGAAGCGGGTGTGTTGCATTTTTATTCCATTTATCGTGAAGCCAGCTCTCATAATTTGACCTGATCTGCCGAATCCGGTATCTTAATATAAGTATGCGAAAATTAAGATTTTTTACTGCCGGAGAGTCACACGGAAAGGGTCTGGTCGGGATGCTGGAAGGGCTTCCATCCGGGATTCCGGTGCAGCAGGAAGCGATGGACCATGAATTGCGCCGCCGGCAGGGCGGATACGGCCGCGGCGGCAGAATGAAGATCGAGCAGGACCATGCAGAACTTCTCTCAGGGGTGCGTTGGGGGAAAACACTCGGTTCCCCGATAGCCGTTTTCATCGAAAACCGTGATCACAAGAACTGGCTGGAGGGGATGTCGCCTGAGGCTCTGCATAGCGGGTCTATTGCCGCCGTGACCAGGCCGCGGCCGGGCCATGCTGATCTGGCGGGTGCCCTGAAGTATGCACACGACGACGTCCGCAACGTTCTGGAGCGTTCCAGCGCCCGTGAAACCGCAGCACGAGTTGCTCTCGGCGCAATCGCGAAGCAGTTTCTTGCCCGGTTCGGCGTTGCCGTAGGCTCCTATGTGACACAGATCGGCACGGCAAAAATGCCGCCTGTTGACAGCTCCTGCGTTGACAGTGCCCTGTTTGAAGCTGCCGAAGCCTCGCCCGTCAGATGCCCTGACAAGAAGACCGCACAGAAGATGATTCAGCAGATTGATCGTGCAATAAAGCAGGGCGACACAGTCGGCGGAGCCTTTGAGGTCGTTGCGCTCGAGCTGCCCATCGGCCTCGGCAGCCATGTCCAGTGGGATGCGAAGCTGGATGCCCGTCTTGCGTATGCAGTGATGAGCATTCAGGCGATTAAAGGGGTTGAAATCGGCCTTGGCTTTGGCGTTGCCGAACGCTTCGGCTCTGAGGTCATGGATGAGATATTTTTTGACAAAAAGCGTGCGGTGAAGGCAAAAAACCGGATGAACTGTTCGTCGTATTATCGTAAAACTAATCGTGCCGGGGGCATTGAAGGCGGTATGACAAACGGCATGCCGGTCGTTGTCCGCGTTGCCATGAAGCCGATTCCGACGCTCAGAAAGGCGCTGCGTTCCGTAGATTTGGGCTCGAAGAAGCCGTTTGAAGCCGCCTATGAGCGTTCAGACACCTGTGCGGTGCCTGCCGCAGCGGTCGTCGGCGAAGCGATGGTGGCGCTGGTGCTGGCGGATGCGATGCTTGAAAAGTTCGGCGGCGACAGCCTTGCCGAAACAAAACGAAACTACGATTCCTATCTGAAACAGATGCGCAAGTAAAAAGCAGGAACATTACTGATTCTTCATTCCGGTCTTTTAAGGAGATTCCTTTCATGGCAGCCCGAAATATTTTGCATTTCTATCGCACTCCCGCGCTTTCTCCCTATAAAAAAGAGGTGTTTCTCAGGTCGGTTCGTGAACGTGGCGCTCCCGATGTTCAGGATATTGAAACCGAATATTGCTTCAATATCGCGGCTGCCGAACCGCTGCAGGGCGACGAATCCAAGACGCTCGGCTGGCTGCTGGCTGAAACATTCGAGCCGGACCAGTATGCGGAACAGAGTTTCCTTGCCTGCGCGGCTGATGCCCTGTCGCTGATTATAGAGGTTGGGCCACGCATGAATTTTTCGACCGCGTGGTCAACAAATGCTGTCTCCATCTGCCATGCGGCAGGGTTGACAAAGGTTGAGCGCATCGAGCGCTCCCGACGCTACCGGCTTGTCTTTCCAAAGCAAAAGAGCGCAGCCGCTTTTGATAAAGACGCGTTTCTTTCTCTGGTGCACGACAGGATGACCGAATGCGAATATCCTGAACGATTACAGTCATTTGAAACCGGCATCACGCCCGAACCGGTCGCTGAAGTGCCGTTGATAGAGATGGGCAGAGAAGCCCTCATTCACGTCAATCAGAAGATGGGTCTCGGGCTTGACGACCGGGATATCGACTATTATTACAATCTGTTTGTAAACGATCTCAGGCGCAATCCGACGACAGTCGAGTGTTTCGATCTCGGCCAGTCAAACAGCGAGCATTCCCGTCACTGGTTTTTCGGCGGCCGCCTTGTCATTGACGGCCAGGAGATGCCGGATCACCTCATGCGCATCGTCAAAGAACCATACAATCGCAATCCGAACAACAGCGTTATCGCCTTCAAGGACAACTCCAGTGCGATTCTGGGCTTTCCCATCCGCACCATTGTTCCGGACAAACAGGACGCTCCGGCGCCGTATCGTGAGCGGGAATTGTTGTACCACATCATCTTTACCGCAGAAACGCATAATTTTCCGACCGGAGTGGCGCCCTTCCCCGGTGCCGAAACCGGTACGGGTGGCCGCCTGCGCGATGTTCATGCGACCGGACGCGGCAGTCTTGTCGTGGCGGGCACCGGCGCATACTGTGTCGGCAATCTGCGAATACCCGGCTACGAGCAGCCGTGGGAAGACCCTTCATTTGTGAATCCTCACAACCTTGCAACACCGCTCAGCATCGAGATCGAGGCGAGCAACGGCGCATCCGACTACGGCAACAAGTTCGGCGAGCCGATGATTCAGGGTTTTACCCGTTCTTTTGGTTTGAGGATGCCGAACGGCGAGCGGCGTGAGTGGCTGAAACCCATCATGTTCACCTCCGGCGTCGGTCAGATTGACAGCCGGCACATTGAAAAGGCCGAACCCGAGAAGGGAATGCTTGTTGTTAAGGTCGGCGGACCGGCATATCGCATCGGCATGGGCGGCGGTGCGGCTTCGAGCATGATTCAGGGTGAAAATGTCGAAGAACTCGACTTTAATGCGGTCCAGCGCGGCGACGCTGAAATGGAACAGAAGCTGAACAGGGTTATCCGTGCATGTGTCGAGATGGGTGCGGAAAACCCCATCGTCAGCATTCATGATCAGGGCGCGGGCGGAAACTGCAACGTGGTAAAGGAGATTATCTATCCTGCCGGTGCAAAGATCAATGTCAGAAATATCCTGCTGGGCGACGAGTCGCTCTCAGTACTCGAAATATGGGGAGCGGAATATCAGGAAAACAGCGCCCTTCTGCTCAGGGCTGAACATGTCCCGGCATTCGGGCAGCTCTGTGCCCGCGAAAAAATGCCGTTTGCCGTCATCGGCGATATTACCGCCGACGGGCTTGCAGTCCTTTACGATCCGCAGGCTCCCGAAGGAATCCAGCGTACCCCGGTGAATCTCGATCTGAAAAAGGTGCTCGGCGATATGCCGCAGAAGACGTTCCGAATGGAGCGTATCCCCATGCTCAGCGAACCGCTGAAGCTTCCGGCTGATCTGACGGTCCGTGACGCACTTGATCGGGTGTTGAGACTTGTTTCGGTTGGGTCAAAGCGTTTCCTGACGAACAAGGTTGACCGCTCCGTAACCGGGCTTATTGTCCGTCAGCAGTGTGTCGGGCCGCTGCAGCTTTCCGTATCAGATGCAGCTGTTATCGCGCAGAGCCATTTCGGGCGGACCGGAGCGGCAATCGCCATCGGTGAACAGCCCATCAAGGGGTTGATTGACCCGGCAGCCATGGCCCGACTCAGTGTCGGTGAAGCCCTGACGAATATTGCATGGGCTAAAATAAGCGCCCTTGAAGACATCAGATGTTCCGGAAACTGGATGTGGGCACCGAAGCTGCCGGGCGAGGGCGCCCGGATGTTTGACGCGGCTGTTGCGATGCGTGATATCATGATTGAGCTCGGCATAGCGCTTGACGGCGGCAAGGACAGCCTCTCGATGGCGGCGCGGGTTACTAACCCGGACGGATCTGTGGAGGTGGTGAAATCTCCAGGAACCCTTGTCATTTCAGCGTATGCGCCGGTGCCCGATATTGAAAAAGTTATTACTCCCGACATCAAGCTGCCCGGCAAGAGCACTCTGCTGCTCGTTGACCTCGGCGAGGGAAGAGACCGGCTGGGCGGCTCATCCCTCGCCCAGTGCTACGGTCAGATCGGCGACCAGTCTGCTGACGTGGAAAACCCGTCCCTGCTGAAAAATGCATTCCATGCACTTCAGGAGTGCATCGGGAGGGGACTCATTCTGGCCGGGCATGACCGGAGCGACGGCGGTCTGATAGTAACGCTGCTTGAAATGGCTTTTGCCGGCAACTGCGGGCTGGATATCAGAATACAGGGTGGATGTTCGGAGGTGCGGGGAGACGGTAGCCAGACGGCAGCTGTTGAACAGCTCTTTGCCGAGGAGCTGGGGCTGGTATTCGAAGTTGCTGCTGATAATCGCGGTACGGTCGATGAGATCTTCCAGAAGGCCGGGGTTGCCTGTCAGGAAATTGGTTTGCCGACTGAGGAGAAAACGATTCGTGTTGCATGCGGCACTACAGTCGTGCTGAGCGAGGACATGCGCCTGCTTCGCTGCATCTGGGAAGAGACGAGCCATCAGCTGGAGCTTCTGCAAATGAACCCCGAATGCGCTCTCTCTGAAAAGGCGGCTGTGTACGACCGTCCCGGTCCGTCCTTTCTGGTGTCGTTTGTTCCTGAGCCGACGCCGGATATTTTCCTGAAACGCGATGCAAAACCGAAAGTGGCGATTATCCGCGAAGAAGGAAGCAACGGCGACCGCGAGATGCACTCCGCATTCTACAGCGCCGGATTTGAGACCTGGGACGTCACGATGAGTGATCTGCTGGCCGGACGCATTGAGCTCGCTTCTTTCAGGGGGGTTGTCTTTGTCGGGGGCTTCAGCTATGGCGACGTCCTGGATTCCGCCAAAGGCTGGGCGGCGACGATACGATTCCACAGCCATGTTGCCGAGCAGTTTCAGCGTTTTTACCTGCGGCCGGACACCTTTAGTCTCGGCGTCTGCAACGGGTGCCAGCTTGCCGCGCTTCTGGGCTGGGTGCCGTGGCAGGGGATCACTGATGCGCTGCAGCCCCGGTTTATCCATAACCGGTCGGGCCGGTTCGAATCACGCTTTGCAACGGTTAAAATTCTCAAAAGCCCATCCATCATGCTTGCCGGCATGGAAGATTCGGTTCTCGGCATCTGGGTAGCGCACGGTGAAGGTCTGGCGCATTTCCCGGAACCTAAGATGCGTGATGACGTGCTGGCAAAGAACCTGGTGCCGATGCGGTATGTGGATGACCTCGGGAATCCGACGGAAATCTATCCGTTCAACCCAAACGGCTCGCCGCTCGGTATCGCGTCGCTCTGCTCGCCCGACGGCAGGCATATTGCGATGATGCCGCATCCGGAAAGGGCGTTCCTGAAATGGCAGTGGGCGTGGATGCCCGAGACGATGAAGCGGGATCTCAGGTCATCGCCGTGGCTCAGGATGTTCCAGAACGCCCGGGCATGGTGTGAAGGGGCGCAGAAGTAAAAAACGGAATCAGTCGTTGAGCGGCAGCCTGAGCTGGTGGCTTATGCCCTCAACCCGGTTTTTTCCGTATGCTTTTGCCTGATAGAGCGCCCGGTCGGCATTGTTGATTATGTCTTCGTGACTCTTCATAGTTGCGTCGAATGCTGAAACCCCGATACTGACCGTTACGGGTGTTCTGGCAGCAATTGAAGCGCGGATTCGCTCAGCGACTTCAAATGCCTGCTGAAAGCTCGTCTCCGGAAACAGAACCAGAAACTCCTCCCCCCCATATCGCACGGCAAGGTCAGACTCGCGTATCTCACGCAGCATGATGCGGGAGATTTCCGCCAGCAGGGAATCTCCGGCGGTATGACCGTAGGAATCATTGTATTTTTTAAAGTTATCAATATCGAGGATGAACAGGGCCAGCGGCGTCCCATAGCGCTTTGCCTTGGAGAAATTTCGTTCTATCTCCAGATGCAGGAAGCGGCGGTTCGGGAGGCCGGTCAGCGGGTCATGCAGAGAAAGAATCTTTGTCTTCTCATAGAGCTGCGCATTTTCTATTGAAAGTCCTAACTGATTGGATATTGTGTGCAACAGTTCCCGTGCTTCCACGTCCGGATTCAGGTGGTTTTTCGGGTACAGGCACATAATGCCGGTCGTTGCGTTATGGGAGCAGAGCTGAACAATAATATGCGGCTGAAGCGTGACATGACAGGCTTTCTGCGCAGCATATGCGCAGTCAAGCATGGGGTTGTTGCAGAAGATGATTGGTTCCATCCTGCTCGCGGCATGCACTCTGTTCAGGCAGAGCGCTGTTTCTGCATCAATGGCCCGATGAACGGCAAGAATCTCTTCAGGAATGCCGATATGGGCTATCAGCTGTGCGTTTCCCTCGTCCAGCACATAGACCATGCCTTTGCGTTCGAGGTTCAGAAGATCGATTCCGGTTATCGCAAACAGTGCATCGGTCAACAAAATATGGAGGTCGAGCGACCGGGCAGCAACTGCCGAGACGTCAAACAGTGCGCGCAGCTTCGCATTCATGCGCTTCAGCTCTGTCCGCTGCCGGAGCACTTCTTCCTCAGCCTTTTTCCGCTCTGAAATATCGGCAAATGATGCGATAAACTGCCGTGTGTCAGGGATCGGCGAAAGACAGAGGAAAATATGGTGCACTGTGCCAGTGCGCTCAATCATCGTGGTTTCACAATAGTGCAAACCGGCATCCGTCTCATTTCGCCGGGGCTTCATCAACGACAGGATATGTTGAAAATCACAAGGAGAGAAAAATTCGGCAAGATTCTTCCGGTTTTCCAGCTCTCCCCTCGTGTAGCCGGTTGCATGCGTGAAAGCGTTATTTGCCAGCACAATAATTGTTTCATCGCTGATAACCGACATGGCGGTACCGCTGTTTTCAAAGATTGACTGATACACTTCATTGCCGTGCGGCGGAAATGTACGATGCTCGGGAGTAGACTGACGCGCCTGGAGATTCCAGTATGTTTCGTTGACGCTTGCAAGAAAAGACTTCAGATACACAATGACGGGGGCAGCCCCTCCGATGTGTTCCTGAATCTGCGTTTTGAGTATGGGGTGGTGTTCCTTCACAGCCTTTATTCCATCAGCAAGGTTAGTGATATGCGTCTGTTTCGTAACTGAATATATTACTGTTATTATTGCCATAAGTGCAATCTATAAAGACTATTGCTGTGCGAGATGCCTGCTTCAGCTGATTTTTCATAACTGACTGATAATAAGTCCGGGAATTATCGGGGATTCCGTCCGGGTTCTCCTGACGCCTTGCCGGGCATGTTCGCCCCTGAACGGCGGGAAAGACCCTGGTCATCTGCTCTGTCTCCGGCTGACTGCAATGAACGGTTATTCACGCTGTTTTAATCCGCGCTGAAAAACGCTATGCCATAGTTAATCAAATTAAATCAGGAGGTCAAGATGAGAAAGTTGCCGTTCGTATATATAGTGGTAGTATTCGGATTGATGCCGGGATGCGCGTCCCCGCAAACGGCCGAAACCAAGGCGCCCCGGCGTACAAGTTTTTTGTTATGCACAGCAGGTCGATTGATGTTGCTGTGGCAGGAGGGCAGAAGGTTACGTTTAGCCACTCAGAGGTTCTGAAAAATGCTTTGATGGCGGAGTACAAGGGACAGGCAGCTTTTGTTGATACCGCGGCCGGAGCTATCATTGTGGAACCTCGTTCCACTGAAATCTGGAAAAGAGGGCATATTGTGAAGGAAGGCGTAGCTAAGGGCTATGTGAACGGAAAATGGGTAGGCCGGTTATTACGGGGAGTTTGAAGGCGAAGTTGGCGCTAAGGATGCAAAAATCAAGGTAGAAGGCGCAGCGGCTGAGTTTGCAAAGAAGGTTCGTGCCGAAATCGCTCCATAAGTATTGTTTTTTATGAAGTCAGAAAAAGGAAGTCTTCCCGGCCTCCTTTTTCTGTGCCTTTCTGTGAATTGAGCGCTCTTCGCGAAACACCCCTTTTATTTGACCGTTTTGTTGAATCGGCAGTTCATCGGTTAAAGGTATTTTATCGTTGCGGAGTAGGCAACATCGGAGCATTCCGGAGCAGGGCAGTTCTCGCAGTTTATTGCACCTTTTGCACTGGTTTTGTGCAAGGTTACCATGGTTTTTAATATTTCCGAAAAATCGAATCCGCTTTCAGGGCATTCTGAACATAAACAGCTTATCTTGAACAGGGCTGCACTGTCACGGGTGAAATTGACTGTTCGTGTCAAAGGCTCCAGAGCACCGGTTTTCGCATAGCGCATTGATACGGTGATTTTTGAAACCTTGGGGAAAATCTCTGATATCGTTCCGGATTCAAGCTTTTGCTGCTTCTTTTCAGCTTTTGCAGCTGCAATTCTCACTCGACTGTTCATATCGCCTCCAAAAATGAAGTCCGGCGCGTTGACTGTCTCCAAGATAGCAGGAGGCCGAATTGCCGGGCATGGCAAACGTATGCCGTGTAGACACTTTAACGTAACATGACGACGAATTCAATCTTTTTTCGGAGCCAGCCCTTTTTTTTGACCTGGTTTTCCGGATCAGCATTTTCTGAAGCCGTCGCGATTGCGGTATAATTTCCGCAACCTGCTTTTCTCACCATGAAACAGAAATGACAGTATCGGGCGATGATAAGGAATATGCGTTGCGACAGGCGCTTCTGGAGTGCGAGGAGGCTTTCGGGGCAGAGGATCTGCGGATGGTACTCCCACTCGGTCGTCTGGCACAGTATCTGAAAAGGGAAGGACGCGCATCGGAGACGATTCAGTTGTATCGGCATGGGTTGTCGATCCTTGAAAGGCAGTATGGAGCTGAGGATGTCAGCATTGCGCTTTTTGCAGGCTCTCTTGCCGCTGCATATGCTGCCTTGGGGGAGGAAGCCGAAGCAGCAGACCTTTTGCACAGGGCAACCGGCATTCTGGATATGCTTCATGAGCAGTCTCCGGTCGCTGTCGCATCTTCATTTTGTCTGATTGGAGATGATTTTTTGCAGGCAGGCAGGGCGGATGAGGCGGCCTTGCTATTGACGGTAGCATTGCGCTCCCTGCCCGGTGAAGCTGATGACGATCCCCGCTGGCGCATCTGGTTCAGCTTCAGCAGACTGTTCAGCAAAAAGAAAGACACGGCTGCGGCCATTGCAAGCGCGAAGCGCTCTGTCAATACGCTTCAGAAAATGCGAAAAAATATTGCAGCCAAAAGCATGGACGGCATGCGACTGTTTACTGTGAGATGATGTCGCGCCAATCTATACCTATCTGGGGAATCTGCTCATTGATGTGCGTCGCATTGCAGAGCTGCAGGAAGTTGAAGCTCTCCGACTGGACGAGACCGGTTTTCATCTGCTGAAACTGTCGGAAGAGGAACGGTCGGGACTGGAATCATTTTTTGCCGGAAAAAAGGCAGGCAACTAAAGACACGGCTGTTTTTGTCCGGCAGCGAACAGCCGCAATCGCTCACTAACAGGCTGCTGAAAAAGTCCCTCTGCGGCTCAGCAGGGTCAATTTCGGGGGATGTTCTGACATGGATTGACCCGAGTTTTTCGATTCTTGAGCCTCTGAGAGAGTCGTTTTTGGCAGTGCATTTTGCATCAAGAGT
>DATIKF010000093.1:0-2150 GCA_035477855.1 Dissulfurispiraceae bacterium
GGTGCCATTGTTTGTATTGACGGGATAGCTGCTTGCGTATTGACGGGTCTATGATTGTGCCTTCAAGCATTACATGTACTCCTGATAGTTTTTCCGAAACTCGTCAACGTCGATCTTCAATACCTCGGCGCACTTCTCAGATATTGCATCGCTGATGGGCTGGAACTCGTCTTCGTTCATCTGCTCAAAAGCCAGCGACTTTACCATCGGGCGAGGCGTGCCGTCGAGCTTCATGCTTATATCGACCTGCCCGATCTCGATCATGATTGCCTTTAAAAACTCGTATGGCGTACCGTTGCGGTCACGCATGTACGCGGAGTTCCAGGGGCCGGACATGTTTTCCAGAGTGCACCGCGCCATCCCAAATACGAGCGCGTGGTGACGCGGGTTACGCTCGCGCTTCCATGACATCGCGTACGTTGCGGGCTTCATCTTAGCGCACTTCTCGGCGTCGCTGTTATAAGCAGGGATGAACGTTCCGTCGTGGCGCTTGACAAGGTTGATTCTCACAGCCCCATCTCCCGCTTGTTTTTCTCGGCGTCGATAGCGTCCCGGCGGTCGATCTCATCACCGCAGACCTGACACAAGATGACGAACAACCCGGTGCAGATAAGCGTTATCACCACTAAGCCGGATATAATGAGCGATGTCATGGCTCCTCTACGCGGAGCTTGCTTATGGTGTCCATGATGACAGAAGCGCAACCGGGACAAGCACAATAAACCGACTCGTAAGGAGCGCCGTCTGACATTGACGAAACGCTTGCCTGATACTTAACGCGCTCGGCATCATCTCCGTGTGTGGCCTTGATTTCACTCCCACACAGGTCACAAAAATACTTAATCATTTGCTACCTCCTGTATCGTTATTGATACAATGTAATCCATAGGGGATAAAATGTCAAGAAGTTTTTGCAAATTAAAAATCCCACTGCGTTGCCATTGCATCGGCAATACCCCGGTACGTCCGGCTTCGCTCGTTGGACCTATTTGGGCCTGGTGCCATGCGGTGTATTCGCGGCTCGCGCCCCTCAACTATATTAGTCGGCGTTAAGGCAGGAAGTCCGTGCAGCCATAAACACGTTGCCTTTGTCTCTCCATGCCCGAACATCCAGGGTTGTATAATCTGGTCTGGCTTTCGGTAGATTGTGCTCATTATTCCTACAGGGTTTTCAATGGCGACTTTCGGGATACTGGTGCGCGTGAATGCCATAAAGAAATCAACGCCCTGCTGCTGTCGGCCGTCTGCGCGCTTTTGTGCAAAGTGCCGCGCCCCAGAACTACACAAGTGCGTACACGGTGGGAACGCAATCATCATATCCCATTTTTCGTTAATGATGTCGAACACGTCGCCCTGATAATGCGGCCCAGGTCGCTCAGTATGTAGCAGATCACACGAAAGAGCGTCATGCCCGCGAGCAATAAAAGCATCGCGGACAATTCCAGAAAATTCACATGCTATTAAAATCTTCATGGCTAAAATGGAGTATCGTCCCCGCCGAACGCATCCTGGACCTGCGCGGCTGCGCCCTTCTCGGCCTTCTCGATGAAGTTGAAATTCTCCACAACGATCTCGACAGCCGTGCGCTTGTTACCGTCAGGGCCGTCCCACGATCTCTGCTGCAACCGGCCCTCGATGGCTATGCGCTGCCCCTTCTTAACGTACTGCGCGATTATCTCTCCGGTCTTTCCCCACGCGACGCAGTTGAAAAAGCTGGTCGTCTCCTTCTTCGCGCCGTCCTTAGTGTAGGTGTACGATGACGCGATTGAAAACTTTGCCACGCTCGCCCCACCCTGGGTGTACGTGAGCGCAGGATCAGCGGTAAGCCTTCCGATTCCGTACCATCTGTTAATGTCTGACACTTACTTCCTCCTTATTCTTCCACGTCTGTCATTGACGCGAACGTCAAACGCGGAGCATTGAAAAACAGTTTCTTAAATCCTATACTGCCGTCGCGGTTCTTGGCAATTATCAATTCAACCTTGCCTTCCTTCATGTTCGGACGGTGTGGGAAAATAACAACGTCCGCGTCCTGTTCGATGTTCCCGGACTCGCGCAACTCGGAAAGCTCCGGCGTCTTGTTCTCGGCAATGCGGCTTAACTGAGAAAGCACCACTATCGGCAAAGCATACTTGATCGACATCGCCTTT
>DATIKF010000094.1:0-2169 GCA_035477855.1 Dissulfurispiraceae bacterium
CTTTGCGAATATTCCCGTCTGTAAGGTTGGCCTGGAAGCATGTGGCGGTGCACACTATTGGGGCCGGGAAATCGAGAAGCTGGGGCATACTGTTGCCCTGATCTCTCCGCGCCATGTAAAACCGTTCGTTCTGAACAATAAGACTGACGCTGCTGATGCCCGAGCCATCTGCGAAGTTGCCGGGCGCCCATCAACGCGCTTTGTGTCCGTCAAAACCGAAGAACAACAGGATATATCCGCATGGCACCGTATCCGTGAACGCTTGCTGAAAGGCCGCACGTCTCTCGCCAATCAACCTAGATCCGTGAAAAAGTTACATCGAATATAGAGTGTTGATGCATTTTTTACTTGAAATACATTAACAATATCGGTATATTGAGCTTGTTTTTCCTGAATATGATTTTACACCCATTGGGTGCGACAGGAGTTTGCAATGCTCATCACCGATATCAAGCGGAACCAAGGAAACAACATCGGTCACGTCGGCCTGGCTCTGATCAGCGAGATGGCCAGGGTGTGCGGCCTGGATACCCTGGTCGACCGTCTTGGGCCTGGAAAAGCCCCGCAGATCAAGGAGCGGGAGATATTCCGCGCAATGGTCGGCCTCATGTGTCAGGGCAAAACGGACTTCGACCATGTCCGCGAATACTACGGCGACGATTTCTTCGCGACCAGCCTTGGCCTTGGACGCGTGCCTTCCGCCGAAATTCTGCGGCAACGGTTTCAGCGGATCGCTCTGGAAACGGATCTTGATGCCCAGTTGCTCCGATGCTCGGTTGAGCTGTGGAAGAAGACCGGAATGCAGCCTGAGATCATTGAGATGACCAGGGACGACAACACGAAAGAGCACTGGGTGCGCCTTGATATCGATGTCAGCATTTTCGACAACGCCGACACGGAGAAGGAAGGCGCCAGCCCGACGTACGACAAGAGGTTTGGCTTCGCTCCGATCTTTGCTCATCTTGGAGGCGGCTGGCTGGTCAACGCCAAGCTGCGGCCTGGATCGAGCCACTCCAGCTGCGAGGGCACGGATGAGTTCATTCTGGAGAGCCTTGGATACGCCAAGTCCATGGTGGATGCGAACGTTCTCGTGGTCGCCGACAGCGGATTTGACAGCAAGGACCGTCTGGAGGCGCTGTGCATGCAGTCGCGCACCGGTTTCATCATCAAGCACAATCTGCGCAGGGAGCCGGTGGACGGCTGGCTCGCCACTGCCAAGGAGCACGCGCAGAAAGTTGAGAATTACGCGACGTCCCGGGAAAAAGGGCGTATTTATCGGGGCTTTGTGATGCGTGCGATCGGAAAGAATAGAAGGAAAGTCCGACAGGTTTTCGAGGTCACGGAAGTGCTGAGCAAGGACGGCGTGTTCATGATGATGCCAGAGGTTCGCGTCTGTGTTCTGTGGACCAATCTGGAATTTGAGGCCGACCAGGCTTTGAAGTTGTACCGCAAGCGGGGCACCAGCGAGCAGCATCATGGGGAATTCAAGACCGAGATGGACATGGAGCGCCTGCCATCGGGCAAGTTTGCCGTGAATGCCGCTTTTCTGCGCTTGGGCATGCTTGTCTACAACATGCTTCGGGTAGCCTCGGTGGACTTGGTTGTGGCTCGGATGCTTGGGTTGAAAAAAGCGGGCCGCCGCAGGACCAAGACTGTCATGCGGAGCATAATGAGCATTTGCGCCCGGATCACCCGTCATGCACGCAAGGTAATCCTGCATGTCTCCTGCCCGGAGCCATGGTTCAAGGTGGTCTCTGACCTTTTTTATCGTCTCAAGACGGCTTGAGGAGACGGTCATTGAACTGCATTCCTATGATTAGTGCGTCCAGAAATTGGAAAAATGTGTTTTCTGGAGTTCTTGAAAGAATAAAAAGTCCACAACAGTAAATTCAGGGACCAACGTTTGCCCTTTTTTTTAAAAAAAGGGTTCAAAATTTAGAGCGGACAGTTTTGTCGGCAACGTTCCACGGATTCAGGAATCAAATTCGCGGGCTTTTGTCTGAACGGGGGATCATTCTGCCCTTGGGTATTACGCATGTTCGCAAGCGTCTGCCGGAAATCGTGGAGGACTCACGCAATGGGCTGAGCACAACAGCCCGTGATTTTTTCTCCGACCTCTATACTGAACTTCATGAGGCTGATGAGCGCCTTGCCGAGCTTGATCGCAAG
>DATIKF010000095.1:0-2494 GCA_035477855.1 Dissulfurispiraceae bacterium
AGCCACTCCTGCACCGATGGCGGAAATAAATATACTGTCTCCCTGTCGCATTGTTTGAACACGCCTCGATCTCTCCCGTCTGTATTCTTTGGTCGCTGCTCGTTCCTTATTATGACACGCCAAAGTCCGACAGGCTCCTAGAGAATAGTAATAAGTTCTTTCCCTGCTTCAGCTGCGTCATGCAGTGCCGTAGGGTGCTCGAGTATTGCGCCTTTTGCGTCGACTCCGAGAAACGATATCGTTTTGTGTTCCGGGACGCTGACGGTGCGGAAGAACGCCTTTGCGCAGGCCTCGGCGCACTGGACGCCGACATCTTTCTTCATGCCGCCGACCAGCATGAGCAATCCTTTCCGTCCGTGCAAACCAGGCTCGATCGGACGCTTCATCAAATACTTTTCGCACCAGAACGCCTGGCACCGGTCGATCATGATCTTTGCCTGTGCGCTCAACGAAAAGAAAAAAATCGGCGAGGCCAGGATGATGCGATCCGCCAGGCGGATCGCATCGTATACCTCGGTCATGTCATCATCGATAATGCATTTGCTGCTTGTGTCGCAGCCACCGCAGTCCTGGCACGGTTTCAGCCGCATGTGATTAAGCCGAAACATCGTCAATTCGTGCCCAGCCTCAGCAGCCGGCCTCAGCGCCGCTTCGAGCAGCACTTCCGTATTGCCGCTCGGACGGGGGCTGGCATTAAACGCGACAACCCTCACTTCTTGCCTTTCTTGAGCATTGTCTTGTAATCAAGAGCGTCTTTCATGGCCGTGGTATTCAGCAGCAGCTCCCACCAGCCGTTCTTGAATGTTGTATAATCAGGAGCCCCGCTCATTGCCGACGCATAGCGGATCGAGTTGCCGTAGAAGAGCCAGTGGCGAACCCAGAGCTGCTCTATCGTTTCGTCAAACGGATTCTTTTTATCCTCTACGCCTCGCCTCCACGTCTCGACCAGAATCTGCGTAGCGGTCAGTGTCATGGCATTTGTTTCCTGAATCGTGTTGTCGAGCTTTGCAAAATGGCCCATGGTCCAGGCGGTTGAGTGGCACGAGGTGCAGACACTCTTCATTTTTGCAAAGCGCTTATCCTGCTCGGCTTTATCGATGAGATAGTTAGACGCAGGCACATTGGTGAATGTCGTCGGCAACGGCAGGCCGTCGGCATTCCTGATGATCGTGGTATTGCCGGATTTCGGCTGCGGATGAGCATAGGGCAGGCCGAAGATGCGCACCCAGAGGCGGTCGCTGAAATTATGGGTGCGCTCGGCAATGACTTCGCCGGACGGAGATGTCACAAGGCTGTTGTGACAGGTGGCGCAGGTCGGCGCGGAGAAGTCTTTTCCGACGACCCAGGGAACACTTGAGAAGTTCCACGCATGCTTTTTGGATTCGTAAATGTTGCCGTGCTTGCTTTCCTTGTAGACATTGTATGCCGGCACATCCGGTTCAAGGTGGCACTGACCACATGTATGCGGCTTTCTTGCGATTTCGATCGAAAAACTGTGGCGCGGATGACAGGATGAGCAGGCGCCGATTGAGCCGTCAGGGTTCATGCGACCAACTCCCTGGTTGGGCCAGTTGGTCAGCTTCGGCACTTCAAGCTCGCCCATCGCGGTGTTCACCTTCTGCAATCCCTTTGCCTCCACAACTGTGCCGTGGCAGCCGAGACAGGTTTCCCACAGGGTTTTGTCGGAAGGCGCCTGTGCCGATATTTTGCCCTTCTCGAACTTTTTTATGCCGGTAATCGTGCTGACAAGCGTATGGTAGACCGGGTTGTCCATCAGGTTCTTGATCGCATGGGCTTTCTTTGTATCGCCGTATTGCGTTGCTTCAACCGTGTGGCAGGTACTGCAGTCATTCGGGCTGACCACAATCTGAATCCTGAAGCCGTTGTGATCAAAAGCATCTTTATGCTTTGCAAGGTTCAGGCTATGGCACTCATAGCAGCCGACGACAACGCTGCCGAGCTGCGCAGGAACGGATTGTGACGACACCCGCCGCTGCAAGACCGGTTTCCTGAGCGCATCAGCAGGAAGCGTCACCGCATGGCGACTCTTACGCCAGTCAGCAACAATTCCGGGTGTGAACTGCTCGTGACAGCCGATGCAGGACTCGGTTTCAGGGCTGATTTTGGCAGGCGTTTGTGAAGGTTTCTGGTCTGCTGATCCGGCAAAACCGGTCAGTGCCAGCACGGAAACGATGCTGCAGGTTGCGAGAAATGCACGGAGCTTCATGTTTTTCCCCTCCATCATGAAAAAGCTTTCCGCCATGCGGCGAAGGATGCGGCCAAGCGCATTGCGTTCATTGCGCTAAGCTTAGCAGAATCAAGATGTCAATTCAACCGGGAATTGTCATTAGCACGACAGGACGTGCAACGCCGCTCATTCTCGGACGGCATCCAGCCATCCTCCGAGGTATTCGCCCGGCACTTACCTCCATGTAAGCGCCTACTTCGCCGAATAAATCCGCTCTGTTGCACGTCCTGCCAGGCTTTGAGCGTT
>DATIKF010000096.1:0-3747 GCA_035477855.1 Dissulfurispiraceae bacterium
CTGCAAATTTTCATAGCCTCCTCAACAGACCGCGCCACGGCATAATGCCAGCCTTTTTTCAGACACAATTCAGCAAAGCGTATCTGTGACGGCGACAGCACGCCGGTGGCCGTCTTGACTTCAAGGAAGTGGGCTCGACCATCTGCGGACATTACTACAAGGTCGGCGATACCCGAGCGTAGGCCCATAGCCTTCAGTGGCTAGTCCATCGATTGTCGGTCAAGGCTGAATACGCCTTTGGTATCGCACCGCTTCCAGCGCACCGTCCACTGGTTGATTTATTATCAACGTTCCCCAGTATAACCCCTATTATCCACCTGTCAAGCATTTTTATTCGATTCCTTGTTTTTTCATGTTGGCAAAAAGAGACTCGATGGTATAGCCACAGATGTAACGCTTGGCTATCATCCATCCGTTGGCAGCTGACTGCCTGACTTGGCCAGGGTTGACCCCGATTGATGATGCAGCATCAGCCAAAGACACATGATCGGTTGTTTTCAGTGTCCTTACATCATGGACCAGCATTGGTTTCCTTTTTGCGATTGACGCATGGGGGCGTGACAATTCCTTGAGTGAGTTTGTATCGTTGCAGTTGTAGCGCCACGGGTCGTCATAATGCGGCGGGTGTTTGGTTATGCGTGGCTCCCATGATAAAGCATCTAACGAATACATGGGCCTGCCCCGCAAGCTGCCAAAGCCTCATCGACCGACCGGACAAGTGCGTACTGGTGGCCGAACCCTTCCACGATTGACTGGAAGATTTTCTGTGCCGGCGATTGTCTGCCGGTCGGGGTTTTGACTTCCATGAAGATTACACGACCGGGAAGAATGACAACCAGATCTGACACGCCGGAGCGTAAACCCATCGCCTTGAATATCGCCATCTTGCGTGCTGCGCCACGGGAATTGCCTAACAGCTCATTGGATACGGCAAAGCAATAGATTCGGTGCAGGGACAGGGCACTTACGATATTTGCCTGGATGATGGACTCTTCGTGTTTCATGGTTTGATTATACTACCGCATGATACGTTGCGCAAGTGTCTTTATGTGTCTTTATGTGTAATATTACACTTTTAGATTTTTAATTCCATATTCTATCTAGATTTATTCTTATTATATAGTATATATATTAGTGTAATATAAGAGAGAGAGAAAGAAATAAAAAGAGGAATAAAAAGGTTTGTATGTATTGGGGTATCCTTAACGCCAGCAAAAATAGCACCTTATTCTATATGCCATAAACAATAGACCTGTCTTTTTTCGACTATTACACTTCGTTATGACAATTACACTTGACATGCTTCCATATAATAGCCTACTATATCTAGTATCACTATTCACCAAAGGGGAGCGTATGAAAACTCGCGGAGTCTATACGGTATTTTTCGACGACGGCGTCGATTTCAGGAAGCGCATAAAGTCACTGGTCATCAAGGTTTCAAATGAAAAGGGCGAGACGGTCACGCAAGCCGACGTTTTGCGCATGGCAATCGAGGAGTTTGAAGCACGGTTCAAGGCGTAGGCCCATGCTTATTTCACAAACGAGCCGGCTCAATGCGGCCAACACAATATGGGGATTCCTGCCCGTCGAGGTTGATCCTTCGGACCAGCCGGCGCTGCAAGCCGTGTTCAGGTGCGACTGGTCCCCATTCGTGTATTCAGGCAACACCCGCGCCGGCGAGCACTTCAGGTCGGCTCAATGCCTGTTTACTGACATTGACAATACTGATGGATCGACCTGCACGATAGAAGAGTTCGGAAAGATTTTTTCAGGTATTCGCTATGTCCTGTCAACGTCACGGAACCATCAAAAGGAAAAGAAGTACGGCCCAGGAAAGAATCTTTCATCGCCACCGTCAGACCGATTCCATGTTATTTTCCCGCTTGACGAACTGATAACGGATCCTGCATTGGTATCGGCATACCTTCGCGGGTTGATAGCAAAGTATCCTTTTTTTGACCGAGCCGTTTCCGGCCCTGCTCAGTTGGTTTTTGGAAATCCAGCTACCATCATCCATATTTCGGACGGCAAGCAGATAAAACTTGTCGAGGAGACAAGGCAAAAGAAGCCAGCCAAAGAAGTACGCGATGACTACGAGACCCGCGACATGTCGGAGGCTGACCTGCTCTCGACGCCTGCCAACCGCGTAAAGCTCATGGCCGCGCTGCGCAACTCGGCGGCGCAAGGATTGTTTGAAGAGTATTCGGAATGGGTCAAGGTAGGCATGGCGTTAAAGGCCGCGGGGTTCAGTGCCCAGGACTTCGCGTCAATATCGGATCCTGAAGCCATTGACGTTGCGCTCGGCAAGTGGGAATCGTTCGCGTCGTCAACGCTGACAGCTGGAACGCTTCTTTATTATGCCAAGCAGTCAACCCACCTGAACCTTGAAAGCGACGAGGACCGGGAGCTGTACGAGGCCGGGGCCGCAATCTTCGCCGAGTGGACAAAGAACGCACAAGAAGAGCGCACGAAGCTGCTGGCCTCCCGCGTCAAGGACGCCACCGCGGGGCCTCCCCCCGATACCATGATGCCGCCGTCCGGCTTGATCCGTGACATAGCCGACTACATCCTGCGCACAAGCATCCGGCCCATTCCGGTACTGGCGATAGCCGCGGCCACGGCGTTTGTCGGCGTGCTTGCTGGCCGCAAGTTTGAAAGCCCCACGGGGCTTGGTACGAACCTGTACTTTGTAGGCTTGGCAGAGTCAGGATCCGGCAAGGAACACGCCCGCAAGGTCATCAAGAATATGGCATATCAGGCCGGATGCTCGCGGCTCATGGGCGGCGAGTCCATCGCCTCGGGACCTGGCCTCCGCGCCAGCCTTGAAGTAGAACCGGCCCGCATGTTCATGCTTGACGAGTTCGGGCTTACCTTGCAGGGACTCAACTCCAAGGGAGCGGGATCCTATCAAAAGGATATCATTACCACGTTCATGAAGCTGTATTCTGCCTACGGTACGATAGACCACGGCCCGGAGTACGCCGACCAGAAAATGCGCAAGCGCGTTGACATCGAGTCACCGTGCTGTGTCCTGTACGCTACGAGTACCCATGGCGAGTTCTACGCTGCGCTCAAGGGTGGAGACGGTGCAAGCGGGAACATTGCCCGCATGCTCATAATAAACGCCGGAGATAAGCGCCCGGACCGAGGGAACCAGCGCAAGGAGCCGATACCAGCTGAATTGCTCGAGCGTATCCGTTCGCTGGCCGAGTACAAAACGCCGGGATCCGGCAACCTTGCCACGTTCTTTCCGACGACGGTATTTGTCAAGCCGGAAGTTGAACAGGCTTTTATTGACCTTGACGAGTCCATGAGTAAAAAGATGACCTCGCCGGAAGCGTGCTCCGTATACGCTCGAGTGGCGGAGAATGCCATTAAGCTTGCCATGACCTATGCCGTTTCAATGAGCTTTGACACACCTATCATCAATGAAGCGGCGTTCGTATGGGGCCGGGATATAGCGACATGGTGCGCCAATACGCTCATGGAGCAGTTCAACTCATACGTCGCCGACACGGACCACGGAAAGACGATCAAGAAAATGCTCATGGTCATCAAGGCGACGAAAGCCGAAGGCATTTCAGGCCGTGAGCTACTGCAAAAGATCCAGGAAGTACGAAGCGCCGAGCGTGACGAGATACTTAAAAAGTTGCTTGACTCTGGCCAGGTATTCGAGCGAACGGGGGAGGGTAAAACGCCTTCCCGTTTCATCCATGCAGATTTTTACAAGGAGTAAAGGTATGA
>DATIKF010000097.1:0-28163 GCA_035477855.1 Dissulfurispiraceae bacterium
GGAACGGTTCATTGCCAAATGTTTGCTCTCGGGTATCCCCGCCCTTGCTCAGGACAGGATATTTTGAGAGAGTATAAAAAACGACAGGCTATTGTGGGAATTTACCGGCTGTTTGCGGCGGTGGTTTGTGAGAGGTTACAAGAGGTAATGATCTGCGGCGCAGGCATGGCAAGCCCACCTCGCCGGTGTTTTGGCAACACATACCACATTGCCGGTGATCGGCGTGCCGCTCAAGTCAGGGGCGCTGAACGGTGTTGACGCACTGTATTCCACGGTCATGATACCACCGGGCGTCCCCGTTGCCACAGTTGCCGTGGACGGAGCGAAAAATGCCGCCTATCTCGCCTGATCCATCCTCTCCATAAAATATCTTGCTATAGCGGAAAATTTAGAGGCATTTCGGCAAAAGACAAGACAGGCGCTGATGGCCAAGTCAGAAGAAGTGAAGAAAGGAGTTCGGAATAAATGACCAACATGGCGAGGGCCGTTCATAACTGAAAAGGGATAGACCATGAAAGAAGGTTGTCGTGGGGGCGGTCGGATTTTCGGTTCTTGTTGGAATAGCATTGCTTTGTGCTGCCGGGACCTGCGATAATTGTAAGACCTGTTGGTCTGTCGGTGCTTGCCGTTGAATTCGTCCGTGCCAGGAGCTTGCCGGAGAAAGCGACAAACAAAAGAGGATGCATAAAGCGATATTTTTGGACAGGGATGGCACGATCAATTAAGATGTAGGGGATTTATATTCCCCCGATAAATTACTTTTTATACCCGGGGCGATTGAAGCCTTAAAGTCTTTGCAGCAAAAATTCCTGCTCTTCATTGTTACTAACCAGTCAGGAATTGGCAAAAACATCTTCAGCGAAGATGAATGCCTGAAATTTAACGAACACTTCATCCGGCTGCTGAATAGCCGTGGAGTTACAATTTCACAAGTTTTTTATTGTCCACACAGGAAGGAAGCAAACTGTATTTGCCGCAAACCTAATCAGTATTTTATTAGAGAAGCAGAGAAGAGGTACGGCATAGATGTCCCTAATTCCTATGTGATTGGAGATCATCCTCACGATGCTGAAATGGCTTACAGGGTTGGAGCAGGCTCAGTTTATCTTTTGACCGGCCATGGCAAAAGACATTTGCAGGAGCTGAATATTGAACCGGATTTCATTGCAAATAATATACTTGAAGCATCACTCCGGATTATGAGCAAAATAAATGCTGCAACAAACATATAAGGAGGCATCAGCCCTTGAAAAATCAGGGTTTGATAAGCTCTTCAGCGGTTTCAGGAAATATTAACAGGAACATAAGGAGGGATCTACTATGAAATGTCCGACCTGCACAATTGACTTGATTATGTCCGACAAGCAGGGGATTGAAATCGATTACTGTCCGAAATGCCGGGGTGTCTGGCTGGACAGGGGAGAACTCGACAAGATAATAGGGAGGTCTGTTGACATGCAGGCACGCGACGTTCATGAAAAACGCGCAAGCGGGAGTGAACAAAAACAGTACGCGCAAGACGTCTATCACAAAAAACACCGGAAGAAGTCTTTTCTGGAAGAGCTTTTTGACTGATTGTCCATTGAAACGCTGCTCGACAAACATTGGCATCATCTCCCGACAGATGAAATATTGGATCTCTTGGAGAGCGATCGCGAAAAGGGGCTGGATATTTGTGAGGTCGAACATCGTCAGAGGCGGTTCGGCCCAAATATCATTACGCCAAAAAAGGGCAGAGGCCCTTTTTTGCGTTTCCTCCTCAAGTTTCATCAGCCGCTGGTCTATATCTTGATGGCGGCAGGGGGCATTACGGCATTTCTTCAGGAATTGGTCGACTCGGGCGTTATTTTCGGCGTTGTTCTTGTCAACGCTGTCATAGGGTTCATGCAGGAATCGAAAGCGGTCAAAGCCATAGAGGCCTTGGCTCGGCTCATGACCACCGAGGCAACTGTGCTGCGCGTCGGCGAAAGACTTCGCATTTCCGCCTCAGAAAATGATGCGGGATAGGAGGGAGCAAGCATGAAATATCTGGAGAAGATTGAAAGAGTGATAGTTTTATCGCTCCTGGTGATGATGGTAGTGGTTGTATTTCTTGCCGCCTTGGACTTGGGCTATATAATCGCAAAGGACATCATCACACCTCCTGTATTACTGCTGGATATTGATGAATTGCTGGATATTTTCGGCATGTTTTTGCTGGTGCTGATAGGAATTGAGCTATTGGAAACCGTGAAAATGTATCTCACCGAAAAGAAAGTGCATGTCGAGGTGGTGTTCACGGTTGCCATGATCGCCATTGCCCGCAAGGTCATCATTCTGGATATAAAGGAAGTATCGAGTCTCACATTAATAGGAATAGGCATCATCATCTTCGCCCTTTCTGCCGGATACTATCTCTTGACGCTGAACCGGCTCAGACAACGCGCTTGACGGGCAATATGGATCTCAAGCCTTTTCTGAGGGGTGCCTTCCGGGTCGGTTGCTTACCTCGCCCTTGTGCTTGCTCCCCTCTTTGTTCTTATTGCAGGTGAAACACCCACCGGACGCGGACCCGGAAGTGCAGAAACAGCAGATACCGCGCTGTCGCCATGCGGCCCCGCAAGCGGCGGCGCTTCGGCAAAAACCGGGCGTATATCAAAGGAGGGACGAGGAGTATCTCGGGCTCAAAGTTCTAACCTGTATGCTCAAACAGATATACATGACCCGCTCGATTCCACGAAGAGCCTTTATTTCATAAAGCATGAGCTTTGCGAGCGCTACGAACGCACTCTCTGTCCATAGCACGCACCGTTTCGTCAATGGGAATAGCGAAGCATTGCCGGACGCATAGCCGCTCATATGAAAAAGAGTCCGCGCGAGAAAATCCCGGACGGCTGAGTTGCAAACCGTCCGGGATACATAATCAGTGTCGGTCTTCCGCCGTTCTCTTCTTCTTCACTTTGCCGTCATGAATGGAAACCTTGTCGCCGTCATGAATGGAAACCTTGTCGCCGACCTTCCCGGTCAGTTCCTTGCCATCAGGAGCCTTCACGGTGATTGTGTCACCATCAATCTTTGTTACCGTCCCCTTGATGGCATCGCCGGCAAATCCGACAGTGGAAATCGTCAAGGTGAAAAGCATCACTGTTACAGTCATCAATAAACGCTTCATATTGTTCACCTCCTTCCATATTTGATATTGCTCATATAAAGCCATCCGGACTAGTGTTTCTTCCCGTCCACATAGACCTCAAGTGATGATACTCCTTTGCGATATGACTGCATGCGGACCGGAAGGTCCTTCATTTTGTAAATCGGTCTGAATTCGACAACCGCCGCTTTCCCTTCAACAATGCTTATCCTGGCAACGGCAGAAGCATTGTCATCCGGCAGCTCGAGGCGGATATCATAAGCGCCGGGCTTCAACGACAATCTCTTGTCCAGCGTGTAACGCATCCCAGGCCCAGCTTCAGGATCTTTCGGAGTACTTCCGTCCGGGGCATACTTTGGCGTATCGGCATTCACTCCTGTAACGTTCAATGTTGCCGCCTGTTCTCCAATAACCAACACAAATGGATAATGATCGCTTCCGTGGTGCGAATCGACGCTCTCCAGCGGGTAGAACCCTGCCGGATGCGTCTTCAGCGAAGTCAAAACGTGCACAACACCGAGCCCTTTGGGAATGACGTCTCCCGCAACTTCTGTAAATACCTTGCCCGATGCCTGCTGTTGAGCATAATCATGCGTATGTCGCTTCGGTGCGCAGCCCGTCATCAATATCGCGGAAAGAACACATACGGACAACAACGCTGTCACTTTCATCATTCTTCCTCCTTTTTGCTTACGCCATATTTCATATAAAGTGATGGTAATACCACCATATTCAGAGCAGTGGAACTGAGCAGTCCGCCGAGAATAACAGCCGCAATCGGTGCCAGGATTTCATTGCCCGGTTTGTCAGCGGCGAAGGTGAACGGCAACAGCGCAAGGCCTGCCGCAAGCGCCGTCATGATGACCGGACGAAGACGCTCCATTGAGCCCCGCACAACCGCGTCGCGCAGGGGCAGCCCCTCTTCCATGAGATTTCGGTAGTGAGCAACGAGCAGAATCCCGTTGCGCGTTGCAATGCCGAAGAGTGTTATGAAGCCGACAATGGACGCAATGCTGATAATCCGGTCGGTCACGAGGATGATCAGAACCCCGCCGATGATTGAAAGCGGCAGGTTGACCATGACCAGTGCTGCTGCCCGGAACGAGCCAAACTCCATATAGAGAATGAGGAGTATGGCGGCGAGAGAAAGGATACTCAGGAGGCTGATCATGCGCGACGCTTCCGCCTCGCTCTGAAACTGTCCACCATACTCGATGTAATAACCGGAAGGAAGCTTCAGATTTTTCTCGACGCCGCCTTTAACATCATCAAAGACGCCGCGCAAATCGCGCCCGGCCACATTGGCCTGTACCACGATTTTGCGCTGAACGTTCTCGCGGGTTATCCCGTTCGGCCCTTTGCCGGACACCACATCAGCCAGTTCGTATAGCGGCACCTTCGCCCCAGTGGGCGTATCGACCAGCACAGCCCGAATGCTGTCAAAATTTCGGACAACCCCTTCATCGTATTTCACCATGATATCGAAACCGCGATCTCCCTCCAGCGTGCGGGAAACAACCTTTCCTGTCATCGCGGTTTCAGCCGCTTCCGCCACCTGGGTGATGCTCATGCCGTAACGCGCAATCTCGGAGCGCCGCGGTATAATGCGGATTTGCGAAACATCGACCTGCTGCTCGACCGAGAGATCGGCGATGCCATGCACTCCGCTCATTTCACTCCGGACATCTTCAGCTATCGCCCGCAAGCGGAAAAGCTCCGGCCCGTAAACCTTGACTGCAAGATTTGCGGTCGTTCCGGAAAGCATGTGGTCGATACGATGGCTTATCGGCTGCCCAAAGGTTATAATGGTTCCGGGAACTACCTTTACCGCCTCGCGCAATTCCGCAAGGATATCGGCAGGATTCCTATCCTTCACGTCAACCCGTGCTTCAATTTCCGACGCACTGGGCGGTTTCCCATGCTCATCAAGCTCGCCACGGCCCGTTTTTCTTGATGTTTTAACGATATTGGGATGCTGTTTAAGAATGTGCTCGACCATGCCGCCGATCTGAGCGGATTTTTCGAGCGACGTGCCGGGCGCCGTCGCCACAAGGACAGTGAGAGACCCTTCGTTGAAAGTCGGCAGGAAAGATCTGCCGAGAAACAGAAACGGCAGCATTGCTACTGCGAAAGCTAACGCAGCACCCGCGATCACTTTTTTAGGATGGTTCACCGCAAACTCCAATGTCGGACGGTAACGGGCTTTCAGCCAGACGACCAGCTTGCTGTCTCCGTGTTCCCGCAGAAATTTCCCGCGGCGAAGCAGGTATGCGCACATGGCGGGCGTCAGCGTCAGCGCCACAATAAGGGAAGCCGCTATTGAAACAATATAGGAGACACCGAGCGGCTTCAGAAGCCGGCCTTCAATGCCGCTCAGAAAAAAGAACGGCACGAATACGACAATGATGATGAGTGTCGCATTGATAATCGGCCCCCGGATTTCACGGGACGCATCGTAAATGACCTTTAACGACCGGTGGCGCTGATCTTCCGGTCGTGCATGGTTTTCGAGCAGGCGGCGCCAAACGTTTTCGACGTAAATGATGGCATCATCGACAATGATACCGACGGCGATTGCTATGCCGCCAAGCGTCATGGTATTGATGGTGATGTCGAAGTACTTCAGCACAAAAACTGAGAAGATGAGCGACATCGGTATCGCGGCAACCGAAATGGCAGTAGCCCGCACATTGCCGAGAAAAAGCATGATGATGGCTACAACAAGGATGCCTCCCTCCATCACGACTCGTTTGACATTGTCGATGGAACGTTGGATAAAATCCGCTTGCCTGAAAATGTGCGGGTCGAGCTTCATGCCCTCCGGCAGTGTCTTTGTTACTTCGGCCAGCGTCTTGTCAAGACGCCGGGTAAGCTCGACAGTATTGGCTTCCGGGGACTTAAGCACCGCGAGCACAACAGCCGGCTTGCCATCGACTGAGGAATCTCCAATGCGATAAGCAGGTGCTATGGCAACGGTTGCAACATCACGTACAAGTATGGGAGTGCCATCCCGCACGGCTACCGAGACGGCTCCAATCTCGTCCGTCGATTTCAGTCTGCCGATTCCGCGGATAAGATAGTCCTGTGCCGAGCTCTTCATTACGCCGGCGGAGAAATTTTCATTGCTTCCCTTGACCGCCATGACGACATCAGAGAGCGAGATACCATAGGCAAGCAGTTTATGCGGATCTATCTGAACCTGATACTGTTTGACATCTCCGCCGCCGCTGACGACCTGCGCTACTCCCGGAACCGACAGAACTCTTTTTCTGACGACAAAATCGGCAGTCTCCTTTACCTCCATGAGGTTGTGGTGATCGCTCTGAAGGCCGATGTACATCATTTCTCCCATAATGGACGAAATCGGAGCAAGCGTCGGCACCATGTCCTGCGGCAATGTGCCGCTGAGGAGCTGCAGTTTTTCATTCACGATCTGCCGTGCCCGGTAAATGTCGGTGCCCCACTCAAACTCAGCATACACTGTTGAAGATCCATGAGTTGATGACGACCGCAGTCGACGGACGCCTGCTGCTCCGTTGATAGCGCTTTCTATCGGAAATGTAACCAGCGACTCGACCTCCTCTGGAGCCATTCCGTGTGCATCGGTCATGATGGTAACCGTCGGCGCCGTCAGATCAGGGAAAACATCAATTTTCATCCCCGCCCCTATGAACAAGCCGGTTACAAGGAGAACTACCGCTGCAGCAACTACTATGAGCCTGCGCTCAAGACAGATTTGTGTCAACCGGTCAAGCATCGAAGTCCTCCCTTTTAGTGCCCATGCCCGTGTCCTTGAGGCATACGGGAGGAGAGCGATGCCAATTTCACATAATAGCCGCCGCGCGTCACGACATGCTCGTCCTCATCCAAACCTTCGATGACCTGAACACGGCCTTCGCCTTTGAGTCCGATCTTCACCTCGCGACGTTCAAAGGTCTCGCCATGCTTCTGCACAAACACAAATGCCCTGCCTTCATCCTCAAAAAGCGCCTCCTCCGGAAGCGTCAGCGCATCGGCAACCGACCGGGTAGCCAATGCCACGTCGGCATACATGCCTACCTTGAGGCGTCCGCTGACATTTGCAATTTCAAACAGCACGGATATGCTCCTGCTCTTCGGATCGACAAGATCGTTGGCCGCTACAACGCGTGCAGGCTTGAAATCCTCATCAATGCCGTTGACCCGAAACGTCGTTTTCGACAAGTCTTTGAGTGAAGCGGCGGCGGTTGCAGGAACGTTTGCCTTTACCCAGAGGACAGACGGGTCAACAACCCTGACGAGCGCCGCTCCGGCTTCCACAGCCTTGCCAGGCACGGCGTAGACTTCGACAATCGTCCCGCTGATGGGTGCTGTAATGACCATTTTCCCGTTTCGCGTTCGACTACTGATATCTGCCATTGCCTGTGCGAGAGGCGCAAGGGCTATTCGTGCACTTTCCAGGGCAAGCTGCGCTTCATCGCCCCTGCGCTTCGGAGCCGCTTTGGCTTCATAAAGCCGCTGTGCGCGATCAGCTTCCTTCTGTGCAAGGAGAAATTTCTGGCGTGCCTCTGCGTGCTGTGCCTGGAGCTGTCCAAGCCCGTTCTGCTGATGCAGAGGTGGCTCGATAACCGCGAGAACCTCTCCTTTTTTTACCTTCCTTCCGACAAAGGGCGCTTCCTTTCCCACAGAAACTGTTCCCGCAAATGGTGCAGTCACGGTGGCATCAGCACCGGCTGCAGGAATGATTTCTCCTGCAGCGATATAGGATGCATTCAGCGTCCGCTTTTCCGGCTGGGCAGTCCGAAAATCGACTGTCCATTGCTGCTCTTTCAGAAATGATATTTTTGAAGATCCCTTATCATCGGCATGAGCATGCGGCGCACCTGCAGCGTCATGAACATCGATATCGTCAATATAGACATCATCTGCATAGTCCTTGGCCGTAATCGTTACTTTCATGGAATACAGGCCTGCCTGCTTGAATGGTATCTTTGCCCTGTAGATTCCCGGCTTCTCGGCTTTCGTGACTTCAACTGATGCGACCGGAGCATCATCAAGCTGGACTTCTATTTTAAGGACACCCTCAGACAGAGGCCGGAAGTCCTCGAGACGGGTAATGTGCAGCAATGTTTCAGACTCGGCATTCGCCTTTGGATCTTTCAACTCCGCATAGACTTCCGTCTTTTGCGACCATCCGGTCGCGGCGAGTGATTCTCCTTCATTAGTCTCTTTTTTTGCATCTCTTGTCGAGCACCCGACCAAAAGCATGAGTGCCAGAGATAACGAGATCAGATATTTCATTTTATCGTCTCCTCCCGTGCTGCCAGAACGGTTCCTGCCGTACGTTCAAGGTCAAAGACCGTAGACCAGTATTCGAGCAGGGATGCGTTGTATTCCATGAGCAGATCTTTCTCGAAGCGAACGGCATCGAGCAGATCTATCAGACTGTTGGTGCCTTCTTCATATGCGATGCGAGCCCCTTTGGTGATGATCTGCGCTGATTCCAGCTGCCGGGCCATTCCCGCAAGCCGCGCAGAAAAAACATCTACTTTGTCGAGCTGCGTCTGCACCTCAATCTGCGCATTCCTGAGCGCAAGCATGGCTGCATGGCGCTGCTGCGTTCTCTCCGCTTCGGCTTTTGCAATAGCACTGCTGTTTTGATTCCAAAATGGCAGCGGAACCGATATGCCGAACACCGCTCCATTGAACCCGCCGGCCTGCCGTTTATATCCGGCTTCAATGGCAATTGCCGGCAAAACATCCCGTTTCGCTGCAGACACTGCTGCTTCTGCTGCTTCCGTCAATCGCAACCGCCCGACAAGATCCGAACGACGCTCCAATGATTGTTCAACAAACTGACGCGCATCTGCCCGCAAAGCTGTATACTTAAGCGAGTCAGTCAATACGACTTCACGGGTATCCCCTCCGATGAGAAGTCCCAGCTTTCTCCGCTCTGAAAGGGCGTCCGCCTTTGCCACTGCAGCGACACGTTGTAATTTCCCACGCTCAACGCCGAGCTTGAGGAGTTCGGCCTCCGCTGCATCGCCTTCCGCAACACGCGCCTGAACAACACGCACGACATCGGAGAATGATGCAGCAAGTTCCGACAGAAGGCGCGAGTTGTCTTCCAGGAGCAGCACCTTGCCGTAAGTTTGCCGTATCTGGGCGGCTATTCCGGATGTCTCATGCCGCAGCAGCAGTTCGCGTGCATCACGGCTTTTCGCTGCAGCTTCTACCCGCTTGCCGCGCTTCCAGAGAAAATCGATCGGTTGGTTTACTGTGTAGGTTTCCGAACGATCAACCGCCTGCTCACGATTTTTCAGTGATTCATATCCATACTGGAAAGTGGGGTTCGGCACTTCACCTGCACCGATTAGCTCAGCCTCAGATTTACTCAGTTCAGCCTGTTTTGTCTTGAGCTCCATATTGTTCTCAAGACCCATGGTGACAGCCTGTTCCATCGTCAGCGACATGACAGCAGATGCCGAAAATATCGTTGAGAGAAGGAAAGCTGCCATGAGCGCAATGCGCATGGAAACCTCCGCAATATAAATTATTGTGATGTTACCGGGAATGCAAATGCCCGACATGATGCAATGCAACGATGCGTTAAAAATGACTATACGACAGGAGGGGAGAGGCCAGAAACGGTGCGGCTGAAGAGAATCGAATAGTATGCTGCTGATTCAGGGATGACTGAGAGAGAAGCCGGTCCCGCACGAAACGGAGCCGTTTCGGTAACGATTGCTGTAACAGGTGACGCTGAAGCTGAATATTTCGACAGTGAAAACGAGGACGCAACAGCAGCCCTGACCAGAAAATGCAGATGATCCGCGTCAGCATGAGAGGCAAAATATGAACAACACCCGATGGATGAAAAGACGGGTCTCTCAAGCGTTCCATGCCATGCCGACCCTGTCTCACCGGGCAACAGAGAGTCCTCCGCACCGCAGTGCGAGTACGGTACAAGCACCACAAACACGAACAGGAACAGAATCATCATTGAAGAATAGCGATTGGATATTAAGCGCATTTTTTAAATTAGCACACTTCTGACCACTGCTGTCAAGGATGTCGGGAGTCTTTCCTCCGATGTCACACCGGAAGGATTCCGGTCAAGCGTTCAACCAAGCTCACGCCGAAGACCGGAATGACAAAAAAAAAGCAATAAACCCAAAATTGTCATTAGAATCGGTCCAAAACGCTCAAAGCCTGGCAGGACGTGCAACAGAGCGAATTTATTCGGCGAAGTAGGCGCTTACATGGAGGTAAGTGCCGGGCGAATACCTCGGAGGACGGCTGGATGCCGTCCGAGAATGAGCGGCGTTGCACGTCCTGTCGGGCTAATGACAATTCCCGGATAAAACAAAGAGTTGCAATGCCAACCCTTTTCTAATCTAATGACAATTGTGGATAAGGCATTTGAAGACCGCTCGGCTCAGCCGACATGAATCTGGTCGTTGCGACCAGCAGCAGTCGTTGACCGCTGAGTCTAACCAACCAGAACCAGAGACGGGAAAATGCCGAGCAGCAGAACAAAGAAGGCGGTCAGTATAACGGCAAGCAGAAGCGTCTTTGATGATGAGCAGGAGACACTGCCCTCCGATTCCCGCATGAACATGGTGCCCACAAGTCTGAGATAATAAAACGCTGAGACGACGCTGAAGATTACCGCAACAACGACAAGCACCGTCTGTCCGGCGTCAACCGCAGCGAGAAACACCTGAAGCTTCCCGACAAAACCCGCTGCAGGCGGAATGCCGGTCAGGGAGAAAAGAAAAATCAGCATTGCGCCCGCAAGCAGCGGCTGCCGCTTGGCCAGTCCGGCATATGCCGAGCGCTCCTCGCCGTTCTCCAGCATCAGCATAACCGCAAAAACGCCCATGTTCATGAATGCATAAATGGCCAGATAGGTCATCACCGCCTGCATGCCGGCGATGGTTCCCGCAAGCACGCCGAGCAGCATGTATCCGGCATGAGCAATTGATGAGTATGCAAACATGCGCTTCACATTTTCCTGCCTGAGCGCCAGCAGATTCCCGCCAGCTACCGTCAGGATCACCAGGACGCTTATTGCGGGAGACCATTCCGCCCATGCCGCTCCGAACCCTTCCACCAACACCCTGCCGAACGCTGCGAAGGCAGCTGCCTTGGGACCGACCGACATGAAGGCGGTCACCGGCGTCGGCGCGCCCTGATAGGCGTCAGGCGCCCACATATGGAAAGGGACTGCTGCAACCTTGAACCCGAAGGCTATAATGATTGCCAGCAATGCAATTCCCAGCACCGGGTCTGCATTGCCTCCCGTCATCACATACAAGGCGACTGCTGCAATGCTCGTTGAGCCGCTCAGCACATACACCATTGCGATGCCGAACAGCAGGATGGCGGTCGCAAAGGTGCCGAGCAGGAGATACTTCATGGCAGCCTCGTTTGACCGGCGGCTCTCGCGCTGGAATCCGGTCAGCACATATACGCTGAGCGACATCAGCTCAAGGCCGATATACAGGACTATCAGATCATTGGCGGATGCCATAAACATCATTCCGACGGAAGCGAGCATCAGCAGGCAATAGTATTCCGTTGCATATTCTTCCCGGATGGTGCGGGACCCGATTGCAAGCAGCACCGCGAGAGACAGTGTCAGCATAAACAACAGCTTGAAGAAACTGCTGTATGCATCTGCAACAAACATCCCTTCAAATGCAGTCCCTGATTCGCACGGAATGAGATATGCCGTTACTCCCGCAGCCGCAATCGTCAGCAGCCCGAGCAGTCCCTTGCTGCGGATCGCCAGGCCGGAGAGAAAAATGGCGAGCATGCAGACGGTCAGCACAATCTCGGGGGTCAGCAGCCGGAGTTCACTCATCGGACCACCCCGACAGCACACCTGACAGCGTCTGCGGCCTGCAGAATGTTCACGAGCTGATCTACTGATGCACGCATAAAATCCAGGAGAATGCCCGGCTGAACTCCAACGAGCAGAATGACGATAACGAGCGGCGTGAAGCAGACTATTTCGCGAATGCCCAAGTCGCTGAAGCTCCGCGGATAGGGTGTTGCAGGTTTGAACAGAATCAGCCGGTAGTAGGCCCATGACATATATGCCACACCGAGCACGACACCGAATATGGCGAATGCGCCGATGACATAATGACCCTGAAACAGCCCGCTTAAAATGAGGAATTCACCGATAAACGCGCTCATGCCCGGGAAGCCGGTCGCTGCAAGAGCAAGAACGGTAAAAACGATTGCAGAAACCGGGGCGGCAGTGCTCAGGCCGCCGAAGTCAGCCGGCATCCTCGTCTTCAGACGTTCTTCCATGGCGGCGATCCAGAGGAACAGTCCGCCGGTAATAACTCCGTGGCTCACCATCTGGATGATGCTGCCGTCGATGCCGGTCTTCGTGAGCGTTGCCATGCCGAGAAGAATAAAGCCCATGTGGCTCAGGCTCGAGTATGCAATAAGCCGCTTGAGATCCTGCTGCGCAAGCGCACAATAAGCGCCATACAGAACCGTTACAACTGAAAGTATCAGCAAGGGCTCAAGGAAGGTCCAAGCGGCATACGGAAAAAAAGGAAACAGGATGCGGATGAAACCGTAGGCGCCCATCTTTGCGAGCACGGCGGCCATGATGATGGTCGCAGCAGTCGGCGCCTCGGCATACGCATCGGGCTGCCAGCCATGAAAGGGCACAACCGGCACCTTCACCGCAAAACCGAGGAAAAACGCGCCGAACAGCCAGAGCTGCGCAGCATGAGGGAGTCCGGCATCGGAGAGTGCGATCATGTCGAAGGTCCTGCCGCCCAACAGATACAGTGCGATTATGCCGACCAGCATGAAGATGCTGCCGCCGAGGGTAAAAATCAGAAATTTCATCGCCGCAGCACGTCCGCGATCACTGCCCCACATGCCGATGAGCAGATACATCGGAATCAGCATCGCTTCCCAGAAGAAGAAGAAGAGAATAAGATTCAGGGAGACGAAAATGCCGAGCATGATGCTCTCCATAAGCAGCAGGCAGGCATAGTACCCCCGAACCCTGCTGGTTATGCTTCCCCATGAGGCAAGCACGCAGATCGGGCTGATAAGCACTGTCAGGAGAACCAGCGGCAGGCTGATGCCGTCGATGCCGACACTGTATTCCAGATTCCAGGCCGCAACCCATGGGATGCGCTCCACAAACTGCATCTGTGCAGCCGCCTCGTTGAACAGATGACAGAGCGGCAGGGAAAAAATGGCAGTCAGGAGCGTCGTGCCGAGCGCCAGCACGCGCACGGCACGCGCACTCATCGGCATAAGCATAAGCAGCGCTCCGGCCGCAGGGATGAGCATCAGGAGAGAAAGAAGCGGCATTCCGGCTGCATTATAAAAAGGATCGAACATCATCCCCCCCACCAGAAGAAATAGAACACCGCAAGCGCTACAATACCGACAGCCATGACAAACGCATAGTCATGCACCCTTCCGGTCTGGAAGCGTTGCAGCATCGCGCCAAACCGGCTCGCACCGGCAGCGAGTGCCGGAGCAGAGGGCTGCACCGCCTCCGTCTCGAAATGGTTGACCACACGAGAGACGAGAAGAATCATGGTTCGGATCAGGTAATCGCAAGCCTCACCGACCACCTTATACTCGAAGTTCGCTATCGGCCTGCGGACGACAACCATAAAAGCCTGAGCCGCCCGACGGTAGAACCAGTCGGTATCGAGATTCAGTCCGGGCTTCGGTGCAAGTTTTTTCATGAAGAGGATGAACCCGATCGAAGTGAAGAAAAAGAGCCCGAGAGAATTCAGCACATGCTGAGCTGTATAAGGCGCATAGTCGGCCGGATAGGGAAGCAGCGCGTACAGACTCTGCGGAACGATGCCGATGAAAATGCAGATGAACGACGCCAGCCCCATGGCAACCAGCATGTTTTTCGGAGGCTCGGTCACCTGCAGGCCGGAATTCTTGCCGAAAAACATGTAGTACGTCATCTTCAGAACGATGCTGAGAAACGTACCGGACGATGCCAGGGTGAGCATCAGAAAGGCGAACGAATTATGCTGTTCGCCTGCCCCGGAAATGGTCATGGATTTGCTCACAAAGCCGCTCATCAGCGGAGCGCCCGCAATCGAGAGCCCGCCGACAAGAAAGAAAATCATGGTGAGCGGCATGGTTTTGTACAACCCGCCCAACTCACTCAACTTGACCGTGCCGGCCATATACAGCACCGCACCGGCACCCATGAAGAGCAGCCCCTTGTAGATAATATGGGCAAAGGCGTGCGCGGCAGCGCCATTGACCGCCATCTCGCTGCCGATGCCGATGCCGCAGACCATGAAGCCGACCTGGCTGATAATATGGTAGGCAAGCAGCCGTCTGCCGTTATTTTCCATAGTCGCATAGATGACGCCGTAGACCGCCATGATGGCCCCGAGCCACATCAGCGCTTCGGTTCCCGAAAATCCTCTGACAAGCACATAGACCGCAGATTTCGTGGTATAGGCGGACATAAAGACAGCGCCTGTAACCGTCGCGGCGGGGTATGCATCGGGCAGCCACGCATTGAGCGGCGGGACAGCGGCGTTCAGGATGAAGCCGATGAGGATGAGGACAAACGCCGTGCCTCCGGCAAATGCATGCATGGCATCAAAGGAGATCGATCCGGTCTGTCCGATGTGCAGCATGATGCCGCCAAGCAGGCACAATCCGCCGAATACATGGACGAGCAGATAGCGGAATCCTGCCGCGACCGATTCCGGAGTGCGGTTCGCCCAGATGAGAAAAACTGAAGAAAAAGCCATGAGCTCCCAGAAGATGAAAAGGACGAAGTAGTCTCCCGCAAAAATTACGCCGAGTGCGCTTCCCATGTAAATCAGCGCCGCAATGTGCTGGAGTCTGTCCTTGACATGGAGCGCATAGACGAACCCGATAACCCCGGCAAGCGTGAAGACATAGGCAAAGAGAAGACTCAAGCGGTCAACCCGTCCGAACGTCAGATCATAACCGAGGAACTGAAGCGTGGCATACGTTCCCGGGGCCATCAGGATGCAGTCCAGCAGCGCTGCCGCTGCCAGCAGCGGCAGATAGGCCTGCAGCAGCCTGCCGCGCAGAAACGGCACAAGGGCGGCGCCGCCAATCAGCAGAAGCCCGGGATGGAGCCACTCAATCATAATGCTCCTCCTTCCGGGACAGGAGCGGATAGAAAATAAATTTGGCTGCGATTATGATTATGACGCCCGAAATGAGCCCGTAGAGAGAACCGAACGCAGGAAGTCCGTCAAACCAGAAATACCCGTGGCCGAGATGCAGCACAGTGACCACCAGAACCTCCAGCAGCGCCACAAAAACCGCGCCGGCAAAAAAGACGCGTTTCAGCAGCTTCATCCGCTGCGGATCTTCAAGCAGCCTGCGCAGTCCGTTCACTTGACCACCTCCCGGGCGAGATTCAGGATAAAATCGGGATAGAGGCCGAGCACAAAGGTGACCGCTGCCGTGAAGCAGAGCGGAATCGCCATGAACGGATTCTCCCGGATCTCCTCACCATGATGGTCCCCGTGATGCCAGATCTCTTCCTTTTCGAAAAATGCCTTGTAGACAATCGGCATGAAGTAGGCGGCATTCAGCAGCGTACTGGCCAGCAGCACTGCAAGAACTGCAATACTCCCCGCTTCCAGGGCGCCGACCATGAGGTTCCATTTGCTGACGAATCCGCCGACAAGCGGCACGCCGATCATATTGAGCGCTCCGATTGCAAAGGCTGTCATTGTCCAAGGCATTTTCTTCGCAAGCCCGCTGAGCTGGCTGATCTCCGTTTTATGCGCGCAGGCATAAATGGAACCGGCGCAGAAAAAGAGCGTGATCTTGCCGAACGCATGCATCGTGATATGAGAGATGCCTCCGACAATAGCGGATGGAGTCAGCAAAGCCGCTCCGAGAATGATGTATGACAACTGGCTGACGGTTGAATACGCAAGCCGGGCCTTCAGGTTTTCCCTGCTCAGAGCGATAACCGACGCCGTCAGTAAAGTAAAACAGGCGATGGCGATTGCCACATTGTTTACCCCGAGCGTACCGAGCGTTTCGGTGCCAAAGACGAAAAACACGACGCTCAGGACCGTAAAAACACCTGTCTTGACGACCGCCACAGCATGCAGCAACGCGCTGACCGGCGTCGGTGCGACCATGGCGGCGGGCAGCCAGCCGTGCACCGGCATGACCGCGCACTTCGCAAAGCCGTACAGATACATCAGAAATATGGCGCTCAGCAGCACCGGATGCGCTGCAACAACCTCGGGCGGGAATATGCCGCCCTTCTGAAAGTCGAGCGTCCCCGCCAGATTGTAGGTCAGAACAATCGCCGCGATGAGGAATACCTTTGCTGCTCCAAGCAGGTAAATGACATACTTGCGTGCTCCGGCCTTCGCCTCCTCAGTTCCCTTGTGGTATACGAGCGGATAGGTAATGATCGTCAGCCCTTCATAAAAAAGAAACATCGTAAAGAGGTTGGCCGAAAATGCCACACCCATGGTTGTTGCGAGCGATACCGCAAAGCAGGCGAAGTATCTGGTCTGCGCATGCTCGTTCAGCGCACGCATGTAGCCGATTGAGTAAAAGGTCGTGACAATCCAGAGAAACGAAGCGCCAAGGGCAAAGAGCATGCTGAAAGCATCCGCCTTGAAAGCAATCTCGATGCCCGGAATAAGCGTAAACAGTTTGTAGTGCAGCGTTTTGCCGTCGAGGATTGCGGGCAGCATGGACAGGACAAGACCGAACTTCACCACGCCGGCCCCTACCGACCAAAACTCGCGCAGGTTCGGATTCCCTTCGCCCGTCCTGATAATCAGGCCGGTCGCTATGAGCGGGACGAGAATCGTCAGCAGCGGCGTTATTGATACGAGCTCGTTCATCCTATCCCTTCAGCAGATTATACTCATCCATATTGGCGCTCTCTCTGTTCCTGAAGGCCGCAATCAGAAGCGCAAGGCCGATGGCAACACCTGCGGCGGCGCCTGCCATCACAAAAAACGCGAGAATCTGGCCGCGCATGTCCTGCATGTAATGGCTTGTTGCAATCAGCATGATATTCACCGCGTTGAGCATCAGCTCCAGCGATATCAGCATCATGATGATATTGCGGCGCACGAGGAAGGTGAACATGCCGATAACAAACAGCCCTGCGCCCAGCATGAGATACCAGCTCAGCGGAATCATCTCAGCGTTTCCTCTCTTTCATCGCCAGTACAATCGCGGCTACCATCGGTACGAACAGCACGAGAGCTGTCATCAGGAACGGCAACACATACTGATTGAACAAGACCGTGCCAAGCACTTTGGTATGGCCCGCTTCATTGATGAACGCTATGGAGTAGCCGCCGGTCGGCTGCACTGTTGCCTTGTATACGGAAATGACGATAACCGTCAGAAGGAGAATGCAGACGGCGAGCCTGCCCTGCCATGCTTTGACAAAGCGGCGCGCCTCATGCTCTTCCCGCAGGTTGAGCAGCATGACAAGGAAAAGGAACAACACCAATATAGCGCCCGCATATACGATGATCTGGATCACCGCAAGAAACTCGGCGTTCAGAAACAAATACAGGCAGGCGATGTGGAGGAACAGCAGCAGCATCCAGAGCACGCTGTGCACAAGATTCTTCCGCGTCACCGTCAGCATCGCCAATCCGAGAATCGCACACGCAAAATATCCGAAAAAGAATTCCGGCAGCATTACGAGCTTCCTTTCTTCACATCAACCACCGCTTTACGAATGCCGTTATCACGATGTTCACCACCGAAACCGGAATCAGAATCTTCCACCCGATTGCCATCAGCTGATCAAAGCGGTAGCGCGGCAGGGTTGCCCGAACCCAGAAGTAAAAGAACATAAAGGCATAGACCTTAATCAGAAACCAGACGATGCCGGGCACCTGCTCCAGAAAAGGCAGCGCCCGCGTCACAAAGCCCGGCAGCGCCCATCCGCCGAGATAGCAGAGTGCAATAAGCGCCGCCATGATATACATGCTGATGTATTCCGCGAGGAAGAAGAGCGCGTACCGGAAGCCGCTGTACTCGGTGAGGTATCCGGCAACCAGCTCTGTTTCCGCCTCCGGCAGGTCGAACGGGGTGCGGTTCGTTTCGGCAAAAGCCGAGATGACAAAGACAACAAAACCGACAATCTGCAGCACCGCAAACATGCCGAGCGGCTGCTCTCGCTGCGCCAGCACGATGTCGTTGAGGTTCACCGATCCCGCCATGAGAAAGACCCCGGCAAGGCTGATGCCCATGGCTATTTCATAACTGATGACCTGGGCGGCGGAACGGATGGCGCCGAAGAACGAATACTTCGAATTCGATGACCATCCCGCAATGATAATTCCATACACCGCAAGCGAGGCCATCGCAAAGATAAAGAGCACGCCAACATTCAGATCAGCAATCGCGCCGTTGTTGAAAAACGGGATGACCGCCAGAGACGTCATGACCGATGCAACAACGATGACCGGCGCCAGAAAAAAAAGCGGTCGGTCGGCAGCAGCCGGTATGATGTCCTCCTTGAAGAGCGACTTCACCATATCGGCAAACGGCTGGAGCAGGCCGCGGAACCCGACCTCGACCGGCCCGATTCTTCCCTGCATGCGACCGATGACCTTGCGCTCAAAATAGGTCGCATAGGCAACATGCAGCAGGGTGACGCCGAAGACCGCCGCCACGTAGAGTACCGTTTTTGCCATCGTTACAAGCAATTCCATGCCTATCGCTTCCTCAGTTCATACTTTTTGAACTCTTCCGCCTTGCGCAGCACTTCCGTGTATCCCGGCCAGTATTCTGCAGGCCCCTCCACCGGATAGTCCTTCCGGAGCGGATGCCCCAGCCAGTCCTCCGGCATCAACACCCGCCGCAGATCGGCATGATTGCGGAACACGATGCCGAACATGTCATAACATTCGCGCTCATGCCAGGCCGCGCCTTCCCAGAGATCTCCGGCACTGTCGACGGAGCAGTCATCCGCAGATACTTCCGCACGGAGCCTGATACGATGACGGTGCTGAATCGAAAAGAGGTTGTACACAACGCCATACCGGGGCTCATGCGCCATCCCCAGATCGATTCCGCACAGATCCGCCAGATGGGTAAACGCCAGATCCGGTTCATCTTTCAGAAACCGAAGCACGTCAAGGATTGATGTCTTGTCGATAATCACGGTGACCTGTCCGTGAAAGTCGATCGCTTCGCGGACAGCAGCCGGGAATATGGTCTTTATGCGATCCTCAATTTTATGGATGTCCATGCCGCTCATTCCAGAGCCCCCTTTTTCCAGTCATAGAGGTAGCCGACAAGAATGATCGCGAGGAAAAAGATCATGCTCCAGAATCCGAGCAGGCCGATGTTCCCGAATGAAACCGCCCAGGGATAAAGAAAAACAGCTTCGACATCGAATACCACAAACAGCATTCCGATAACATAGAAACGGACGGTGAACCGCGTGCGCGGCTCTCCCACCGGGACATTGCCGGATTCGTAAATCGTCAGCTTTTCAGCATAGGGACGGCGAGGGCGAAGAAACTCGCCGAGCACCAGCGCTCCGACCGCAAAACAGGTGGCGATTATCAGTGTGATAAAGACCGGCAGATACTCGGAGGGGATATAGCTTCCCGGCATTATTTCCGGCCCTCTGCGCCGCTTGCAGCGCCGTGCTTCCCTGCTTCTGTCGATTTCACTTCTGACTTCTGGCGTCGTATCGGTATCGCCTGCTGCTCGCGTTTTCCGACCGACAGCCGACGCGCATCGCTCCCTGCCGGCCGCCAGAACATGTTGAAATACGACTCTCTCTTGAGCTGCGAGGCGAAAGCGTCCCAGTTCTGCAGCAGCCGCTCTCGGTCGTACAAAAAGCCATCCCTGCTGTATGAGGCATATTCGTACGTCTCGGTCAGCACAATAGCGCAGACCGGACAAACTGATTCGCAGTAGCCGCAAAAGATGCAGCGGAGCGCGTCGATTTCGTATCTGGTCAGATGGCGCACACCCTGTTCGTCAGTGGTATAACGGATTGCTATGCAGCGCGACGGACAGACAATCGCGCACTTCTGACATGCCACGCACTTCTCGCGATTCGTCACCGCATCCCGCACAAAGGCATGCTGTCCTCTGAAGCCCGGTTTTGGATCGCGGCGCTCTTTCGGATACTGCCGCGTGACAGGAGTCTTCAGCATCGTCCGGAAGGTCAGCGCAAGCCCTTTCAGGATCTCGACGAACAGCACCTTCTTCAGGAAATCAGGGAGCCGATGCCTCATCTGTCGCACTCTCCCATGACGATATCTATCGACCCGATCACCGCAATGACGTCAGCGATAAATCCGCCCTCGCACATTTTCGCCAGCGCTCCGGCATGAACATACGATGGGGATCGCACACGCATCCTGCATGGGTTGCCGGTGCCGTCGCTCATGAGGTAAAACCCGAGCTCGCCTTTCGGAGCTTCCACGGCAGAGTAGATTTCTCCTTTCGGCGCAACCGGAACGACGTCGCCGAACGCAATGGATGCATTCCCAAGCGACATCTCCGGCACAAGCTCCTTCTTGCCCGAGAGCGGCATGTCCAGTTCCGGCGCATCAGGAGCGAGGATGTCGCCGTCCGGCAAAGCGGCAATGCACTGTTGAATTATCCTGTTTGACTGGCGGAGCTCTTCCATGCGGCAGCGGTAACGATCGTAAACATCTCCCTTTTTCCCAAGCGGCACCTCAAACTGGACACGGTCATACGCATCATAGGGATCGTCACGGCGAAGATCATACGAGACGCCGGAGCCGCGAAGCGCAGGGCCGGTGAGCCCCCATCTGAGGGCATTTTTTGCTGAAATAACCCCGACCCCCTGCGTACGCTGAAGCCAGATGCGGTTTTTATCAATCAGCGTTTCATATTCAAGAATCTTTTCGGGAAACATGCGGGTAAAGGCATCAAGGCTTTCGAGCACTGCAGGTTCCATGTCCTGCAGCACCCCGCCGATGCGCGGGTAGCTCACCGTGAGCCGGGCTCCGCAGATCGTCTCAAAGATATCGAGCAGCCATTCCCGCTCGCGGAAACAGTAGAGGAATACGGTCATGGCGCCGATATCGAGCGCATGCGTTGCAAGCCAGAGCAGGTGGCTGCTGATACGCGACATCTCAAAAACGATGGTGCGCAGATACTGTGCGCGGTCAGGCGCTTCAATGCCGAAGAGCCTTTCAACCGCAAGACAATAGCCGACGTTGTTCGCAACACTCGCCACATAATCGAGCCGGTCGGTCAGCGGCATGACGCCCTGATAAGTCCGGTTTTCCGCGAGCTTTTCGATTCCGCGATGAAGGTAGCCGACATGAGGCGTACAGCGCGTCACCATTTCACCGTCAAGATCGAGCGTCAGCCGGAGAACACCATGCGTTGCCGGATGCTGCGGTCCCATGTTGAGCGTCAGCTCTTTGCGGGTGTCGGGTCCGGTTATGCCCACCTGCTCCATGTGAACTCCTCTTTCCTGATGAGTTTCTGCAGCTTCAGCAGCCCGTCGATGAGCGCTTCAGGCCGCGGCGGGCAACCGGGGATGTAGACGTCGACCGGCAGAAAGGTATCGACCCCCTGCACAGTGCTGTAGGTTTTGAAAATGCCGCCGCTGCATGCGCAGCTTCCCATGGCAATAACATAGCGCGGCTCGGGCATCTGGTCGTATACTTTGCGGACAACCGGCGCCATTTTCATCGTTACGGTGCCTGCAACAATCATGCAGTCCGACTGGCGGGGAGATGCACGGAAGATGATGCCGAAGCGGTCAAGGTCAAGATGTGCTGCGCCTGCCGCCATCATCTCGATGGCGCAGCAGGCGAGTCCAAAGGTCATGGGCCAGAGCGACGAGGCGCGTCCCCAGTTGACAATCTTGTCAACCGAGGTGATGACAGTATTGGCGCCGGGGATTACCCTGACGCCCTCCTCGACCTCAACCAGTCCTGAATCCTCTTTTTTCATTCGCAACCCTGTAAATCCTGATGCGCCGGGATGAGATGGCCGGGGCGAAGCATACTGCCCAGGTTTTCTGCAGGGGTTCCGTTTACGACGGAACCCCTGAACTATTGCGGCAGGGTCGGCATTCCCCGCACCTGTCGCCTCTTTGCAACCGAATACTATTCAGGTATGCTGAGCACGGATGTCTCATCCCGCAGCTATTTGGAAAGGTTTTCAGCTATTTCCTTCGCGTACCGCTCACGCTTCAGGCGGGACGCCTCTTCGGGAGATACCCATTTCAGCGCGTGGGCCGTGCATTTGGTCACGCACGCCGGCTTTAATCCCTTATCCACGCGGTCCTTGCAGTAGTCGCACTTAATCACTTTGCCGCTTTCCTGATTCCACTGCGGGACTCCCCACGGACAGGCGGTGATGCAAGACTTGCAGCCAACGCACAGAGATGCGTCAACGGAAACAATGCCGTCTTTTGCGCGCTTCTGCATCGCGCCGGTCGGACACGCTGAAACACACCACGGCTTCTCGCAATGAAAGCACGGCAGAAAGATGAACTGCATCCGCGGGATATTTGCTGCAAGTTTCGGGCCGACCTGGATGATACGGCAGTAGCGGGGACCGACCGGCACATTATTCTTCGTCTTGCAATGCACTTCACAGGCATAGCACCCGATGCAGCGCTGCTGGTCCTGGTAGATGTAATACTTGCTCATGCCTTACCTCCTCCCTGCGCCTTCTTCACGCTGACCATTGCTTCCATATAGGCTACGCCGCCGCCGACCGGGTCAACTGTTTCGAGCAGGCCTTTCTGGAGAAGATTGTCACGCAATCCCTTTTTAAACGACCTCGTTTTGAGCGGCACCTCATTGCCGAAGCCATGCAGCATGAAAACTGCTTCAGGATGAATGAACGGAGTCACCTTCGCCCTGATGCTGCCGGTGTAATCTTCGTTGCTCACATCGACCATGTCGCCATCCTTGATGCCGAGCTTTGCAGCTTCCGCAGCATTGATCCAGATCGTGTTCTCTCCGATAATTTCGTTGAGGTAGATGTTGTTCTGCGACTGCGCGTGTGCATGCACCGCCGTGCGGCCGAAGGTGAGGCGGAATGAACCCTCGGCGGGTTTCTTCGGGCTCACATAAGGAACGAATGACGGGAATCCGGCCTTGGTCATTTTTTCAGAAACGAGTTCGATCTTCCCGGATGCGGTCGGGAATTTGATATCATCCCGCGGCATCAGAATCGGGTCCTTCGCAAGACTCACGGAGCCCTTTGCGTCGAAGTCTTCTATCTTTACGCCGGTTCCTTCAAGCTGATACTCCCAGATATCATCAATGCTCTTCCAGGGGAAATATTCCCCGGCACCCATGCGGTGAGCAAGAAGCGTGAAGATCTCCCATGCAGGCTTGCTGTCGTAGCGCGGCTTCATCGCCTGACGGCGCATGCCGAAGCCGGGCTTTGGCCCCTTCTGCGTAATCAGGATGTTGGAGCGTTCGAGATAGGTCGCTTCCGGCAGGATGACGTCTGCATGCCACGCGGTATCGCTGTAGTTGACATCTATGGCAACCAGGAGATCGAGGTTGTCGAAAACCTTCTTCTGCGCCTCAGGATCAGGGAAGGCTGCAATCGGGTTAAAACGGTAAGCAAAAAAGGCTTTTATCGGATACGGCTCACCGGTGCGGATTGCCTTGATAAGGTTAACCATATGACCGGTGCCGATAGGCTTGTTCGGCATCGCTGCATCGACAATTTTGTCCGCAACGTCCGGCATGTTCTTGCCGAGGGAATTCAGGCCTTTTGCTCCCGCGTCCTTCGGTCCCTTTGCGATAATCAGGCCGCCCGTGCTCTCTATATTTCCCATCAGGGCGTTCAGGATATACAGCGCCCGACTGCAGTAGAACGAATCGATATACCGCGAGAGCATCCAGCCGCCGTGGAAAATAACATGCGGTTTTGCCGCGCTTGCCTCGTGCGCCAGACTGGTTATCTCGAAAGCCGGAATGCCGGTCTCAGCCTCGGCCCACTCCGGCGTATACGGCTGAACAAACTGTTCAAGATCGGTCAGGCCGGTGCAGTACCGTGATACAAATCCCACATCATATAACCGATGTTTCAGAATGACATGGATCAATGCAAGCAGAAATGCATAGTCAGTTCCGGGACGGATAGTCAAAAACGTGTCCGCCTTGGAAGCAGTGACTGTTGCACGAATATCGACATAGGTCAGCTTTGCGCCCTTCTCCATGCCGTCAAGCACCATATTGACTTCCTTGACCTGAAGCGACTCAAAAATGTTCCTGCCGAGGAGCACAAGATGTTTTGTATTCGAAAAATCGTAACCCAGATCGGCACGCGGATAACCGAACAAGGACTGAGACGCCATATTCACATTTTTGGCACAGGAGTCGTCATGGTCAAAATAATTCGGCGAGCCGATTGCCTTCACAAAGCTCTTGGTGAGGTCGGTGAACAGACCGCTTCGGTCTGCAAGAGCTATCGCTTTTGCGCCATGCTCTGTCCTGACTGCATTCAGCTTCCCGACAATATAATCGAGAGCCTCGTCCCATGATGCCCTTCTCCATTGCCCTGCACCCCTCGCGCCCACCCGAATCATCGGGAACTGCGGACGCTCACTGTCATACTCAAATGCGAGCCCGGCTGAACCTTTGGCGCAAAGAGCTCCCTCGATGCCCGGCACGTGGGGATTGCCCTCTATCCAGGTCACCCGGTCGTTTTCGACCTCGACCCGAATCGGGCACCGAACGGCGCACATGCCGCATAAGCTGAAGACTGATGCCGTATCTGCCATATCTATCCTCCTGAGGCGCCGCTGCCGGCAGCATGCGGCCCCGTCTGTTTTACAAGCTTATCACAAAAAAAATGCGTGAGTGTGGAAGCAGCATTTCGGCTGCCTCCACACTCTGGGCAAATGCCGGGAATTAAATCAGACCGAGCAGCTGGGATGCGAGAATCAAAAGACCGACAACCGCCACCCGCTTGACCCAGAGGGGGCTGATTCTCTTGGCGATCTGCGGCGCGATAAAGCCTGCCAGAATGGCAGGGATGAACATAATCAGAAAAAAGGTGCCGTCAAAGTTGCCGAACTGGTAATGGCGCATACTTGCCATAACCGTATTGAAAAAGATGGCGAGCAGCGAACTGCCGACAACGAGATACATCGGCAAACCAAGCCCGACCGCCAGAAGCGGCGTCATGAACGGACCTCCGCCAAACCCGAACATCGACGAAACGATGGCGATGAGAAATCCGCCGATGCATCCGATAAATATATTGACCTTGAATTCCTGTCCCCAGAACGTGACTGTCATTTCAGTATCCTCCTTACGCTTTCTTCGCTTCAGCGGCCTCTTTGGCGCGCTTCTGGAATTCCTTCAGGATCGCCTGCTCTTTCTTGTTCTTCGCAAGGTAGCCGGGCGTCGTCTGCCAGGCCATCAGAACAGCAAGAATGATCAGGATCCAGCCGAAGACGAATTTGTACTGGTCAAGCGAAACAAGCTCCGTCAGCTTCGGCCCGATAAAGCCACCCGCAACCATCGCAAGTCCGATGGTCGCTCCGAGCTTCCAGCTGATAAACTTGATCCTCGAATAGTTGTAGATACCGCTGCCCTGCGAAAAGAGAACGGTCGGCATGACCGTACCCGCAACTACGGTGTGCGGAAGCGGCCAGATGGAGAGAAGAAGCGGGTTCAGAATAAAGCCGCCGCCTGCGCCCATCAAAACACCGAACGTCGTGACTGCCATGGTAAGCAGTGCCGGCCAGAAGATATTCAGACTTGTTCCTGCGTTGCTCAAATACATGGTTGGGAAGCTGATATTGTTTGTAAATGTGAGAGGCTTGGTCTTAATATCCTTATCTGCCGCCGCTATTACATTATATTGCCCGGGAGCAAGCCCTTCCCGTATATTTATCTCAGCTTTAAAGCTTCCGTCGGGGCTGATATCAACATCCGCGCTGAACACCTTTGGCAGGTCCCTGAACCGTGCCTTCAATAGTTGCATTGACCTTCTTTTATTCTCGCCTGCATCCATTTTAGGGAGCGTCTCGCCCCGTGAGCCTATGACACTGGCGACTAGAGAAGTCTGGTATCTGTCAATCGGGCCTTTAGCAGGAGCAGAATAGACTGCTGCCGCGCCGGTATTGCGCAGCACCTTTGAAACACTCCATTTTCTGCCCTCTTTTTTCTCCGCTTCGAGCACTTCCTTAAAATCCTTTGGCACAGAAAGCTTATAGTAAGCCGGCATCTCCTCCGTCAGGTAGAAGATGTAGGGTCTTTTCCCTGTTTCCGGGTCTACATCTGCATCAAACCGCGATGCACGAACCTTCTGATCGGCCCACACCTCAATATAGACCGGCTTGCCGGCAGGGGCTTTCCCCGTAATGATAATTTTACCGCCGTTGTTCAGGGAGGTTTTGTCGAGCTGGGCAGTAATGCCGTCAGTGGATTCTCCATCCTTGCTTTCACCGGGTTTTGATTCTGCAGTAACGTTCTGAGCATTAACCTCTTTGGGCTTCGCAGCAAATGCCCCATCCTGATACAGCATAAAAACCGTTGCACTTAATGCTATAACCAATGACAACCAGTATCGCTTCATAAAAATCCCTCCATAACATTTTTATGGCTGGAATACACCAGCCATAAAATATGTTTTTTTATCTCGAGAATGAGCGAGAAATTATTAATATGCCCCTGCTGCCTTGCCGGCCTCAATCATGACATTAAATTCCTTGTCGGTAGTGGGGACAAAGCCGTCTATCCGCGCAGGCGCTAAAATCTTGATGGACTGCAGATCTCCCGGTTTGAGCTTCAGCAACGTTGCCTTAAGCTTTGAGACTGTCGCGGGATCCATTTTCTTTGCGGTCATTATTGTCCAGTTCGGGATAGCATCGCTCTTGCCGAGCTTTCTGAATTTATCAGCGCCAGCTTTCAGCTTCTCAACATCATCATCTCTCACGAATCCGGCATCAGCCTTGCCTGCCAATACAGCGTCGGCAACCGGGTCACGCTTTTTCTCGAATATCAGCTTGATGTCGTCTTTTTTCAACCCTGCCTTCTGAATCATGAGCATCTGCACAAGATAGGCGCCCGCTGAACCGGGATCGGTTGCTGCTACCGTCTTTCCCTTCAGGTCAGAGATACTCTTAATCGGGCTGTCTTTTTTGACAATGACGGTTCCGAACAGCTGTTTTCCTGTTTCCGGCTCGGATGCGATAACCAGAGGCTCAGCTGCCTTCACATCCTTTTTTACAACAACATATAAATACGGATTAGTGTAGGCAATGTCATACTTGCCTGCCTTTGCTTCCTTTGTCCACGTATCAAAATCCTTCGGGATAACAAGGGTAACCTTCATCCCCAATTCCTTTTCAAGATACTTTGCCAGAGGCGCAAACCCTTCCAGCATCTCTTTTTCTGCAAGACGGGGCAGGAGTCCGAATTTCAATTCCGCGGCAAATGAGGTAAACGGAATAGCCAGCACAGCCAAAAACAACAAAACCACAAAACTTTTCTTCATCATTTCTCCCTCCATTTTTGTATTTTCAAAAGTTCCAGGCACAAGCCTGAAAACTTCTGATACCTGAATGCAGCATGTGCGGACAGTTTATGCCGCACATTGCTTTGATAGTAATAAGCAATACCCATGCCTTTATATGATAATTTCCAGAAATCGTTATGAAACAGAGGCTTAACAGAGTATGCTGAGAAATGATGATGCCAAGAATTGTCCCATGCGGAACAGCTTGAGCGGTCGTATTGGCCCATACGGGACAGCTGCGTCGGATTTGCGCTTCCATCATTAATAAGGGCAGCACGCCGGAGATAGCTGCAGCCGGGAAACCAAAAAAATGATGGCCGATCAGTAGTGTCCGGTTAATACTACTCCGACACATAAAGCTCTTTTAACATTTCAATATCCTCACCAGAAGCTTAGCAGGCTGCTGAAAAACTCTTGATGCAAAATGCACTGCCAAAAACGACTCTCTCAGAGGCTCAAGAATCGAAAAACTCGGGTCAATCCATGTCAGAACATCCCCCGAAATTGACCCTGCTGAGCCGCAGAGGGACTT
>DATIKF010000098.1:0-46487 GCA_035477855.1 Dissulfurispiraceae bacterium
AATCAGCGCTATTTGACAAAAGCTGCTGAACTATTGTTTAATAAACTTCGCTTCGCGGGCGGTTAGCTCAGCTGGGAGAGCGCAGCCCTTACAAGGCTGATGTCACAGGTTCGATCCCTGTACCGCCTACCACTTTTGAAGCATGCAGCTCTCACAGCACCCATCATGTCGCTTTGGGGCGGTAGTTCAGCTGGTTAGAACGCCGGCCTGTCACGCCGGAGGTCGCGGGTTCGAGCCCCGTCCGCCCCGCCAGAGCGAAATCAGAAGCCTCTAAGGATTCTCCTTGAGGCTTTTTTTGTTGCAGACTGCGGCACCTTCGGCCTGTATCAAGTCATCATTAAAACATGCTGTCCTTCTATGAAGCAGCGAAGAATGCGTTCACCCGGTTTATTCATAAAATGCGACAGCGCGCCGAAAACTGAACTGCTCATCGACAGATGCAGAATCGGGGCTCGCTTCCTTTTCGCCGGAGGAGAAAGGCATACGCCAGCAGATATGCCGTAGCTGCAGCAAAAGAAATGATGGTTCCCCAGAAAATGCCGAGTGAGCCATAGGTCAGCGCAACAAGCAGTGCATAAACAATAAGGCTGCCAAGACCGAGCGGAAAGTTTTTGATGATGGTATGGACATGCCGTACATCATACGTTAGGTGAATGATGAGCATCAGCGGGAACATGGTAGAAGGAAATGCGGCAAAAAGACCTGCATATGCTGGGCCGACAACATGAGCAAGTGATGTCACTATAGTAATGATGCCGGCTGAGGCAAAAGCCCGAAGCAAAAAAACCCGTCCGCTAAGTTGAGCCTTGTCCACGATAACGCTGTTTTTAATACGGCGGAAGAGATAAAGGAAGAGAAAGAGCGAGAAAATCGGAATGAACAACGCTGTTGCCCAGTTGACCGGAACCTTATGAACACACCACACAACCGCCAGATATCCGAGAATCGACACCAGTGAAGCAAACAGAACACTGCATCGGGTTATGCGCGAGGAAGCAAGATAATAAAAATAGACAAACGAAAGTGTAGCGAGCAGCCCGGTGGCCGTATAGAGTGCGCTCTCAGCAGCAAACGCCGGACCGATTTCATAGCCGAAAAAAAAGAGATTGATTGCTATCCCCGCAGGATAGCCGGAAATAATACCGGCGGCCTGCGGACTGACGCGCTCCGCTACCACGGAGAGGACGAGAACAACCAGAATTGATATTCCAAGCTTCATCAGGAGAAGCGAAATGTCCATCGGGCTATTATACTGCCGCCAGCCATGCGATGCCCAGAAGCAAACAAAAAGCATTCATCGGCCTCTCTGATATAATCAAACAATGATGACCATGGCTTCATCTGACACGAACGCTCTTTCGGCGACAATTGAGTATCTGAACACGGGCCGCATCATCGCTTATCCTACGGAAACGTTTTACGGATTGGGTGCCAGGCATGACGACGGTGATGCCATCAGGCGGATTTATGCCATAAAACACCGTCCTGCGGATAAAACCCTGCCGGTTATTATCGGCAGCCGGACGCATCTCGGCCTGCTAACGGATATGAAGGACCAGCGAGCTGACATACTCATGGAGCGCTTCTGGCCCGGACCGTTAACACTTATTGTACCGGCTCTCCCTGGACTGACTGAAGGCATTGTCTATGAAAAGAAAATAGCGGTTCGCATCCCGGGCCCCTCATTTGCGCTGGCCCTCGCATGTGCGGCAGGATTCCCTATAACATCAACGAGCGCCAATGTCTCAGGATTGCCGGCTGCGGCTTCGGCGCAAATGGTTATCGGCTACTTCGGAGATGCCGTGGATCTTGTCATTGATGGCGGCGAAAGCCCGTCTTCGCTTCCTTCAACCATAGTGGACCTTACCGCTGCCGACCCGGTCATTGTCCGTGAAGGAATCATCCCCGCTGCGACCATCCTTGCCCTGATCCGCTAATCCTGTTCATACCGGATGAAGGCAGGCCGTTCAGGATCCGGAATCATCATCCGTCAATCCCGTCAACAATACTTTTTTGCACCAACTGTTCCTTTTTTTACTCCTCTTGTTGCTCTATCGACAATCTCCTATCGGAATTTTTTCTCGCATTCCGCCCATGAAAGCATTCTGAACAGGCTTTTCGGAGACTGAATACAAAAATGATACAATCGTTTATGGATTATGAATGTTCACAAAATAGAACCAATTGTTCAAAAAAGCAATTTTATTGTTGACATATTGTATTCAATCGTGTACAGTATTTTCAGATTGGAGATATCAATGCTGAGAAGCCTGTTTTCATCATCCATTCGAGCAGACGTTCTCTCTTTGCTGCTCAACAGTCCGGACGAAAAATTCTACGTCCGGGAGATAGCAAAAATTGTCCGAAAAAATCCCTCCGGGGTAAAGCGGGAGCTTGACAAGCTGGAGGAGATGGGTATCGTCTTCAGCGAAAGGGTCGCCAATCTAAAGTACTTTCAGGCTGACAAAACATCCTCACTTTTCTCTGAACTCAAGGAGCTCATCGCAAAGTCTCTCGGCCTCCCCGGCGCCCTGAAAAGCCTTCTCCGCGCAAATGACGTCAAGATTGCCTATATTTACGGTCCTTACGCTGAGGGAGAGGAAGAAGTGACAATGGTCGATATGGTCGTTGTCGGCCCATCTACGCCGGCACTGCTGATAGGGCTTAAGGACATAGAACGAAAGTTCCAGAAGACGATCAACTGCACAGTGCTTGATGAAGTAGACTATCGGGCCAGAAAGCGCCAGGATGCACCATTCAAGCGAATGCTGGCCAATAAGCGGATACCTCTGCTCGGAAGGGCATAAGGTATAGATTTCAGGAGTATCTCGCTCTCAAAAGGCGCTGCTTTTTGGGAGGACGAAAGGGGGTGACCAAAGATGGCAGCAACAAAAAAGGCTCCGGCAAAAAAGGCAGCAGCGAAGGCTCCGGCAAAAAAGGCAGCAGCGAAAAAGAAATAAGTTCCGGGAAAACGTGTTTTTTCGGGAATACCCAAAAGGCTTTGCCAATAGGGGTTGAACTCTTGGACAAAGCTTCTGCAATCGGATAGATTTGGGTATTCCCGCTTTTTTTGCAATTCAGAGGAAAGCGTGGACAGGAGCCGGGTCAACTTCAGCTGCGACAGTATATGATTCCGGAGAGTTGAGAAGCAGTTGCAGGAAATTGGCATTTGCCCGATGACCTGCTTTTTCGAGAATAATGTGTCCGAGGATCGGCATTCCGGCAAGTGAAAGATCGCCCACTGCATCAAGCATCTTGTGCCTCACAAACTCATCACGATACCGCAGCCCCGTAGGATTCAGGATTCCCTCATCGCCGATAACAATTGCATTGGCCAGCGAGCCTCCCTGCGCCAGGCCATTGGCCTTTAACGATTCCACGTCTTTAAGAAAGCCGAAGGTTCGCGCCGGAGCAATTTCCTCCATAAAAGACCGCTCACTCAGTTCCAGACGCAATTCCTGGCGCCCCAGTGAGCTGTTGTTGAAATCAATGCGGTACGTCATGCGCCGTCCTTCATAGGGCAACGCAACAACGCGAGCATGCGCATCCTCGTAGGTCACCGGTTGCAGGATACGCAAATGCGGCATCACCTTGCCCTGGCGAGCAATGCCGGCATCAAGCAGCGCAGAGACAACATTGAGTGCACTCCCGTCCAGAATGGGCACCTCGGGGCCGTCAAGTTCGATGGTCAGGTTATCCACCCCGAGCCCTGCTGCAGCCGCAAGCAGATGCTCGACCGTCCGGATGCGGAGATGTTCATTCCCGAGCGTAGTGCAGAACGCTGTTTCCGTAACGGCACTTACATGGGCTCGTATCATCATATTTTTGTCAACCCTGTGAAAAACAACCCCGCTGTCGGGAGCGGCAGGAAACAGACGCACCGTGGTGCGACGTCCGCTGTGAACACCGACACCGGAGAAGGTCACTTCATTTCTTATTGTGCGTTGCAGCCTCATAGGTGGAGCTTTATATCAAGCAAAAGGAATGCCAGTAGATATTCACTGGAAAAACAACAACTTTGCTTCACTCTGCTTCTTAAAGTGTTGCAAAATAACCACACCAGGATCAGCCAGCTATCTCGCCGCCGACCACTATCTCAGGAATGCGCAACGTCGGCATTGCGTCAGAAACGGGAACACCCTGTGCATCCTTCCCGCAGGTTCCAATCGAGAACCCGAGGTCGGAGCCGACCATGTCAATCGATTTCAGCACCTCCGGACCATTGCCGACAAGGGTTGCCCCTCTCACCAGTTCACCGATCATTCCATTTTCTAGCAAAAAACCCTCCTGTACTTCAAAGACAAAGTCACCTGTTATCGTATTCACCTGGCCTCCGCCCATTTTCGTTACCAACAGACCCTTCGGCACTGAGCGTATAATTTCCTGAGGGTCACTCTCTCCCGGAGCAATAAAGGTATTGGTCATACGCGGAATCGGCTTGTGCTCATACGACTCCCTCCTGCCGTTACCGGTCGATACCGTGCCGTTGACAGATGCAGTATAACGATCATACATATAACGACACAGAATGCCGTTTTCGACCAGCACGGTGCAACCGGCCGGAGTTCCTTCATCATCAAACGCAAAGGAGCCGCGTCTGGTCGGAAGTGTTGCATCATCAACGACGCTGACAACTGAAGAAGCAACCTGCTGGCCAAGCTTGCCTGAATAGACGGACAGCCCCTGCTGAGCAAGATCCGCTTCCAGACCGTGGCCGATTGCTTCATGAATCATCGTGCCTCCGGCCTCCGCTGAGATGATAACCGGCATGCGCCCGCCCGGCGCCCGCCGGGCCTTCAGCATACTGACCGCACGCCGCGCCGACTTCCTGCCCGCTTGCTCAATCCGGGAATCATCGAAAAGTTCATACCCGATGAGCCCGCCCACCGGTTCGTAGCCGGTCTGAATCGTAGCTCCGTCCATCGCAACAACCTGCACCAGAGCGGTTGTATAGACGCGCTCATCTTCGGCAATAGAGCCGTCAGATGTCACCACCTTCACCGACTGAACCGCATCGCGATATGCAACCGTCACCTGCTTCACTGCCGGGTCATACTGACGCGCCACAGCGTTTCCGCGCTGAACCAGTGCAACTTTCTCGGCGAGGCCGACCGTGTCAGGATGCCTTAGGATCGGCGAAGACCATGCCGGCGTCAGCTTTTTCAGATTCAGGGATATATCGCGAATGACGCCGTTCATCTCGTGCGCCGCGGTCCGTAATGTTTCGGCAAGATTCAGCAGCGCTTCACGCGAAAAATCATTGCTGAAAGCAAAAGCAGTCGTGTTCCCGACGATAAGGCGCACCCCGATGCCGGAGTCGGTGCCGGAAAGAACCCGCTCAATCTTGTCGTCCTCAAGCACTATTGCCGTGCTGAAGCGGCTCTCGACGAAAACATCAGCATACTCACCGCCAGAGGAAAGTGCTGTGCAGAGCACCCGGGCCAAAAGGTCGTTGTCGATCATCTGTCCTCCCATCGCATGGTTTCATAATACCATAAGTGAGCTCCGGCGCTTGTTGCAGAAAGCGGCCTGCATCTCCTAAAATAGCCACATGAAAATCGGACTTATCGGCGGCAGCGGAGTCTATCAGATGGACGGTCTGAATGTTTGTGAAGAAATTTCCGCTGATACTCCCTATGGAGTGCCGTCTGCTCCCGTGACGCGATGCGAACTGGATGGCCATGAAATCTTTTTTCTTCCGCGCCACGGGAAAAAACATACGATTCCACCGCATAAAATCAACTACCGCGCAAACATTTCCGCCTTCCGCCGGCTTGGCGTTACACGAATACTGTCGATCGGTGCGGTGGGCGGCATGAACGAAGACTGGGCTCCCGGGACGATTGTCATCCCGAATCAGATTATTGATATGACGCACGGAGCCCGGCAGGGAACTTTTTTTGACGAGGGGAGAGTTGTTCACATCGATTTTTCTCAGCCCTATTGCATGCAGATGAGAACGGCGGTCCTGGCCCAGGCAGCTGCTTTGGGGGAGCCGGCGGTTGACGGGGGGACATATATCTGTACGAATGGCCCGAGGCTGGAGTCGGCTGCAGAGATCCGGTTTTACAAAGCTATCGGCGCTCACGTCGTCGGCATGACTGCCATGCCGGAAGCCGCTCTGGTCCGTGAAGCTGAAATGTGCTACGCCGGCATTTGCATTGTTACAAATTCAGCCGCGGGACTAAAAAATGAAAACCTCACCGCAACAGAGGTAATAGTAGCGATGAACGATGCTTCCGAGAGGCTCCGGCTTCTGCTCCGTGCAATTCTGCCGGCCATTCATCCCGAGCGCCCATGCGCGTGCGGCAATGCTCTCAGCAAAGCAGGTATCTGACTCAGACATCACAGTTCAGATGCTTTCTTCATTTCAGACAATCGGCCGAAAAATCCCGCCTTCTATCCATTGTTCATGGCGGTTCAAAGCGCCTAACTATTTGACAGATATAGCGCAATCCGGTTAAAATAGCATGGTTTTTAAGAGAACCATCCAAATGCTGACAGGCGGGGCATCAACAAAACGCACTATTGTGTGAACAAAGATAAAGATTTCACTTTCTCGCGGGGGATTCCGGATGGCTGGGCATTCAAAGTGGGCTCAAATCAAACATAAAAAAGCTCATACCGACGCAAAACGCGGCAAATTATTCACAAAAATCGTCAAGGAACTTACCATAGCGGCCAGATTGGGCGGCGGGGATGCCGACGGCAACCCGCGCCTGAGAACCGCAATGGAAAAAGCAAAGGAAGTGAATATGCCTGCTGAGAATATCAAGCGAGCGGTCATGAAGGGTACCGGGGAACTCCCCGGAACGATGTATGAAGAAATCATGTATGAAGGGTACGGCCCCGGGGGAGCAGCTGTTCTCATTGAAACACTTACCGACAATAAGGTTCGTACGGTATCTGAAATTCGCTTCATTCTGTCAAAAAATGGCGGCAACCTCGGCGAATCCGGCTGTGTCGGCTGGATGTTCGAAAAAAAAGGCTATATCCTGATCGAACGATCCTCAGCCGACGAAGACACGCTCATGACCATTGCGCTTGATGCCGGAGCTGAAGATATGAAGAACGATCCGAAAGAGACGGGCTTCGAAATCATTACTGCGCCGGAGCATCTCGATACGGTCAGGAAAGCAATTGAAAAAAACAGGTTCTCGATTGCCGCGGCGGAAGTCACCATGCTTCCGAAGTCATATGTGGCGCTGGAAGGATCTGCTGCCGACCAGATGCTGCGTCTTCTGGATGCACTGGAAGATAACGACGACGTACAAAACGTATATTCAAACTTTGACCTTCCGGATCAGGAGTAGATTCATCCCCGGCACCTTACGCCGGCAGAACGTGTTCAGCAATACAGACCGAGCGCCCAGGGGGGGGGAACTGATATGTCTGGAAACGCTCACCTTCAGAAGAAAAGGAGTACCTGACGTGAAACTTGCTGTTATTGTACTTGCTGCAGGTCTTGGCACGCGCATGAAGTCGGCTCTGCCGAAAGTCCTTCACCCTCTTCTCGGCAAACCGATCATCTCGCATGTCCTTGACGCCGTTGCGCCCTTAACCCCGGAAAAGACCGTCGTTGTCGTCAATCCTCACGGCGCGCCTGTTCGTGAGGCTCTTTCGGGAAAAAACATCGATTTCGCTGTTCAAAAAGAGATGAAAGGCACCGGAGATGCCGTCAAGGCGGCTGCGCGCAGCCTCGCCGGGTTTCAGGGAACCCTGCTGATTGTCAATGCTGACACCCCGCTGCTGAATGCTGATGCGCTGAAACGCTTCGTCCGCATCCATGCAGCCCGCAAAGAAGCCATTTCATTAATTTCGTTTCTTGTTGATCAGCCGCATGAATACGGTCTCATTTTGCGGGAACACGGCAAAATGGTCGGAATTATTGAGCATCGGGATGCAACCGATGAACAAAAAGAGATACGCGAAGTGAACAGCGGGGTCTATGCGATGCAGTCATCGGTGCTCGGCCTGCTGAAGACCATAAAAATCAATCCTGCAAAGGGTGAGTATTATCTGACCGACATCATCGGCATTGCTGTCCGGAAAGGCCTGCGTGTCGGCGGACACATCCTGGGCGGACCCGATGAATACTCCGGCATCAACAGCCGGGAAGATTTGCACGAGGCCGGACTGATACTGCGCCGCGCCGTCGCAAATCGCTGGATGCTCAACGGGGTCACCATTCTCGATCGCGACTCGACCTTCATTGATCCGGCAGCGCACATAAAAGCCGATACCGTGCTGTATCCAAATGTTCATATCGAAGGGACAACATCAATCGGAGCAAACTGCACGATCTTTCCAAATTCGCGCATCATCGACTGCGAAATCGGGGATAACGTGACGATAAAGGACTCCTCCGTGCTTGAAGCCTCTGTTGTTCGGGAGCATGCGTCGGTCGGCCCGTTCGCGCATATCAGACCGGGTTCGACAATAGGGCCGAACGCAAAAATCGGCAATTTTGTCGAAATCAAGAAGTCCACCATCGGCAGCGGAACCAAAGCGTCTCACCTCAGTTATATCGGCGACGCGGAGGTCGGCTCAGGAGTGAACATCGGAGCAGGTACCATCACCTGCAACTATGACGGTTTCAGCAAGTTTAAAACGACTATCGAGGATGGCGTCTTCATCGGCAGCGATTCCCAGCTGGTTGCTCCGGTCACGGTGGGAAAAGACGCCTATGTCGGAGCCGGCTCCACCATAACAAAGAATGTACCTCCGCTTGCCCTCGGACTCAGCCGCACACGGCAGGTCAATCTTGAAGGATGGGTTGAGCGGAAAAAGAGAAGACCGGCAAAAGAAACTGCCCCGAAAGGAGACTCTCACGGACGATAGGCCGTCGGCCTGATCGTGAACAAACGACTATGTGCGGAATAATCGGCTATATCGGCAACAAAAACGCCATCCCCGTCGTCATGGACGGCCTCAGGCGGCTTGAGTATCGCGGCTACGACTCGGCAGGCATCGCATATTTCTCTGACCATGGCATCGAGGTCAAGCGTTGCAAAGGCAAGATTAACCAGCTCGATCAGATTGTAAGCTCCATGGCCATTGCCAGCGGCACCGCAATCGGCCACACCAGATGGGCGACCCATGGGAAACCGTCCGATGAGAACGCTCATCCTCATCGCTCCGGGGGCATCGTGCTTGTTCACAACGGCATTATTGAAAATTATGTCGAACTGAAAGCGCAGCTGGAGCAGGAAGGCTATGTCTTTACCTCTGAAACCGACACGGAGGTTCTGGCTCATCTCGTGCATAGATACGCCAAGGATGTCCCGCTTGAGGATGCAGTTCGAACCGCTCTTCGCGGGGTAAAAGGGGCTTATGCATGCGCAGTCATCAATGAAAAGGAGCCGGGCAAGATTGTAGCAGTCCGCAAGGAAAGCCCCCTCGTTATCGGACTCGGAGAAGGTGAGTATTTTCTCGCCTCAGACGTCCCTGCATTTCTCGGCCATTCCCGACAGGTTATTTTTCTGGAGAACGGCGAAATGGCGATTATGCACCGGAACGGCGTTATTGTTACGGATTTTGAAGGCACCCCCATCACCAAAAAAATCGTCACCATCTCATGGAGTCCGTCGATGGCCGAAAAAGGGGGCTATCGCCACTTTATGCTCAAGGAGATCTATGAACAGCCGCGCGCAATCGCTGATACGATTCGCGGACGTGTTCTTCCCGAACGCGGCGACGTTGTCCTTGAGGAGTTCGGCCTGACTGCCGATACCCTGGCGGCAGTGAAAAAAATCACCCTGGTCGCCTGCGGAACATCATGGCATTCGAGCCTCGTCGGCAAGTACCTGATCGAAGAACTTGCGCGGATTCCGGTCGAAGTTGATATCGCATCGGAGTTCCGCTATCGCAACCCCATAATAAGCGGCCAAACGCTCTTCATAGCGATAACTCAGTCGGGCGAAACTGCGGACACGCTGGCTGCACTGCGGGAAGCGAAGCGTCTTGGGGCAAAAACCCTGACCATCTGCAATGTCATCGGCAGCACTGCTTCCCGCGAGGCTGATTGCACGTTTTACACCCATTCCGGTCCCGAGATAGGCGTCGCCTCGACCAAAGCCTTTACAACGCAGATTGTGGCACTCTACCTTCTGGCAATTGCTCTTGGGCGCAAAAAGGGTGTGCTTTCAGCCGATGTTGCGGAAAAACTCATCAATGATTTGCTGCAGTTGCCGACAAAAGTCGAAAATATCGTTGCACGAGATGCGGAAATCGAAGTTATTGCAAAAGACCATGCAAAGGCTCGGGACTTTCTGTATCTGGCGCGGGGAATCCACTTCCCCATCGCACTTGAAGGAGCGTTGAAACTGAAGGAGATTTCATACATTCATGCAGAGGGCTATCCGGCGGGCGAAATGAAGCACGGTCCGATTGCTCTCATCGATGAGGATCTGCCGGTTGTCGTGTTGGCGCCCGAGGACAGGCTTCTTGAGAAAGTGTTGTCCAACATGGAAGAAGTGAAAAGCCGCGGCGGCAGAATTATTGCCCTGACGACAAGGCACAATGCGCATGTCGGGAAGCTCGCGCAGAACGTATTTTCGATTGAGGTGAGTAACGAGTTTCTGAATACCGTTCTGCTGACCGTACCTCTGCAGTTGCTGGCGTATCATCTGGCAGTCCTGCGCGGGTGCGACGTGGATCAGCCGCGGAATCTGGCAAAGAGCGTCACGGTTGAATAGCCTGAAGCGTCCGGCCGCACCCGCCAGGGATGGCGCGCAATTATGCTATACTAAGGAGTAACGTCATGGCAAAAGATTTTCTGTTAGACGATCTGAACACCCAGCAACGGGAAGCCATACTGCATTGTGACGGTCCGCTCCTGGTCCTTGCAGGGGCCGGCAGCGGCAAAACCCGGGTAATTACCCGCAAGTTCGCATACCTCACCAAAAAGAAGAAACTTTCGCCGGGCAGCATTTTCACCGTTACCTTTACCAACAAGGCTGCCAATGAGATGAAGCACCGTGTCAGCCAGCTGCTTGACAACGATGTGAAGAATCTCTGGATCGGAACGTTCCATTCACAGTGCAACCGCATTCTGCGGCGCGAGATAGTCGCACTTGCCTACAAACCTGATTTCACGGTATACGACGATGACGATCAGAGCAGTATGATACGGCATATTCTCCGTGAGTTCAACATTTATGAAGCACTTTACAAGGGAGTGGTCTCCCGCATCAGCATCCTGAAATCGCATCTCATTACGCCGGAAGAGTTCCTCGCCAAAGGCGATGGTTTCAGCTTTGATGAAAAACTCGGCAGGGCATATCTGAAGTATCAGCATGAACTGAAACGCTGCAATGCCTTGGATTTCGATGACCTCATCATGCTTGCGGTCAAGCTTTTTGAGGAGCATCCGAAGGTTCTCAGAAAGTACACCGGATTATTCGAGCATCTGCTCGTGGATGAATTCCAGGATACCAATCGCGCTCAGTATCGTCTCATGCAATTGCTTGCCTCTCAGCACCACAGGATATCGGTTGTCGGTGATGACGACCAGAGCATTTATTACTTCCGCGGTGCTGATGTCGGCAATATACTGAACTTTGAGAAAGATTTTCCCAAGACAAAGGTCGTCAAGCTCGAGCAGAACTATCGCTCCACGCAAAAGATTCTTGACGTCTCCGGTTCGGTCATCGCGCAGAATGAAAACCGCAAAACCAAGCAGCTCTGGACTGATCGCGCAAAAGGCGAGATGGTCGCTTACAGCACGTTGCAGAATGAAGAGGAAGAGGCAAAGCACGTCGCCCGGACGATCAAGGATCTCTACCTCAAAGGCAAGTTCGAATACAGTGATATCGCTGTCCTGTACCGCATCAACCTTCAGGCCCGTGCAATTGAAGACGACCTGCGTGAAGAGCGCATCCCGTACCAGGTAATCAGCGGCATCAGCTTCTATCAGCGCAGGGAAATCAAGGACGTCATTACCTACATGCGCCTGATTTCAAATCTTGAAGACAATGTGAGCCTGCGGCGCATTATCAACAGCCCGCCGCGCGGCATCGGCGCTTCCACCATCGGCAAGATTGAACAGGAGGCGAAGAAGCAGGGTCTGAGCATGTTCCGGGCAATGAAGAGCATGCTGAAGGCTCAAAGCCTCGCCGCTTCATTCAAGGACAAGATCGCTGAATTTGTGCGCATCATCGAAAAACTTTCGCATCAGCAGTTCAAGACTGCAGCAGATATGCTGAAAGATATCGTTGAAAAGACAGGCTATGTGAACGCGCTCGAGGAAGAGCGCATTCAGAACGTCCTCGAACTTGTCGCTGCTGCCGAGGGGGTTCCGGTTCGCGAGTTTCTCGATCGGGCAGCGCTGGCATCGGCAACCGACAACCTCCAGGAATCAAAAGCGGTGTCGCTGCTGACGCTTCACAGCGCCAAAGGCCTCGAATTTCCGGCTGTGTTCGTTGTGGGGCTTGAGGAAGGCATTCTTCCCTATTTCAAGGCTATGGACTCCCCGCGCGAAGTGCAGGAAGAGCGGCGCCTTTTCTATGTGGGAATGACCCGCGCAAAAGATCAGCTCTTCCTTTCGAGTGTTCGCCGGAGGCGTCTCTATTCCAAGATTCAGGAACAGGAGCCGTCGCGCTTCCTGAAAGATATCCCCCGCGAGCATTGTGACTGGGTGGAGCGTACCTGCGAACGGATACACCAGACAGCCACGCCTGCCAGAGCGGTGCCGAAGGCGCCGAAAGCATTGTATATCGTAGGCTGTCGCGTAAAACATCCGTCATGGGGCGTCGGTGTCGTCAGGGACTGCTGCGGGGAAGGCGAAGACACGAAGGTCACCGTCAACTTTCCGGAAGTCGGTTTGAAGCGCCTTGCGGCCAGGCTTGCAAACCTTGAGAAGATCTAGAAATGATTACACAGGATGATGTGCAGAAAATAGCCCGTCTGTCGCGCCTTGCGCTGCGCGACGGTGAAGCAGAAGCCTTCGGCACGCAGCTCAATTCGATACTGGACTATGTGGAGCAACTGAACGCTCTCGACACCTCTGCTGTCGAGCCGACATCTCATGTCATCCCGTTGCAGAATGTCGTGCGGGAAGATGTTGTCCGTGAGTCGCTGCCGCGTGAGGCAGCGCTTCAGAATGCACCAGACGCCACCGAACTCTTTTACCGGGTGCCGAAGATTATCGAGTAGCCCCCGGGGCCGTTCGCCCCGCACACACTGTTATTGATGAAAGGACGTATCCGATGTTGAGATGTTTTCTTCGTTCCAAAATTCATATGGCTGTTGTCACAGAGTCAAACCTGCTGTATGAAGGCAGCATTACTATCGATAAAGACATTATGGACATGGCCGACATTCTGCCGTTCGAGCAGGTGCAGATCAGCAATCTGAACAATGGCGAGCGTTTTGAAACCTATGCCATTCCGGGAAAGCCCGGCTCAGGAGAATTCTGCCTGAACGGCCCGACCGCCCGCAAAGGCGCGGTCGGCGATAGAATAATCATTTTTGCCTACTGCTATCTGAAAGACGCCGAGACCAGAAAGTTCCCGCCCATCATCATCAAGATGGACGAGAAAAACAATCCTCACAAACTCTGAGCAATCCGCACGAGTCTGCCCAGGTCGATCTCTTTTGATGCTGCATCCATGCTTGACGCCGTTTTTTCGGTCAGATACCGGAACACGCCGAAAACAGGCCCCGCAAGAATCTTTCGCAGCACTGTTGCATTCGTCTCCGATGCAGTGTCGGAGATCGGTTCCGACTGGTTGAGGACAACGCCTGCCACCCGTATTCCCGCCGACTCCGCTTCATGAACACTCAGCAGGGTGTGATTGATGGTACCGAGTCCGGCACGACCCACAATGACAAGCGGCAACCCGAAATCCCGGGCCAGGTCCCGCATGAAATAGAACTCTCCCGCCGCGCCTGATAGCGCCTCCGAGATCGGCACCAGCAGACCGCCGGCGCCCTCAACAACAACAAAATCAAACTCATTTCTGAGACGTTCAAAAACAACGAGCAGCGACTTCACATCGGGAACTTTTTCTTCAATCCACGCAGCGACAAGCGGCGCCACCGGCGTCTCATATCGCAGGGGAACAACGTCATCCAGCACAGTAGTATGCCCGGCAATCCGCTGAAGAAACAGTCCGTCGGCAGGAAGCAATTCACCATTCTCACGCCGGCAACCGGTTTCAACGGGCTTAAGAACTGCAACCCGCAAGCCTTCCTGCTGCGCTGCAAGAATCAGTGCCGCCGCTATAACCGTCTTGCCGACACCGGTGTCGGTGCCGGTCACAAAGATGCCCTTGCCCATACTCAATTACTTCTCAAGCCGCTTCAGGATATCGGGAAGCTCCCGGTAGTCGCCCATCGTGGCATCCGGAGAAAACCCGTTTACCTCACGCCGCTCACTCTGAAAAAGAATGAACTTCATGCCCACTGACTTGGCTCCGACCATGTCCTTGGAAAGACTGTCCCCGATATACACCGACTCTTCGGGAGCCACGCCGAGACGCTGCATCGCCTCATCGAACAGGCGTTTGTCAGGCTTTTTATAGCCGAAGCGTGAGGAAAGCAGCTTGGTCACGAAAAAGCGGTCCAGATCCAGCATACGCAACTCCGGTTCAGTAAACGTCCATTGAGCATCGGATATCAGGCCGAGACGGTATGATTTCCTCAGTTCGTCGAGAGTCTCGGCAACCCCCGGGAAGAGCCCGAAGCGGCGCATGGTGAGCGAGCGAAAGAGCACAGTCGTGTCGAGCACCGACTGATCGGAATAGAGCCCCTTCCCGTACTTCTCCATAATCTCGCCAAAAACCCGGAATATATCCACTTCGGGATACTTCTCTTCGCTCTGGTCAAGCTGGCGTTCAACAAGGCCGAAAAAGGCTGCCCGCAGCTCATGCGGCTGCATGACGACCGAGTGGTACGCAAGATACTGGGTAAGCGCGTCATATACCCGCATATCTCCTTCATCTGTACGAATGTCTATCAGCGTGCAGTACAGGTCGAAAAAAATTCCGCGTATCATCACATTCTGAGCCCCCATCGCAAGCATTCCATCGCCTCGAACACAAGGCGTTTCCGGTAGTTCCAGTCAAGGTAGCGGTTCCGGGCAATCCGGAACTCGGTCATCGCCATAAAAAAAGGATTTCTTCTCGTAATGATACGAAAGGCTTCTTTCCGGTCGGGGAAGTGGCTGCAATATTTTTTCAGAAAATGCCTGATAAACGGCTCTGCCGGGAATCCGCACCCCGTTCGCCAGAGAAACGCATGCTTCAGTTCGCCGCAGACCATGCCGATGTCGACCATGCGGTCGGTATCTCTCATCCGTTCAAGATCAATTGCGATAACGTCTCTTTCACCTGAAAAAAAGAAATTTGTCGGCGTCGCGTCACCATGAACCAGCACACTCTGCTCCTGCTCCAGCGCAAGGCAATGGAGCCAGCGATCCATCAGACGGTACGCCTCAGAACGGTGCTCATTCATCAGCAGCGTCTGAGTGTGCAGTTTTTCGACAATTTTCCCGAAGTAGCCGCAAACCGATTCCACAGCGACCGGCAGATGAGAACAGGTGCGGTCATGAAGTTCATGCAGAAACGCTGCAAGCTGCGCAAGCCTTATCATCAGGGCTTCGCCGCCGTTGCAATACATGGCCTGCACCAGATAATAATCAAGATCCTTCCCATGAACGTACTCTTCCACAACAGCAAGACCGATGCTGTTTTCCTGCGCCAGAGGCTTTACGACATAATGAGGGAGCGCGCTGAATCCGTACGACCGGATGCGCTGCAGTTTCTCGAATTCGCCTTTAATCCGGAGCGCCCGTTCAGGCTTGCGATCATTCAGGCGAAAGAACTTCCCGACTATCGCCCGCTGTGAATGTTCTTCCACATACTGATATACGCCGCCCCGGGCGAATTTGTTCACATGAAAGCATGGATATGCGACATCGGTAAAAACCCTCTCAAGCAGGATTTCATACAACGGGTCACGATAGTCCAGTCTGCCGAGATATTCCTTCTGCATATGTTCGATTGTAACACGGCAGAACTATGGCGACACACGATTCGTCATAGGAAAAAGCTGCCGTTGAGAGAATTCCTTCTTCCTTCTTCCTTCTTCCTTCTTCCTTCTTCCTTCTTCCTTCTTCCTTGCCTCTATACTATCCTGCTGTCCAGACAAAAAACCTGCCCTGTCACGCTGCGCATCGTTGTCAAATGCACGACAAAGCGGGCTGCTTCATCGGGGTCTGAAAGACAGCCAAGCAGGCTCTCCTGCTGCGCCTTTTTCATGGCGGCTTCGGCGCGGGACCCCATGCCGACAGGAAGATATCCCGGCAATACTGCGTTGACAAATATCCCCGCAGGGCCGAGTTCAATCGCCGCGGTCTTTGTCAGACCCAAAAGCGCCGCTTTCGACGCACTGTATGCCGCCTGCCCTTCCTTGCCTTTCAGCCCGGAATACGACGAAAGCATGATGATATGCCCTCCGCCTGTCATGGCAGGAACAACAGCCCTGACCGCATAAAATATCCCCGTAAGGTTCACTGCCATTACCTCGTCCCAGTCAGCTTCCTGCTGCCGCATGAGCACGCCATCGCGGATGATCCCGGCGTTATTCACCAGCACATCCAGTCGCCCCCAGACAGCTAGCACCTCGGCCACCGCCGCCTGCACAGAGGAAAAATCCGTAACATCCGCACGCACAGACAGCGTTCTGTCCGGAAATTCGGCACAGAGCGTCCGGGCGAGTCCTTCCGCAGTCCGATACTGCACGGCTACACGATGGCCCGCGCCCGCAAACGCCCTGACAAGCGACGATCCGAGCCCCCCCGTCGCTCCGGTAATAAGCACAACTTTGCCGGTGGCCGATTGGCTTGACATGGCTTATGTTATAATGATGTCTGACTTTTAGTAAACCGGAGGCGCCATGACGCGGTTTGAAGAGGTCCAGATGCGGATTGCAGAGTCCGCGCGGAATTTCCTCGATATTTACAACATGCAGGTCTTCATCGAACAGTTCACGCTTGACCGCGAGAGCAGGTTCTTTGTGACGCTTCCCCAGATGGAGCAGCCCTATACTATTTCGGCTGTCGTATCGTTCCTGTACGATACATTTCAGACGAGCATGTCCATTTACAAGCAGGAAGATGACGATGAGCTGCCCTATGAAGAGTCATCCCTGACACTCGAATTTCTGATAAAACTTCCCATGATGACCGGCTATCCTGATATTGACAAAATCTTTGCCGAAATAGAGCAGGAATTCCCCGACACAGAGCCATCGCTGCTTGTTCGCGAAACCATTTCGGGCAGTGAAACAACGAAAGAATACGAGATAGCATATGCATACGACATCGCAGACGAAGACATGAGCGATGTCGCCCTGTATGAAGAGATATTCGAAGAGCTGCGCGAAATGCTCGAACTCGTCCATAACCGCACGAAATTTCATATTGATTCAAGCTGGTACAACGAAGAGGATGATCCGCCTCAGCGATATTGATTGCGTCCTGCTCGACATGGACGGTACACTCCTGGACAAGCACTTCGACGACTTTTTCTGGGAGCATCTTGTGCCCGAACGCTATGCGGAAAAACACAACGTTGCCTTCGGTCGCGCAAAAGAAGTGCTTATGGCCATGTATCGGGCGCACGAAAACACCCTCAACTGGACCGATATTGATTTCTGGTCGGCACAGCTCGACCTCGATATCCCGGCGCTCAAAGAACAGATACGCCACCTGATCGACATCCATCCCGACGTCGAAGACTATCTCCGGATGCTCCGCGGCCACGGCAAGAAAGTATACATGGTCACCAACGCTCATTACAAAGTACTCGATATAAAAATGAAGAAAATTCCCTTAGGCCACTACTTTGACCGCTGCATCACCTCAGGGGAGATCGGGTGCCCGAAAGAATGGCTTGAATTTTGGACCCGCCTCGAAAAAGAGACTCATTTCGACAAAAAGCGCACGCTTCTCATTGACGACACCGTCGCCATCCTTCGGACAGCGCAGCAATATGGCATACAGCATCTGCTGCACAAAATATGCGCAAACTCAAAAACAGCTGCCGCTGCTGCCGACGGATTTCCGGTACTCTGCCATTTCAGGGACTTGATCGAGGAAGTTTAGGCGTATTCAGGAAGTCTGCTGCACCCTGCTTTCCATCTGCTATACTACCGCAAAACCTCCGGAGGCCGTCCATGCCCTCTTCGCTCATCTGCGGGAGCTCCCCTCACCCCTGCGCACATGGCGCACAACACGACACTTCTGAAAAAACAGTGCCCGATAGAAATCACCCACATATCCATAGGAGCTGAGTTGTCCGAAAAAATCGGACAACTGAAAATGCATGCAACGCACGGCAAGTATTATGACACTGACTGCGCCAATACTAAAGGCGTCTTCCGTATCATCCAGTCCATTCCCTTGCACAAAGCCGAACCGTTCAAACGCTGGCTGGCAAAAGTCGGCTATGATCGCGTGCAGGAGATCGAAAACCCCGAACTTGCCACCCAACGCACCCGAGCGCTCTGCAGAGCAAAGGGCTATTCAGACGACTGGATCGAAAAACGCATGCGCGGCATCACAATCCACGAAGAGCTTACCGACGAGTGGAAGAAATGGGACGTAAAAGAAAAGAAAGAATTCGAAATCCTTACCGCCGCAATCGCCAAAGCCGCCTTCGGCGTCACACCGGGCGCCCGTAAAAAGATCAAAGGCCTCAAGCGCGAGCCCCTGCGCGACCACATGACCGACCTTGAACTCATCTTCTCCCTGCTCGGCGAAGCCGCAACCACCGAAATTACCCGCGTTCATAACGCACAAGGCTTTCACCAAAGCAAAACCGCCGCCCGCAAAGGCGGCGGCGTTGCCGGCACTGCACGAAAAAACCTTGAAAAAGAAACCGGCAAAAAGGTTGTGTCAAAAGAGAACTATCTGGAAGAACCGAAAAAGGTGAACTTTTTTCGGTACCTATGACTCTATTTGTCTGAGGTGGGGGAGTATGATAAAAGACAGATTATGAAAACAGATAAAGAGAAATACTATGCTCACAGCCAAAACCATGCTGCGCAACTCCATGATTTATCCGATCACGTGCAGGCAGTTGCCGAACTGGCCTATAGCTTTTGCAGAGATAGCCACTGGAAAGATGAAGCATATTTGAGCGGACTGCTCCATGATTTCGGCAAGTATGCTGATCTGTTTCAGGCCCGTCTGCGTGGTGAAGAAAAGGGGCTGGATCACTGGTCGCCGGGCGCTTGGGTTGCATTGAAGGAGTTTCAGGCGGTAGCAGCGGCGTTGGTAATTCAGGGCCATCATATCGGCTTGCAGCAGGGAGGTAAAGAAATCCTTTGTCGCCTTAATCCTGTTACACTTTCTCATCGTCACCCACAAAACTTGAGGCTGAGCGATACCGATATTGAACGGCTCAAGACCCGTTTTGCCGATGACGGACTATCTATTGTCAAGCCAGAAAAATGTATCATTAACACCGCAGAGATTTTCAAGAATACAATTGCGGATATGCTGGACGTGAGAATTCTCTTTTCATGTCTCACAGACGCCGATTTTTTGGATACCGAGGCGCATTTCAGAGGAGACGCAAACGGAAAATCTCGCCGCAACCCGGGTCCGCCACTTGAGGCGGCGACAGCGCTTGATGCTCTTTCCGACTATATGGCCGACAGGGTTCGTTCTCTTGCAAAGGCGGACCAGACTGTTCTCGATGCCAGAAATGCTCTGTGGGAAATGATGATAAAGTCCGCTACCAACGAGAAGGGCCTGTTTACTCTGACTGCGCCGACCGGGAGTGGCAAGACGCTGGCAATGCTTAAGTTCGCGCTGGAACATGCTGCCCTCCACAAATTGAAGCGGATCATCCTCGTGGTTCCTTTTCTCTCCATAATCGAACAGACCGCCTCGATCTTCCGTGATGTTTTCCAGTCGTTTCCTGGCAACTATGTGCTTGAACATCACAGCCTGGCCGGTTTGGGCAGTGAAGAGACAAAGACTGATGCGGAGGCAGATACAGAACGCGCTCGCCGTTTACTATCAGAAAACTGGGATGCGCCAATTATCATCACTACAAATGTCCAGCTGCTGGAATCGCTCTTTTCCAACCGGCCTTCGACTTGCCGCAAACTCCACAACCTGATGGAGTCGGTCATCATGTTTGACGAAGCTCAGACACTGCCACAGGCCCTTGCCGTACCCACTCTAGCCGCATTGTCGCACCTTTCCGTTGCATACCGGTCAACGGTGCTTTTTGCTACAGCGACCCAGCCTGCATTTGACACGCTTGACCAGGCGGTGTCTGAAAAAGTCCCTGCCGGATGGCGTCCGACGGAGGCTGCGCCGGATCATGCAGGGCTCTATCAAACATTGCGGAGATATGATGTTCATTGGCCTGATGAGGGCGAATCCAAGGAGTGGTCGAGGCTTGCAGAAGAAGTTCGCGATGAGAGCCAGGCGCTCTGTGTACTGAATCTCAAAAGCCATGCCCAGGCGATATTGGATGAATTGAAAAATGATGATGCAGTGTTTCACCTTTCCACAAACCTTTGTGCGCTGCATCGACGTGCAGTGCTGGAGAAAGTTCGCAGTCGCTTGACGCATAAACACCCCTGCCGCTTGATATCCACCCAATGCATCGAGGCGGGCGTGGATGTTGACTTCCCGGTTGTCTATCGCGCGCTGGCGCCGCTGGATGCCATAGCCCAGGCCGCAGGGCGCTGCAATCGGGAAGGGCGGCTGATGGACGATAACGGCAACTGGATGATGGGGGCGGTGCGGGTCTTTGAGCCGGATATAGCTGGAGATTACCGCAAACGCTATCCGACGCGGGCGTACTTTCAGGCAGCGGAAGTAACGCGTAGCATGCTGATTAATGCGCAGAGATCCGGGATGGACGGGCTTGACCTGAATAATCCGCAGGTTTTTCGGGAGTATTACCGGTCATTGTATGATTTGAGTAAACCTGAAACTCAAAACGGTGAACTTCAGAATGCCATAACAAATGCTGATTTTGTCCGTGTCGCTCAGGAGTACCGGCTGATAGATCAGTCCGCAATCCAAGTATTGGTTCCCTATGAAAAATATCAGGATATGTTCCATGAATTACAACGGCAACAGGATGAAGAGGGGATAAATGCCCAATGGATCAGGAAAGCACAAGGGCTGGCAGTGAGTGTCTTTCGCCCAAAAAGTGAACATCCCGCTTGGGGTGTATTGATACCGGCCAAACTTCGCTATGGTAAGGGAGTCTCGGAAGAATGGTTCATTCTCGAAGACCGCGATGGAGAGTTTTACGACAATGTTGTTGGGCTGCGTTTGCCACAGTCGCAGTTGATTCTGATCGGCTGAGGAAAGGAGGAGCAACGTGAGCAAGAAAACCCACACACTGGAAGTCTGGGGAGACCTGGCCTGCTTCACAAGGCCGGAAATGAAAGTAGAGCGGTTCAGTTATCCGGTCATTACACCGTCCGCTGCACGGGGAATATTCGATGCCATCTACTGGGAGGGTATACGTGGCCAGCACGGCATGAAACCCTATTTTCACTGGCAGGTGAAGCGCATCGAGGTACTGGCAATGCCTCGTTATATTGCTTTGCGGCGTAATGAGGTCAAGGACAAAGTTCCATCCGACCGAACTCTAAAGGCTTGGATGGAAGGGCGCGAGCAGCCGGAACCGCTTTGGGCCGATGGCGGCAAGGATGAATTGGGCACTGACCAGAAAGGGCGCACCCAGCGGCAAACCATGGCCTTGAAAAATGTCCGTTACCGCCTGACCGCCCGGATCATCCCCAAGACGCAGTTCTCGGCACCGGAGCAGATCAACAAGTTTGACAGCATGTTTGAGCGTCGGGCAAAGAATGGAAAATGCTTTCAGCAGCCCTTTTTTGGGTGCAGCGAATTTCCGGCATTTTTCGAGTATGTCCAGCCCGGAGAAGGCCAGAAACAGCCGGTTGCGTTCGATCAGCATATCGGCTTGATGCTTTACGATGTTTTTGATTTGAGGCGCGATATTGTGCGGGATGACAAGCCATTCATATCGCTCTTTGATGCCAAGGTGATCAACGGTGTGCTGGAAGTGCCTCCTTTCGATCACGAGAAGGTGCGGAAGCCGGAAAGGGGGCGAATCTGATGCTGAATGAGCTTGTTGAGTATGCTCGGAAGAACCTTGATTCCGAACCAGGCTTTACCACGCGGACGGTGCGTTGGCTTGCGGACATTTCTTCTGATGGACAACTGATAAATGTCTTGCCGTTGGGCAACGACAAAGGAGAGCAAACGCCGAAATGTCCGGAGATGCATAACATGAATGCTGGCGGTCGCGCTCATTTTCTTGTAGAGACTTTGCAAACGGTAACTTTGTATTTTAAGCCGAATGAAGATGAAAAAAAGATTGCCGGTTCACGGGAAAAGCAGTTGTTCTTTGCTGAAATGCTTCATCAGGCAGCTACTACCACTGTTAAGTTGCAGCCACTTGGACATTTTTTGAAAAATTCCGAACAAATCGAGCTCTTACGAACTCGTCTGGCTGCTGACAAGGCAAAGCCGACCGATTGGCTGCGCTGGCGTATTGCCGGAGCAGACCCTCTTCAGGAAACCTCAGTGCTTGATTGGTGGCGAACCTGGCGTGAAGCGGATCAAAGGAAGGGAAAGGGAGAAGTGAAGCCGAAGCGCGGGGAAAAGGCTGTTGAAAAACTTCTTGAATCTGTGCCCGGTGGCATGGTCTGCTTTCTTTCAGGAGAGGAGCTACAGCCATTGTCAACTCAGCCGAAAATAACCGGACTTTCAGGAGTGGGTGGTCTGGGCACCGGCGATGTAATGGTCGGATTCGATAAATCGGCTTTCTGCTCATTTGGTCTTGAGCAAGCAAACAATGCGGCAATGGGAGAAAAATCGGCTCGAAAATATGTTGACGCCCTCAATCACTTGATCAAGAACCATTCCCACAAACTGGCAAATGCTTTGGTCGTCCACTGGTTCAAAGAGGCTATTCAGAAGGAAGATGATCCGCTGTCATTTCTCTCGGAACCGCCGGAACTAACTGCTGGCGCAGCCCAGCAGTCTGCGCGTGAAATTCTTGCGGCGATACGAAAAGGGAAGTATCCAGTTCCTGCAAACAACCGTTTTTATGCAATGACAGTTTCCGGTGCATCAGGACGGGTAATGGTGCGCGACTGGATGGAGGGGAGTTTTGAGGAACTGGTTGCCAGAATAGAACTCTGGTTTTCCAACCTAGAGATTGTAGCCAGGGAAGGAGGAAAATCAGCATCCGAACCAAAGTTCATGGCGGTTTGCGGTTCTATTGTGCGTGATTTAAAAGACCTCCCTGCACCAACGGCAACGACACTCTGGCGAGTCGCCATTGCCGGATTGCCCATTCCTCAGTCAATCATGACACAAGCACTAGCTCGTTTCCGCGCCGACCTCATTGAAGACAAACCGTTCAATCATGCCCGTATGGGACTAATCAAAGCATATTTCATTCGCAAGGGAGGAGAACACCAGATGAGCGCTTATCTCAACAAGGAACATTCTGAACCCGCATATCAGTGTGGGCGGCTATTGGCAGTTCTGGCAGGCTTGCAGCGTGCTGCTTTGGGCGATGTGGGTGCTGGCGTTGTCCAGCGTTACTATGTCGCTGCCAGCCAGACTCCGGGTTTAACTCTCGGGCGGCTTTTCAACAACGCCAAAAATCATCTCAACAAACTGGATGGCGGGCTTGCCTACTGGTTTGAAGATCAGATTGCAGAAATCATGAGCCGACTACAGGATCGTATCCCTTCAACCCTCAACCTCGATCAACAAAGCCTTTTTGCCCTTGGCTATTATCAACAGATTGCCGCCAACCGTGCGGGAAAAAATAATGACACCAAAGAAACCAAAGGAGACAACCAATGAGCATCCAGAACCGTTACGAATTTCTCTTCCTATTCGATTGTGAAAATGGCAACCCCAATGGCGACCCGGATGCCGGTAACAGTCCGCGCATCGACCCGGAAGATATGCACGGTCTTGTCTCCGATGTTGCGCTTAAACGCCGGGTGCGGAACTACATTCAGACCAGTTTTGACAATCAGGCACCCAACTCCATTTTCATTGAGCACGCCACCAATCTGAATAAACCGATCACCAAGGCCCACGAAGTTACCGGAGGATCTCCGACTGGCGGCGCTAATCGGGGACAAGTAAACGCTGCAAAAGATTGGATGTGCCAGACTTTCTTCGACGTCCGTACTTTCGGCGCGGTAATGAGTACCGGCGCTAATGCCGGTCAGGTGCGCGGCCCTGTTCAGTTTTCATTTGCCAGGTCGGTTGACCCCATACTGCCGATGGATGTTTCCATTACCCGCATGGCGGTAGCTGAAAAGGTCACTGGAGCCAAGACAGCCGCAGATTTTGAGAAGTGGGAAAACGAGCAGGAAGAGGACAAACTCCGCACCATGGGGCGCAAAGCACTGATTCCATACGGCCTTTATGTTGCCAAAGGATTCATCAGCGCAAATCTTGCCAAAGGAACCGGCTTTTCCGACGATGACCTGAAGAACCTATGGGAAGCGTTGTTGAATATGTACGACCATGATCGTTCTGCCAGTAAGGGGATGATGTCCTGCCGTGGGCTGTATGTATTCAAGCACGTTGGCACAGATACCGACCCGCAACAGAGAATCAAACAGGCCATGCTCGGTTGCGCCCACGCCCATGCTTTGCTTGACCTCGGCAAAGTGATAGAAATATGTAAGGATGAAGCTGCAATGAGCGTGGACAAGTTGACTTCACCGCGCAAATTTGCCCATTACTCTGTAAAAGTGAACAAAGATAAAATTCCTGCCGGAGTTGAGCTTTGGGCATATGATGACAACAAAGGCAGCTTAACGAAGGTTTGATCAAGTGCCTGATAAAGCTTTCATTGTTGATGATGAGTGGGAACTTATTGCAGTTTCCGCTCTGAATCAATATGCTTATTGTCCTCGCAGGTGCGCGCTCATTTTTATAGAGCAGTTGTGGGATGAAAACGTCTTCACTGCCGAAGGCAGAATCATGCATGAAAAGGCCGACAGCAACAAGCACGAATCGCGGGGCAATGTTCGCATCGACTACAGCGTTCCCCTGCGCTCGCTGCGGCTTGGGCTCGTAGGCAAGGCCGATGTTGTTGAGTTCCATCGGATGAACGACGGAACATGGCAGCCGTTTCCGGTAGAGTACAAGCGCGGCAAGCCGAAGGCGGGCAATTGCGACAGGGTGCAACTCTGTGCACAGGCGATCTGCCTTGAAGAAATGCTCGATGTTACGATCACGGAAGGAGCGCTCTTCTATGGGCAGACACGCCACAGAGAGGGCGTTGTTTTTGACGAAAAGCTGAGAATTGAGACGGCGGATATTACCCAAAAGGTGCGCGAGCTGATAGCGGCCGGCATAACTCCGAAGCCGGAATACTCAAAGAAATGCGAACAATGTTCTTTGCTTGAGCTGTGCATGCCCAAGGCCTGCAGCAAGACAAAAATAGCGAGCAGATACCTGCATGCAGTCATGAGGAATGCATGAAAAACCACCTAAACACGCTTTTCGTGACGACTCAGGGGGCTTATCTTGCCAAAGAAGGCGAGACGGTTGCTGTCAAGATTGACAGTGAAATAGTCCTGCGCGTGCCTGTTCATACGCTCGGTGGGATTGTATGCTTCGGGCAGGTGTCGTGCAGCCCTTTTTTGATGGGCTTTTGTGCTGAAAGCGGCGTGGCAATAAGTTTTCTTACTGAAAACGGCAGGTTCCTTGCCAAAGTACAAGGCCCTGTGTCCGGCAATGTTCTGCTCAGGCGGCAGCAGTATAGGCTTGCTGACGACTTGCAGGCATCTGCGCTTATCGCCCGTTCGCTACTAGTCGGCAAAATTGCCAACTGCAAGGCCGTGCTTCAGCGCTCGTTGAGAGACCACGCGCACAAGATCGATGCTGACGCAATTGGTCGGGCATCTCAGGATCTGACAAACTCATTGCGGCGGCTGCAGGAGGACTATCCGCTCGATGCGCTTCGTGGTGTCGAGGGCGATGCGGCAAATTCGTACTTCGGCTCGTTTGACCACCTCATCGTCTGCCAGAAGGATGATTTCACTTTCAAAGAAAGGAACAGACGCCCTCCTCTCGACAGTGTAAATTGTCTCCTGTCTTTTCTCTACACCCTGCTTATGCATGACGTGCGGGCTGCGCTCGAGGCGGTGGGTCTCGATCCTGCGGTTGGTTTTCTGCACAGGGACCGACCGGGACGCTATAGTCTCGCCCTCGACCTGATGGAAGAATTCAGGCCGTATCTGGCTGACCGTCTTGCTCTGTCGTTGATAAATCTGTGTCAGTTGAGAGGCTCCGGATTCAAAAAGAAAGAATCCGGAGCGGTTTGGATGGATGATGAGACGAGGAAAGCTGTGCTTGTTACCTATCAGAAGCGCAAACAGGAAGAAATAACGCACCCGTTTCTGAATGAAAAAATTACTGTCGGCCTGCTGCCGCATGTGCAGGCCATGCTTATGGCGCGACATGTGCGCGGCGATCTTGAGTGTTATCCTCCGTTCGTCTGGAAATAAGGAGCAAATATGTTCGTGATTGTCAGTTATGATGTAGCGATTACCAAAGGAGATGGCCAACGGCGACTTAGAAGAGTGGCGCGCGCATGCAAGGATTTCGGGCAGCGGGTTCAGTTTTCGGTGTTCGAGTGCATTGTCGATCCTGCTCAGTGGACTATGCTCAAGGAACGATTGACTTCTGAAATAGATCCGAAAATGGATAGCCTGAGGTTCTATTATCTCGGTGCAAACTGGAAGCACCGGGTAGAGCATGTGGGTGCCAAAGAGCCATTCGATCAGCAAGGCCCCCTGCTCGTTTGAGCGAGTGCGAACCCCGTGTGTACATGATTTTGCCGGGAGGTCCGCGGAGTTGGTCAGGTATTGATAATTCGGCGTTTTTGAGGGTTCTTTGACAAGTGAGGGATTCTTTGCATGGCTGGAGCTGAAGGTTCGCACACAATAGCGTTATTTGGCTTCAAAATTAGTGACTTAATGGATGTACAGTCTCGCCCCGCGCGGGCGCGTGGATTGAAACATCGCTAACCTCGATGGTGGCGTGTACCGGCATGGTCTCGCCCCGCGCGGGCGCGTGGATTGAAACATCGCTATTCCATTCGATCCCCACGCATAAGAAGTCTCGCCCCGCGCGGGCGCGTGGATTGAAACGGTTGTCTGTGTGCCGGAACAGCCAGCGAGCGCACCGTCTCGCCCCGCGCGGGCGCGTGGATTGAAACCGTTGTCGCCTTCATTTTCTTGTCCTTTCTGAGTGTCTCGCCCCGCGCGGGCGCGTGGATTGAAACACAATTGATTTTTGCTTTGCGTCTCAGTATTTAGTCTCGCCCCGCGCGGGCGCGTGGATTGAAACATCAGTATCGGATTGAGAATGGCGGTGGACAAAGGTCTCGCCCCGCGCGGGCGCGTGGATTGAAACGCGCTCAATCAACTGCCGCCCATAATTATTAGTAGTCTCGCCCCGCGCGGGCGCGTGGATTGAAACTACATCTATCGCGGCAAGGTTTTGCTTCCCAAGGTCTCGCCCCGCGCGGGCGCGTGGATTGAAACTGGTGGCCATGGTACTGCATAAGTGCCGCTGCCGTCTCGCCCCGCGCGGGCGCGTGGATTGAAACCTGAAAGCGCAGGCTGCGCCGCCTGAGCCGGAGGTCTCGCCCCGCGCGGGCGCGTGGATTGAAACTCTTCAGGTGTTGGAAACCTTCGCGGTCGCTTGGTCGCGCCCCGCGCGGGCGCGTGGATTGAAACACATCACTGCCAGCGGCGCCGGCAATAGTAATCTGGTCGCGCCCCGCGCGGGCGCGTGGATTGAAACCCTAAAACGGCTGTGTTTGAGTATTTTCTTTTTGGTCGCGCCCCGCGCGGGCGCGTGGATTGAAACCCTACATCATCGATGCCGACGGCAATGCCAAGCCGTCGCGCCCCGCGCGGGCGCGTGGATTGAAACGAAATCTGCATCATTGAGCTTCCCTGCATTCTGGTCGCGCCCCGCGCGGGCGCGTGGATTGAAACGGATAAAACAGGAGGATGACAGCATGACAGAATAGTCGCGCCCCGCGCGGGCGCGTGGATTGAAACTGATATAGAAGGCGAACCTGATGAAATAGATGCATGTCGCGCCCCGCGCGGGCGCGTGGATTGAAACCGACACCACCGTTATCGTGATGCTGAAAGAGAAGTCGCGCCCCGCGCGGGCGCGTGGATTGAAACGATAACGATTTAAGCTTCGGTTCTAAAAGCCGTAGTCGCGCCCCGCGCGGGCGCGTGGATTGAAACCAAAGCACAGAATGTCATTACCGGCGGCATCGGTCGCGCCCCGCGCGGGCGCGTGGATTGAAATATCTTGAATTACTCGCCAAATACATTGCTCAGTATACCTTTAAGCTGTATCACTATGTTTTGATGAGCAATCATAGAACATTAAATGGAACCGTGCCTTTAATTTTTCCCTTATTCGGCAAGTTCCCGCACACCTTCGTCCCACGCTGCTATCATCAGTTCTCCCACGTTGTAAAACTCACGGTGCTCCGAATAGTAATCTGCAATCAGCGCTCTTGTTTCCATGACCGCATCGGCAGTTCTGCTGAAAATATCGGCAATCATGGAAGGCGGCAGGGAGAGGTGCGCGACCGCAAAACGTTCAAGCATTTTCCGGGGCCACCATTTTTTTGTTCCTGCGAGGGAAAGCGCCGGTACATCCTTTTTGATATAGGCAGTGGTGGTCACTACGTCGTACACAGGGGCGATAGTAACCGGCATGGAAGGCGATGCATACAAGACGCCGAAGTTTTTCAGATGCGCGTCTCCGTTGCGTACCATCAACGAGAGCACCAGCGTTGCAAAAAACTGCTCCCGTGCTTCCATAAGGCGGTCAGGGGAAACAAAGTCCTTTATGCTCCGCGCTACGCGTTCATAACTGCCGGTATACTTCTGCGCCGTACCGAGCGCCTGAAGGCTGCACATGTCTTCAAACCCGATAGTCGTTCCGTCCGACGCAATATCGAAACGTCGCATCACGAACAGCTTTCCATTGTCAGACAGATGAAACTCCGGCGTTCTGAGCCTGGCGCGGCGGGCTGCACTCATGCAGAAAAACTCGTTGGCAGCCAGCTGCGGATACTCGCTACCCCATGTTTTTACAATGTACCCCACTGAAGTCAGAGTGCCTTGCTCAGTTGCATTGAGCAGCACTTTCGGCTGAACGCCGGATACTCCTGACTGCATGGCATAGCGCTCAATCAGTTCTTGAAAGAGTTCCTGCGTGTCTGGGTATTTGAGCAGATCATCGAGACTTTCCGGTGTACGGTCGATGGCGGGCATATCCGCACCCGGCAGTGAGAAGCGGTTTCTTCCCACCTGATTGCCGCCGGTAATGCGGAGGATCGTCATGTTGTCTTCTCCGGCAATCTTAGCCACAGCACGACGGATCGCTTCAAGGAGTGCGCCTTCCGGCAGATTCATCTGAAATATCGGGTGCAGGTCGCGGCTTGTCCAGCTTTCCAGCCGCACCGGCATGGTCAGAGACACCTGCTGTTCGGCAGCAGTTTCATGCCCGTAAGCAAAAACATGCTCAACCCGCTGTTCTCGGGCAAGCAGTCCAGCTGGCTGGCCGGCAGCCCACGCCTGAAGAACAGACCGCTCAGTCAGGATTCCTGCCTCTCTTCACGCAACTCATCGAGTGTAGGAGGACTTCCGGCGGGGCGTACCCTGAGTTCAAGCCCCAGATGTTCCAGTATGCGGACAAGTTTTCGCGCTCCGATCTCCTGTACCGTGCCGTTTTCGATCTGCCCAATCGTAGTGCGGCTCATAGCAAGCGCCTGTGCGAGAGCTGTCTGACTAAGCCTGCGCTGCTTGCGCGCCTGACGTATCTGTCTGCCAATTTCGAAAAGCATAATTGCATTATATACAATGCTTATTGTTTCTTCAATAGCAAAATGAATCATATAAAATGCATATTATTCAAGCAATCTTGCGCTCCACTCCATAGTGTATTGTTTTTTGAACCTCTGACCTTTGCGGAATAACTCTGCGCAAACAGAAAAGGGGACGTTCTATTTTTGACACCGAGCGCATTCTTTGCTACTGTTCCCTCTCACAATAACCCGTCATCACGTCCAATCGATATTGTCAGGGCGGGATGGTGTGAAAGCTTTCTCGCCCGCCATGACAGTTAAAAGACCTCAGTAGCCGCGAACCTTTACATGCTCACCAGATACGATGGAAACCTTCTCCATAGCCGCCAACCATAAGCTCACCGCGGGCCAAGTTGTTGGCTTTTTTGAGCAGTCCTTCGGAGCCCTGATATATTCAAGGAGCACCGCATCGGCAAACAACTGCTCGGCAACGCCAGCTATTTCCAGATGGTGCTTGAGTTATGCCTGAATTTATCCCAAAATTGTCATTAGCGTTTGTAGTAATTCTGTCACTCCGGCCGCAGGAGGCTGAACGGACTGAGGCAAGCTGGTATCATGGCGGAAAGGGGGAATTCGAACACAACTATGTCATTGATAAATATACAACAGTACATCTTTTTGGAATGAAAACGGAATCGCCTGCCGTTCAGCTGACCGCTGACTCTCCCTCTTCGCCGGTACGGATGCGGATTGCGTTTTCTACCGGCATGACCAGAATCTTGCCGTCGCCGATTTTGCCGGTCTTTGCCGCATGCATGATTTCATCAATTACCGGCTGCACCATGGCATCCGGCACAACAATTTCTATTTTCATCTTCGGCAGAAAATCGACCGTATACTCGGCACCGCGGTAGAGTTCCGTGTGTCCTTTCTGACGGCCGAACCCTTTGACTTCCGTAATTGTCATGCCCTGCACGCCGAGCGATGTTAATGAGTCACGGACTGATTCGAGTCTGAACGGCTTTATGATTGCCTCAATTTTTTTCATGTTAACCTCCCTGCAACAACAGAGAAGCGCTCAAGCACAGCATAGTCGATAAGCGTCGACATTGCCTTGCTTTCGGTCTGAATCCCCGACTCTTCAAGCGCAGCTACCGGGTTCAGTCCGCCGACAACCACAACGCCGACTTTATCCAGGCCGACAGGAACCTCCAGCAGCGGTCGGTTCGGATTGCCGGTCATCAGCACGCCGCCGAACCCGAGTTCCGCCATTCTCGCTGTAAGCCGTTGCGCCTCTTCAAGGCAGACAACCGGGATCTCGCGGAAACTCGCCAGGATACGGCCTCCCTCCGGACGGAGCGCACCCAGCACGTCGGTCATTTTGCTGCGAATAAAGATTTCCAGCGGATCCATCGACGATCCCTCATAGCTCACGAGCACAACAAAACGCGATGGCTTGCCGTCGCGAATCTCCACGACACCGCCGAACCGGGAGTTGACCGAAATGCCGGACTTGAGAAAAACACTATTAATAGTGACACTGCAGACCGTGCCGATTCCGACCTTCCCCTCCGGGATAATCATATCGCCGATTCGCTCCCCGCTGCGCCTGAGAACAATGCGGTCACTCATCACAAACGGTGAGGAGAAGACAGGGTGCATGATTTGCAATGCCTTGTGGAGCTGAGATTCCGGCACATGCGAAATATTCAGAATCACATTGCCGCTGAGCGATTCAGGATCAAACGTGGTCTGGTAGGAAAGCGCTTCAATTTTGCTGCTGACAAAACCGACCCGTTCGGCAACATGAGATGCGGAAAGCTCGTCCCGTCCGCGTGGAGTGATTCGGCGTCCTTCCTTTCCAAAGACTGTTGTGTAGCCGCGTTCGTCCAGTATACGGAGATGGTATCGTACTGTGCGGTCGGTCAAATCAACACCATAGGATTTGAGCTTCCGGGAGATTTCACGTGACCCGGTTATCTCCTCCTGCTTGTTGAGAACCTTGAGTATTGCAAGCATCGTATCGTTCACGCAAACCTCCGGAGCAGATACCTCAACACACAAATTACAAAACCCGAAACTGGGGGAGAATATATTCGGCACCGGATTCCGGAATTTGGATTTTCTGTCTTTTTTTGGTTTGGGAGTGGACGGAGCGGCTTTTGCCGCTCCGTCCACTCCCATGCGACCCGTTAGCTCAGCAGAATGCGCTCTGCCTCTTCCATGTCGGCTTCCATTACATATGGAATGCCGGTCACTTCTGCGCACTCTTTCGTCAGCGATACGACATCGCCGCGATCGAGATACGGCAATGCAAATTTGCGTGAACCTGCCATCAGCTGCTGAAGGCCCTGCTTCAGACGATCGCAAAACGTATACATCGCGATAGCACCGAGCGGAAGCTTGTTGATGTCCTTGCCGTACTTATGCTTCAGCGTCTCGTAGGTAATGAAAATCTTCTCGACGGAATCGCCGTGTTTTTTCATTTCTGCCGGGAGCTTCCCTTCCTTCAGCCAGGTCTCCATATTCTTGCCGATAAATGCGGGAATCATCAGGGAACGGCCCATGCAGACCGCCTTGAAGTAAGGTGCGCCGAGCGCAAGCGCCTTGAAAATGTGATCTTCGAGGGAGAATCCGCCTGCCATTGCGAGCGGCGGAACATACTTGCCCTTCGCGGCAAGCTGCGAGGCAAATTTGTAGGCGATGGACTGCAGATAGATGGTCGGTATGCCCCATTCATTCATCATGCGCCACGGGCTCATGCCGGTGCCGCCGCCCGCGCCGTCAATCGTGAGGAGGTCAACCTTCGCGTCGGAGCAATACCGGAGTGCACGTGCGAGGTCGGTAATGCGGTATGCGCCGGTCTTTAGTGACACCGTCTTTGCACCGCATGCACGATAATAATCAACGGCCTTGATGAAGCCGTCGTAGGTGACCATGCCGAGGCGTGAGTGGCGTTCGAACTCCTTGAACTCGCCCTCTTTGAAACCCTTCTCCGATACAGCGTCATCCGGATTCGGAAGAACTATATAGCCGCGCTTGTGAAGCTCTTTTGCCTTTTCGATCTGTTTCAGCTTCACTTCTCCGCCGATGTCCTTGGCGCCCTGTCCCCATTTCAGTTCGATACACTCAACGCCGAGTTTCTCGATTGCGTATTCGGCTGAAGCGAGCTTGGTGTCTTCGACATTCTGCTGAAGGATGATTGCGCCGTAGCCGTTATACCACTCCTGGAAACGCTTGACGCGGCGCTCAAGTTCGGGAGACTTGGTCACACGGCCGTTCTTGTATTCGGATTTCATGTCCATGCCGACGACGTTTTCGCCGATGACAACCATGATGCCTGAGATGGCACCTCCGATTGCGAGGCCGTCCCAGTTGTCCTTTGCAATATCAGTTGAACCAAGCGCGCCGGTGAAGACCGGAAGCTGCAGCTTGATCTGCTTGCCCATCGGACCGCCGAGAACAGTTTCCGTACACACTGCCGGGAATACCGCCTTGTCAGGGTCTGCTTCAATGCCGACTGCGCCCACACAAGTGCCCTGGATGTTCAGGTGCGAATAATCGACCGGGTACGGCTTGGTTGCGCCGGCAGTAATTTTTCCGAACGGCATCGGGTAGATGACTTCACGGCCGCGATAGGATGACTTGCCTATTTCGCACGGACCGGGGCAGCCATCGAGACAGACGGAACAGATTCCGGAATACGGGGCAGCGTCCGGAACACGATTTTTCGTACCGGTTGCCGAACTTGCATTGGGTTGACCAGCTAACATTGAACTACCTCCATTTAGTATTTTTAAATTTGAAAGCATCAATAATTCAGTATTGCTAATGCGTTCGGGCAAAAAAATATCACGGGGCGAGAGCGCCCGAAAATCAACAACTGCGCTGAATCAGTCCGCGCTACGCGACTACCAGAAGCCGCGCTGTCTCACCTCCTTCGTTTCTCCATGCCGAAGGCGCTTGTTCGGTAAAGTATACACTATCTCCGGCAACGAGTTTCTGCTCTGTTCCTCCAGCCACAACAGTAACAACCCCTTCCGCAACATGGTGCAGCTCAGGCTTCCCATGCGCCGTGAAGTGGCGGTTTAATGCCGCATTCGGCAAAAGCGATATCATCTTCACCGCATAACGGATATCGTCCAGAATCAGGCAGCTCACGACCCCCTCAGCAATCGATGTGCTGCGGGCCGCCGCGTCGTGGCGGCTGATAAACCAGCGGCGAATGTCCTGCTGTTCTCCATCAAGAAACAGTCCGGGACTGACACCGAGTGATGTGCAGATATGAAGAAACGAATTCAGGGAAGGACTGATCTGGTTGTTTTCAAGCTGCGAAATAAAACTCGGCGTCAGTCCGACCTTGTCGGCAAGTTCTTTCTGGCTCATGTTGCGGCGCAGCCGTGACTCGCGCACCCTGCTGCCGATGTCGTGTACCGCCTCTTTTTTCGTCGCGGTGACCGATACTCTCTCTCCGGAAACCTCGTACATATGAGGCTTGAACGCCTCGCGCTCCTGCCGTGAATCCAGCTTCAACGCCTTGATAAAGAGCTTGTCCCTCCGCTTGTAGAGGTCAAGCACCACCTGCGTGATGTGGCGCAGATTTGCCTTGAACTTCGGACTGTGCGCCTCTTTTTCAAGAATCCAGTACGCTACGGTGCCCAGGTCGTAAAGGCGCGGGCACATATAGGTGAAGAAGCGATACGTCTTATCTTCACTTATCCAGAGGTCCTGCATACCGGTAAGGCTGTCGAAAATAGACCGCGCTCCCGGCGGCAATTTGTCTTCAAGATCGTTGATAATCTGGGTAACCTCGTCAACGTTCTTGGGGCGATCGACACGAATGATATTCAACCCCTGCGGCATGCTGTCGTAGAACTTCTTGAACGTGATGTCATTCTTTCCCTTGCCGGCAGTAAAACAGTCGACAAAGGTAAACCTTTTCCAATCAATCACATCTGCTATTTTCTGCAGTACGCTTTGCGGCGAGCGGTTGAAACTGATGTAAACGACATGATGCAGTTCTGCGAATGATTGCCGGATGAAGTTCTTGATAAAGACGTGGTAGAGCGTACCGGCCTCAACCTCCCAGACGACGTTGTCGCCCACGTAAATCGAGTCGATGATCGTATCGAGACTTGGTATGCCGGTTGAAACTTTTTCCATGGCAATCGGTTACCGAGTGTTAAAATTTAGCTGAACTTAACTCATCCTGTCAAGCGGAAAATATGCGCTAAATTGAATGTTGACAAAGATTTTAGTCTCTTTTTATATTAAATAATTGCAGTTCGGCAATCGGCTACCGAAGAGAGCGTCTGACACCGCGTGAAGTGCCCGATGGTGTCGGCGCTTTTTTTACCTTATAATGCAAGGTATCTTAAATAGAGCAGAGGGAAAAGCTATGTGCAGACTGGCGGCAATCACGTCCAACGACTATTTCTCCCCGATGGAGAACATCCTCGCACTTGAAACCATGAAAGAGGGCCACGACGGCTCAGGTCTCGGCCTCACGCTCAAGGATCTCGGCGGCGAATTCGAAGGACTCAAGCGGTATCCCATCCTTTCCGGCATCGGATCGAAAAAAGGCATGGAGATGCTCGACAACTACATGAAGAGAAAGGGCTTCAAGCTTATTCACAACTGGTCTCCGTCGCTGAACCCGGTTAAGGGCATTGCGGCCCGGGAATATTATTTTGCCCGCGCGTATGAAGTGCCGGGCAGCTGCGCTGAGCGCAGGTTTTCTGACTGCGAAGATGTTCTGCTGAAGACCCGCCTCGAACTGCGTCAGCTCGGAGAGCATGACCAGTCTCTGTTCGTCTTTTCGTTTTATCCTGATGTTCTTACGCTCAAGGAAGTCGGTGATCCGCTGGAGGTCGGCGAGTTTTTCGGGCTGGACCGCGGCGCGCTCAAATCGCGCATCTGCTTTGCGCAGGGACGGCAGAACACAAACTATGCGATTTATCTTTACGCATGCCATCCGTTTTTTATCCAGGGATACTGCACGATGACCAACGGTGAAAACACCGCGTTCGTGCCTATTCGTGAGTATCTTGAAAGCCGTGGAATCCCCGGCTATATCGGCTATAACAGCGACAGCGAGGTCTTCGCGCACATCCTCCACTACACCGTCCGGCATCTCGGCATGCCGCTCCGCTACTACAAGGACGTCATCACTCCGCTGATGAAGGAATCGGAAATAGAAAAACGCTCGGACAGGGATGCTCTGCGCCTGATGCGCCAGTCGCTCCGGCCGCTCTGCATCGACGGACCGAATTGCGTTATCGGTTTCACACCAGACGGCACCACATTCATGCTGCAGGACGCCAAAAAGCTCCGCCCCGGCGTCGTCGGCGGCGTCAAGGGCAAGTATGCAATCATGTCGGAAGAGTGCGGCGTCGATTCCGCTGTTCCGAAGCGTGACCGCTCTACGGACGTCTTCCCGATGAAGTACGACATGGTCACAATCTCGCCGCGCGCACAGGAGGTTACGGTATGGAACCAGCTGCAGGGATAACCCTCGACAATAATCACCAGCTCTCGCTGAAAGAGCTCCCCTATCTCATCCGTTGGCGGGACGACCGCTGCAAACGCTGCGGACGCTGCACGTCTGTCTGCCCGGTCAAGGCGATTGAGCCGGGCGTGCGCGTCCAGCGGGTCACTTTTTCCGAAGGCCCAATCCCAAAGCCTGGCTCCCAGCGCCGCGTGGTGCATGTTGTCGAGCAGGTGGCTGATGCTGAGCGCAACTGCGTCGGCTGCGCGGCATGCGCGCTCGTCTGTCCGAACGAGGCGATCGAGCCGGAGATAAACACGGCCAACAAAATACTGCATTACAAAAACAAGGGTGGCGACGGCTACAAGCGGGGCGGGCGGCGGAATGATCCTTCCATCTCGGTTCTCGACCGCCTGAAGTTCACCAGAATCTCGATGCTTACCGACCCGGCGCTCGACGCAGGTCGTCATGAGTTCCGCGTGCGCAGCCTCCTCGGCAGAATCCTCCCGCCCGAAGAGCTGCCGCTCAAGGTTATTGACGGCAAGCTGATTGTCGATTCCCAGGCTGACAAGTTCATTCCACCGGTGCGGGAAATCTTCCCGATCATGATCGGATCCATGTCGGTCGGGGCGCTTTCACCGCCGATGTGGGAAGGCCTCGCCATGGGCATTGCTTACCTCAACGAGGTCGAAGGACTTCCGGTCGTGATGGCATCGGGTGAAGGCGGCATGCCGCCGCGCCTGCTCCGTTCGCGCTACCTGAAGTACTTCATCATACAGATTGCGTCCGGCTACTTCGGCTGGGACGAAATCGTCCGTGCGCTCCCGCACATGGTCGAAGACCCAGCTGCAATCGAGATCAAGTACGGTCAGGGCGCAAAGCCGGGTGACGGCGGTCTGCTCATGGCGCAGAAAGTCCTGAAGCTCATCTCCGGCATCCGCGGCGTTCCGCAGTTTGTCGACCTGGCGTCGCCGCCGACCCATCAGACCAAGTATTCGATTGAGGAAGCGGTCGCCAAGATGATTCAGTCTATGTCCATGGCATGGGGCTTCCGGGTGCCGGTCTACCCGAAGATTTCCGGCACCAAGACCGCCCGTGCGGTTCTGAACAATCTTGCCCGCAACCCGTTTGCCGCCGCTCTCAGCATTGACGGCGAAGATGGTGGCACCGGCGCGGCATACAACGTTTCTCTGGACAAAATGGGGCATCCGATTGCCTCTAACCTGCGCGAGTGTTATCTCGATCTCGTCAAACAGGGCAAGCAAAACGAACTCCCGCTCATCGCAGCGGGCGGGGTCGGCAAGCGCGGCAACCTTGCCGCAAATGCAGCGGCGCTCATCATGCTCGGCGCGTCGGTTGTTTCGATCGGCAAGTACATTATGCAGGCGGCAGCCGACTGCTTCGGCGACGAAAACAACCGCTGCAATCTGTGCAACACCGGCAAATGCCCGCGCGGCATCACCACGCAGGATCCGAAGCTGTATCGCAGGCTGGATTCCGACAAAGTGGCTATGAGGACCGTTGAGGTGTTCAAGTCCGCCAACGTTGAACTCAAGAAGATTTTTGCCCCAATGGGAAGAAGCACCGAACTCCCAATCGGCATGTCGGACGGTCTCAGCATCGACGATAAGGCAATGGCAGAGAGGTTGGGTATAAGCTATGCGTGCTAAGAAGAACATAAAGAAGAAGTCAGTTGTCAGCACCCAGAAGTCACGGATAAAGGCAACGGCAAAAACAACAGCAAAGGCCACTGCAAAGAAAACGGCAACAGCAAAAGCGAAAGCACAGCCGGAAGCAAAGGCAAAGACACTGACCAGGAAAACGCCAAAGAAGACAACGGCTATTGTCAAGGCTGTTCCGGCTCCAAAGCCTCAGTCCGCAGTCGAGCAATTGAACGACGGAAACGTTCTGATCCGCGGTCTTGTTAACGGCGTGCGCACTCCCTCACGCATCCTCGAAGAGCAGATTCAGCAGATCATACAGGACGGCGCGCGGAACGTTATCGTTGATGCGGACGGTCAGCACGGCATTGGCGGCCGTATCTGGCCGCGCGAAGATAAACTAAGAATTACAGTCCAGGGCACTGCCGGGCAGCGTGTCGGCAGTATGGGCTTCGACGGCACCGAAATCGTAGTGAAAGGCAGCTCATCCGACGACATCGGCTGGATCAACTGCGGCGCAAAGATTACCGTTCTTGGCGATGTGACAAACGGGGCGTTCAACGCGGCCGCGCAGGGCGTCCTGTACGTGCAGGGCAGCGGCGGTGCGCGCTGCGACACCATGACCAAGCGTAACCCGCGCTTTGAGCCGCCGCAGTCGTGGTATTTCCGCAACGTCGGCGACTCGTTTGCCGAGTTCAAGGCAGGGGGGATCGCGGTTGTCTGCGGAGTGAATCCCCGCAATCCGGAAAATGTCCTCGGCTATCGCCCCTGCGTCGGCATGGTCGGGGGCACCGTCTATTTCCGCGGCAAGATTCAGGGATACAGCGAGCGCGACGTCAAATTGCTCGACCTGAGCGATGCCGACTGGAACTGGCTCAAGGCGAACATGACGCCCTACCTCGAGGCGATTGAGCGCACCGAGTATTTTGACGAGCTGACAAAATCGCCTGACGACTGGAAAAAACTGGTCGCCTACACGCCGCAGGAAAAGGCGCAGTGGAAGAAGTCATACAAAATTGACATTCCGAATTTCCGCAAAGTCGCGTGGGAAAAAGAAGTCGGCACCGGCGGCATCTTCGCCGAGTATGTTGACCACGACCTGACCCTGCTTCCGTATATCACAACCGGCAGGAATCGCAGAAACAAGCCGGTATGGGCAAACGACAAATACGCTCCGCCGTGTGCGGCAGGCTGTCCGTCGCACATCCCGTCGCACAAGCGTGCGACCCTGATTCGAGCTGGCCAGCTCGAAGATGCTCTTTCACTGGTACTGCAATACAGCCCGCTCCCGGCAACGGTCTGCGGCACCATCTGTCCGAACCTCTGCATGACGAGCTGTACCCGCAGTCATCTTGACGCACCACTCGCCATCGACAGGCTCGGTAAGCTCGCGCTCGACATCCCGGCCCCAAAAAAGGCCGATCCGACCGGCCACAAGGTCGCGGTCATCGGCGGCGGTCCCGGCGGCATGAGCGCGGCATGGCAGCTTGCGCTCAAGGGACACACCGTTTCGCTGTATGAGGCAAGCGGCAAGCTTGGCGGCAAAATAGAAATGTGCATACCGCACGAGCGTCTGCCGCAGGAGATTCTCCAGAAAGAGATTTCGCGCTTCAAGGAACTGGGCGTCAAGCTGCACCTGAACACCCCGGTCGACCAGAAGCTTTTTGAAGAGATTTACAAAAACAACGAGATCGTCATCGTCGCTATCGGTGCACACCAGCCGCGGAAGATTGCCTTCCCAGGCTCCGAGCATATCACCTCGGCTTACGATTTCCTGCGCCGCGTGAACATGGGCGGCGCCCCAGATCTGAAGGGCAAGAAAGTCGTGGTCATCGGTGCGGGCAACGTGGGAATGGACGTGGCGATCGAGGCATACAACTGCGGCGCTTCCGAAGTTACCGCAGTGGACATCCAGAAGCCTGCGGCGTTCGGCAAGGAGATGCAGTCAGCAACCGCCAAAGGCACGAAGATTTTTTATCCGAAGTTCAGCGATTACTATGATGCAGGCCAAAAGAAGCTTTTCTTCAAGGACGGCTCCTTCATTGATGCCGACGCGGTCTTCATGTCTATCGGCGACCTGCCGGTGCTCGACTTCCTGCCGCCGGCAGTGCATGTCGAACGCGGCTGGCTCCAGGTCAATGAACTCGGGCAAACATCCGACGTAAAAGTGTTCGGCGTCGGCGACGCTACCGGCCTCGGCCTGGTAACCCATGCAATCGGTCAGGGAGCTATCGTGGCCGATGTGGTGCACTACCAGATGGCGCATGCGCCGAGAGCGCCCGAAGTGAAGCAGAAGATTGCGTACGAGCGCATCAAGACCCAGTACTATGAGAGCTGCAAGCTCGACTTCGAGCCCGGCAAGGAAGGCGACCGCTGCATGTCATGCGGGAGCTGCCGCGACTGCCGCATGTGCGAAAATACCTGTTTTTATCAGGCAATTACGCGCAAGGATTTAGGCAACGGCAGATACGAATATGTGGTCGATGACGATAAATGCATCGGCTGCAGTTTCTGCGCTGGCATCTGTCCCTGCGGCATCTGGGAGATGGTTGAGAACGTTTAGTAGGGTAGGTACCTTCCCGGGACAGTCAATTTTCCGAGGCCGCCTCTCCTTGACAAGTGACGTATATCATCATAAAATATATACGTCACTTGGAGGTGGACATGCAAACAAAGCTGACACTGCGTCTGGACGATAATCTCATCAGGAAGACAAAAAAAATAGCGAAGGACAGAAATCTGAGTCTGTCCGAAATGGTTGCGGAATATTTTGCGTCGCTCATCATGGTTTCCAGGGAGGAATCTCATGCTTCGCCGGTACTGCGCGAAATATCCGGCGTTATGAAGGGGAAGTCCAAAGAGAAAGACCGTCTCGGTGCGTATCACCGGCATCTTGAGGAGAAATACCGTTGATCCGGGTGCTGTGCGACGTGAATTTCTTCCTCGACATTTTCCTTGAGCGAAGACCGTTTTATGCCTCCGCCGCGACACTCTTTTCACTGATAGAGAGCGGGAAAGTAAAGGGTTCCATATGCTCTCTGACCTTTCCCATATTGTTTTATCTGCTTGCGAAGGAGACAGGGACTGCGGGCGCCGTCAAGGTTCTGGAGAAAATTCGCATCGTATTCTCTGTCGCAGCAGTCGATGAGCGTGTCATCGATCTGTCTCTCGCCTCTGATTTCAGGGATTTAGAGGATGCCGTGCAATACTATGCAGCGCTTGAATCCGGAGCGATCTGCATTATTTCACGCGACAAGGGCGATTATCCCCGTGCGAAAATCCGGGTCGTGACTTCCGAAGAATTTCTCGCAACGCATACCAAGCTATAGCATCGTCGCTGCCGACGGACCTGCCTGTCTCTAAATCTCGAAAAATTCCCCTTTTTCCGGAACGTGCACTGTATTGCCGAGCTTTGTCCGGACGATTTCGGCAAACTCGAGCGCTACGCTCTCTTCAGCATGAACGACAAAGACTTCCGGCTTGTTCGCAAATGACTGGAGCCAGTCAAGAAGTTCCTTCTGGTCGGCATGCGCTGAGAACCCGCCGATGGTAAAGATTCGGGCGCGGACGGCGATTTCTTCTCCGAGGATGCTGACGCGTTTTTTTCCGTTTACGATCTCGCGGCCAAGCGTGCCTTCCGCCTGAAAGCCGACGAAGACGACCGAGCATTCCGGCCTCCAGAGGTTATGCTTAAAGTGGTGCCGGATTCTTCCTCCATCGCACATGCCGCTGCCTGCCATGATGACCGCGCCTGAACGGATGCGGTTTATTGCCATCGACGCTTCCGCACTTTTCGTAAAATGGAGTCTGAGCGACTTTCCGATGCCCTTGCGGAGAGCCGCAGCCGCATCAGCATCGAAAAGCTCCGGATGGTTAAGATAGATACTGGTGGCTTCTTCAGCCAGCGGGCTGTCAACGTACACATCGACCGGCTTCAGACGGCCCTCCTGCACCAGCTTGTTGAGAAGATAGAGGACATCCTGCGTCCTGCCGACGGCGAATGCCGGTATCAGGACATTCCCGCCCCGCCGGAAGGTGCCTGTAATGGCATCCACGAGTTCTTCAAGACTGCCGGCAAGCGGTTTATGGAGCCGGTTGCCATAGGTGGCTTCCATGACAACATAGTCGGCGCTTTCCGCATGCTGCGGGTCAGCCACAATAGGATTGCCGCGTTTGCCGATATCACCTGAAAAGATAATCTTCTTTTCACCTTCAGCTCCCTGGTAGAGCATTTCAAGGCTCCCGGAGCCGAGTATGTGGCCCGCATCATAAAAGCGGTAAAGAAGACCCTTCATGAGCAGTTCCTGATTACGGTAGTGCTTGCGCTCAAAACGGCGCAGCGCCGCACGGACATCCTCCGTTGTGTAAAGCGGCTCCACAATTTCATCGCTTCCGGAACGCACAAGTTTTTTCGTCATCCATTCGGCGTCTTTCTCCTGAATCTGGGCAGTATCGTACAGGAGAATCTCGACGATGTCGGTTGACGCGTCGGTCGCGATAATGGAACCCCGATACCCTTCCTTCACAAGTTTCGGTATGAGTCCGGAATGATCGATGTGCGCGTGGGTCAGGAATACCTGGTGAATATCCACAGGAGAAAAAGGAAAGGGTTCCCGGTTTTTCTCCTGACCATTGCGTCCCTGATGCATGCCGCAGTCCACAAGAAATCTCCGGTCGTTGAATGTGAGGCGGCTGCATGAACCGGTAACGGTTCTGGCTGCGCCGAAAAACTGGATTTTCATATCGTTTCTCCATCGATGCGACTCAGGCCTGCCTGCATGGCAAGCCTCACGGCGTTTTTGTACTCAGCGGGAGTAACCCTGCGACTGATCTCCGGAAAATCGCAAGCCTTATGGCAAGGGTGATACTGGTCCATCACATTTACATACGTATCAACAGAGATCTCATCAGCAAGAAACCTCATTACGGCCTCTGTCCCGGCAATTCCTCCGGGCATTACAAGATGGCGGACGAGCAGTCCGCGGCGCGCGATGCCGCTGCTGTCGATGCGCATATCTCCGACCTGCCGGTGCATTTCAAGCAGCGCTGTCCTGACAACTGCGGGATAATCCCCTGCCCGGGCATAACGAGCGGCGTGCGCCGGGTCCATAAACTTCACATCAGGCATGTAAATATCGACAACCCCGTCGAGAAGCTGCAGCGTCTCGATCGATTCATATCCCCCGCAATTATACACAAGGGGGAGCGTCAGCCCACCGTCAACAGCGAGAACAAGAGCACGAAGAATGGCGGCTGTCTGATGAGTCGGCGTGACGAGATTAATATTATGGCAGCCCACGGCCTGAAGATCGAGCATAACCCCGGCGAGCTGTCGGTCGGTCAATGTTTTGCCTTCCCGGTCATGGCTGATGCTCCAGTTCTGACAGAAAATACAGCCCAGATTACAGCCGCTCAGAAAGACGGTGCCTGAGCCGAAGCGTCCCACGAGCAGCCGCTCCTCCCCGAAATGCGGGCCCCAGCTTGACGCCTTTGCGGCATCGGCTATGCCGCAGAAACCGATTTCCTTCTTCTTTCTGTTCACGCCGCATTTTCTCGGACAGAGCGTGCATGACTCCAGCTTTGCATCAGCTATGCCGGCGCGTGCCTGCAACTCATCAGGAGGCAGGCAGAGATATGCGGGAACATGGAGCATGTCTACAATCATACCTCATCATGCCGGGCGCTGCAAAAAAACACCTTCCGGAGCCCGTCAGGCCTTATTTTCGGCGCGGCTGTGCTATAATTTAGAAAACACAAACGGAGAATCATGTGCCTGCGGTAACCATAGCGAATTTAAAGTCCGGAATGAAACTTTCCAAGCCGATTGTCAACGACAGCGGCATGGTATTGCTGCCGCAGGGCGCGGTTTTAACAGCGTCGCTCATCGGACGCATTGAGAATATGAACCTTGCGACCGTGAGCATTGAAGGCAGCAGTGAGCCGCGGAAGCCGCTGGAAGCAGTGCTGGCGGAAATTGATGCTCGTTTCAGAATGGCCGATGATCATCCCCTGATGCAGATGCTGAAGCGGGTGATGAAAGAGCATTTTGAAGTGCTTTACCAGCGATGATTGATAAAGACATCCGCACTATTCGTGCCGAGATCGAACGCATCGATACCCTGCCGACGATTCCGACCATCCTGAAAAAACTTCTCGGCGTCATTGAGAACCCGAAGGCTTCCCTGACGACCATCGGCAACTTCGTGTCCAACGATCCGGTGCTCACTTCCAGAGTGCTACGCATGGTGAACTCACCGGTTTATGGGTTCCCCGGGCGCATCTCGTCCGTCAATCAGTCGCTCATTCTCCTTGGCCTCAATGTGGTGCGCGGACTGTTGCTGGGCGTCTCTGTTTTTGAAGCCATGCAGAAAGCGATGCTCGGCCTCTGGGAACATTCGCTCGGCGCCGCAATTGCTGCCAGGGTTATCGCAAAGCGAAAGAAGATGAATGAACCGGAAGAGGTCTCGATTGCGGCACTGCTCCATGACATGGGAAAGGTGGCGCTCAGCCTCAAGTTCCCGGCGGAATACGAAAAGCTGCTCAGTGATGTCGAAGCCCGCTCGCTGCTTGTGTATGAGGGTGAGAAGGAGCTTTTCGAAATTACCCATGCCGATGCCGGCGCGTGGGTGGCAAAGCGCTGGAATTTCCCGCCCAATCTGGTCGAGATTATCGAGTACCACCACAAGCCGCATCTTTCGAAAAATTATCCGATGCAGACGGCGGTCGTTCATCTTGCCGATGTGCTTATCCGCGCACGCGGTTTCGGATTCGCCGGCGACATGCTGGTGCCGCATCTCAATCAGGCAGCCTGGTACAGCCTTGACCTCAAGGAGCAGGATCTGAAAGACATAATGCATGAGCTTGAGGATTTGCTCCAGGAAGCAGCCGAATTCATCCTTTCCGATGAATGACGCAGTCGTCGTTCTCTCGTCCGATATTGTCCTGAGCTGCATTTTGCAGCGACTGATTGCCGGGCGACAGGTCATCTGCTACAAGGAAGAACAGCCTGCTCTGGACTTCATTTATCATTCCCTGCCGCGTCTCCTCGTCGTGCAAATCGAGAACGAGCAGTCCCGTTCAGTCGGCATTATCAATGATTTAAAGAGCGACCCGGTCTTCGGACAGATTCCCGTTATCGCAATTGTGCCGGACGACCTCGTGATTTCTTCGTGGGATCGTTTGCTGGCGGACGATTATCTGCGGAGAAGTGCGGTCGAACGTGAGACTGCGCTGCGGCTCAGCCTCTGCCTGTCCCGCGCGGACCGCATCGTCGAGATTAGCCCCCTGACGAGACTGCCCGGCAATATTACGATTTCCCGCCAGATTCAGCAGCGCCTGGACGCCGGCGATACGTTTGCCCTCGGCTATGCCGACCTCGATTACTTCAAGCCGTTTAACGACAAATACGGGTTCAGCCGCGGCGACGAAGTGATCAAGATGGTCGGCCGACTTATCCTGAATCTTGTGCGCGAGCAGCAGCCGCAGGGCAGCTTTGTCGGGCATGTCGGCGGTGATGACTTTGTCTTCATCGTGGGGTGTGATGCCGTCGAGGCGACATCAACCAGTATTCTGTCGTACTACTCCCAGATTGTTCCGACATTCTATGATGCAGACGACCGCGAGCGGGGCAGCATTGTATCCGTTGACAGAGAAGGGAAACAGCGATCGTTTCCGCTGATGACGCTTTCCATCGGCATCGCGCATAACCGCATACGGAAGTTTGTTCATTACGGCGAGTTCGTCGAGATTGCGTCAGACATGAAAAAACATGCAAAAGGCAAGAAGGGAAACGCTTTCAGCATAGACCGCCGCACCGCCGCCAAGAAAGCGGACGCGGGTTCCCTTGATTCATAACCATGCATCCTGAATTTTTCTGAAGGAGACCCCGGTTGAAAAGGAAGCTGACTTCCCGGACACTTCCCAATACTGCTTTCCATAACCCGCCGGGATCATTCCGCGAAGTCCTTTTCTTTGTTGCAGGCTCGACTGTTAACCGCTGTTGTTTTGCTGATTAGCCTGACCCTGGCAGTCGAGGATTATGCAGAATCTTTTAACCCACCTGCCGCGGCATTCATATTAAACTAACCTTCATGAAGTACCCACAATAAAAAGGCCCGAAGCGGCGCGTTATGATGAGTTTTCGCAGGCTCGTCCGTCGCTTCAGGACGATCGCCCAGTTCGAGGGAGACTCCAAGCCCATCCTGGCGATGATTCTTGCCGGCCAGAACAACCTGATTGATTACCTCATGTTCGAACAGTCCCGCTCTCTGGCTTCGCGCGTAGTCGCAAAGGGCTATATGGAAGCGCTCAAAAAACAAGAGACGGCCCAATACCTTCAGCATCATCTGCGCATTGCCGGCACCAAGGAAAATCTCTTCTCCGAACAGGCCGTCACTGCCATACACCAAGGTTCGGCGGGACTGCTCAGAAGAGCGA
>DATIKF010000099.1:0-3167 GCA_035477855.1 Dissulfurispiraceae bacterium
AAAGCAAGGACACAATCGAGACCAAATAGGTACTGATACTCTTTGCCACAGATAAAGGTTTTGCCCAACAACATAGCTGCTTGATTTAAGGGTTTTCGACCCGATAAAAATACAACCATTTCCCATGATTGCACCCCCCCCAACACCCCCCACCATAACACTTGACGACTGGCTAAAGGCCGGACTGACATTCGATATGTATAAAAATGACAGGCGGCGCGGCTACCTGCGAAGTCAAGGCCGGGGGGGCAATGGCCGCCCGGTGGAGATAGCCTGGGAGAGCATAGCCAAAGAGGGCCGCAAGGAGGCATTGAAGGCGGCGGGGGTTGACCCGGCCTCGCGGCGGGTGCGTGGTTTTGTGCGGTTTGTGGCGCATAACGAGAAAGCGATGAACTACTACCGGGCCTACCGGATGGACGACGGCCGGGGCCTGCCCACCGATGTGCTCAACGAGTGTTATACCAACGCCTGTGTGTTGGATGCTGTGCAAGCCGAGTGGAATGCACGCTTGGGGCGGCGGCGCAAAGCAGGCGGCAGCGTGCGCGGGGTGTGGCAGGGTATATGCCGCGAGGTGGCAGAGATGGATCGCAGCGATTGGAACCACACACTGCCCTCGCATCAGCGCAGGCTCAAACAAAAGCTGGCAGATTACCTGAAAACCGACGGCTACATGAGCCTGATACACAAAGGCTATGGCAACCAAAACCGGCGCAAGGTAACCGGCGATGTGGAGCGGCTGCTGCTAAGCCTGTATTGCCAGGACACGAAGCCCTTTGTACATTATGTGCACGAGCTGTATCACCAGTTTTTGGGTGGCGTGCTGGATGTGTATGACGTGGAGACGGGCGAGTTGTTTTGCCCCGACGATTTTATTGACGACCAGGGGCGCGCCCTTGAGATAAGCGACAGCACGGTGTGGAACTACGTAAACATGCCGCACAACCGGCGGGTGGTTGATAAGTACCGCTCGGACAGGCTGCACTACGACGGGCTTCACCGGCCACATGCCCACCGCAAATCGCCCGAGTATTCGCTCTCGAAGGTATCGTTAGACGACCGCGACCTTCCGCGCAAGATGCCCGACGGGGCCCGGGTAAAGGCTTATTATGCCTTTGATGTGGCGAGCGGCTGCGTGATAGGAGCTGCTTATTCTAAGACTAAAGATACCGACTTATTTATCGGCTGCCTGCGCGATATGTTCCGGATGATTGACCGGCGCAACCTTGGTGTGCCCATAGAAGTGGAGGTAGAGCACCACCTGGTGGGCAACCTGAAGGATGAGCTGATGCGTGCCGGAGCGGTTTTTCCGTTTGTGCGCTGGTGCAACCCGGGCAACTCAAAAGAGAAGCGCGCCGAACACATGATAAAGGCCAAGAAGCTGGGCGTGGAGAAGCGGCATCAGGCGGGTATAGGCCGCCCGTTTGCGCGCCTGGAGGCACACCGGCAGGTGCAGGAGAAGGTATTCAACCAGCACGGGATGGCCAATAAGGAGAAATACCTGAGCATGGAAGAGCTTGTGGCCGACGACCGGCGCGCCAATGAGATATATAACAACTCGCCGCACCCCAACCAGAAGCGCTACAAAGGCATGACCCGGACGGATGTGCTTTTGCAACGGCAGAACCCCAACCTGGGAGCCATTGACCACGCGCTGCTGATGCGCTACATTGGGCAACACACCACCACTACGATACGGCGCAACCAATATGTGCAGGTACAGTATGAGCGCTACCAGCTGTCGAGACCCGATGTGGTGAGCAAGCTGCAACCCAATAACCTTACGGTGGATGCCTACTACCTTGCCGGCGACGACGGCACGGTAGGGCAGGTGCATCTGTGGCAGGGCGGGGTGCATATCGACAGCTGTGTGAAGTTGGAGCGTTTCCAGGAGGCCAAAGCCGAGCAGACCGAATCCGACATGGAAGCATACCGGAAGCAGGCGGCCTATATAGCCAGCTACGATAAGAGCGTGAAAGAGGCCCGTGGGCGCATAAGCAAGGTAAAGGTAATGGCACGGCAGGCGACAGATACGCTGCTTCCGGAAGTATTGGCCGTAACACCCGACGGATACAACGAGCGGGAGTACGAGTTCGGCGTGGTAGATGTGAATGAGTATGCCCGCAGGGGGTACGAGAATATATGAGAGGTTAAAGGTTAAAGTCATTTTAACAACATTTTAAAACCCTACAAGTATGATTACAACAGATGTTAAGAAGCAGATTGTGGAGGCTATCAATGCCAGGCGCGGGAAGTACGCCTCGGATGCCAAGATGGCCATTTCGTTGGGCATAAGCGCGGCGCAGCTCTCGACCATCAAGCGGGGGCAATTGGACAAGGTGCTGAGCGATGCCAACTGGATAAGCATTGCGCGCATGCTCGATGTGCAATTGGGTCGGCAGCAGGCATGGAAAACGGCTGCTACGCCGGTGTTTGCCTACATCTACTCGCAGCTCACCTGGTGCCAGGACAACGGACAGAGCGGCTTGTTATGCGACCGCGCCGATGTGGGCAAGACCTACACGGCCAAGTGTTATGTTAAAGAGCGCCGCAACGCGGTGTATATAGACTGCAGCCAGGTAAAGACGCGTCAGAAGCTGATAAGGCAGATGGCGCGGGAGTATGGCCTGAACCATACGGGTCGCTACAACGATGTATATGACGACCTGGTGTATTACCTGCGCACCATCGAAACGCCGCTGATCATCCTGGATGAGTCAGGCGATTTGGATTACCCCGCTTTTTTGGAATTGAAAGCCTTGTGGAATGCCACCGAGCGGGCGTGTGGCTGGTTTATGATGGGGGCCGACGGACTAAGGCGCAAAATAGAGATACATCTGAGCCAACAGAAGGTAGGTTACCAGGAGTTGTTTTCGCGTTTTGGCAACCGCTATCAGCGCATATCGCCCGACGGCAAGGATGCTTATGAAGAGTTTATGCGGGCGCAGATAGCCCTGATAGCCCGCGCCAACGATCCGGAGGCCGATATTCAGAAGCTGTATGTAACCACAGGCGGCTCGCTGCGGCGTATTCCGGTTGAGTTGAAAAAACAGGCAGAGCAGAAGAAACAAAACCCGGCGCAGGCATGATCAGGGGCAGGGCCATCAGCGTAAGCGATGTTGTGAGTTACAACCCGCAGGCGCTTGCCTTTACGGGGGCCTGGTTAGCGA
>DATIKF010000100.1:0-22680 GCA_035477855.1 Dissulfurispiraceae bacterium
TGCACCTTCTTGAACCGTTTTGCTGCATCAGTTCTCAGTCTTACCGAGCTGAACGGCGACTCTACGACATTGGTCGTTCTGATATGCACCCAGTGCTCCTTGGGAAACGAGTAGAACGTTACCATGCGCTCCCAGTCCCGACAGAGTGTCTGCACGACCGTCGCAACGCCGCTGAAATGTCCCGGTCGAAATGCCCCGCACAGTTTGTCCGAGATATCATTGATCCGAATTTCCGTGAGAAACCCCTCCGGATAAATGGCATCAGCCTGGGGCAGAAAAGCAACGTCAACCCCTGCTTTTTCAAGAACGGCCAGATCGCGCTCCATATCACGAGGGTATTTGGCAAAATCCTCGTTTGCTCCGAACTGGGTCGGATTAACGAAAACACTCACGACAACGACATCGTTCTCGCTTTTCGCATATCGAACCAGACTTAAATGTCCCTGATGAAGCGACCCCATCGTCGGGACAAAACCGACCGATCTGCCGCGGCTCCGGTGTACTCAAGATGTTTCACGAACAATACGGGGGATTCGGATATTTTCCATAATTGCTACTTTAGTGGACGATCAGCATGGTGGTCAATATATGCATAGCCGGATCATTCATCGGCACCTATCGGAAACTCGGATACATTGATGATGGCATGCTCGTCAAACTTGACCTGAAACAGTTCATTGATATTCATCGATTATCGGATATGCTGCCGGTTTCCATAACCAGTGCACCCGGACACGAACTTGCCGATGAGGCTGTCGCCTATTATCAGTCAACAAGCTACCTGTTTGCGCACCACCTCAATCGGTGGGAGCAGTAAGGGAGAAGCAGTACCTTTTCCGTGGGAAGTCTCACGATCATGTATTCACAACCTGTTGCCCTTTCTGCTAAAGTTAAACTTCACGCAGCAAGGCTTTGGAAATAACGGGAGGTTTTCTCATGAAAAATAAAATAGTCCTCGCCTATTCCGGCGGGCTCGACACATCGGTTGCGATTAAATGGCTTATTGAGAAGTATGATGCAGAGGTTATCGCTTTTTGTGCGGACCTTGGCCAGGAAGAAGATCTTTCAGGGGTTGATCAGAAGGCACTGAACACCGGCGCCGCAAAAGCATATGTTGAGGATGTTCGTGAAGAGTTTGCGAAAGACTATATTTTCCCCATGCTGCGCGCCAATGCACTCTATGAAGGCGTCTACCTCCTCGGAACATCCATTGCCCGTCCGCTGATTGCGAAGAAACAGATCGATATTGCCATACAGGAGAATGCGAATGCAGTAGCACACGGTTCGACCGGCAAAGGCAACGATCAGGTCCGCTTCGAGCTCACTTACTACGCACTGAAGCCGGATATCAAGGCCATCTGCCCGTGGCGCGAGTGGGAATTCACTTCCCGCCAGTCGCTTATTGAATACGCGGAAAAGCACGGCATTTCGGTGAAGGCTACAAAGGACAAACCTTACAGCACCGACCGTAATGTTCTGCATATCAGCTATGAAGGCGGCATACTCGAAGACCCCTGGCTCGAGCCGACCGACGATATGTACACCATGATGGTGCCGCCCGAAAAGGCTCCGGACAAGCCGCGCTATATCGAGATTGAATACGAAGGCGGTGACCCGGTCGCGATCGACGGAGTGCGGATGACCCCGTTTGAGCTCATGAAAAACCTGAATGCCGTCGCGGGAGAAAACGGCATCGGCCGCGTCGACCTCGTCGAAAACCGTTTTGTCGGCATGAAGTCGCGCGGTGTCTATGAAACCCCTGCCGGTACCGTTCTGCATGTTGCGCACCGCGCAGTGGAGTCTCTGACACTGGACCGGGAAGTTACGCATCTGCGCGACTCGCTTATTCCGAAATATGCCGAGCTGGTTTACTACGGATTCTGGTTTGCCCCGGAACGTCTGATGCTCCAGACCATGATCGATGAAATGCAGAAGTATGTCTCTGGCACCGTTCGCCTGAAACTTTACAAAGGCAACTGCCTTGTTGTCGGCCGCAAGTCAGCGCACTCTCTCTATCATCATGAGCTTGCGACGTTTGAAGCCGAGAAAATCTATAACCAGAAGGATGCCGAGGGCTTTATCAAACTGAATGCTCTGCGCCTCCGGGTTCAGAAACTGCTCCGCGGCTAGTTTGCATTCATCAGAATGAACACCATGGTTCGTGACAAGCTTTCTTACTGGCTGGCGCTGACGTTTGCCAAAGACATCGGGCCGGCAACCGTGAAAAAGCTCATCTCCGCATTGGGATCGCCCGAAAAAATCTTCTCCTCTTCACCCCGGACCCTCGCCGGCATCCCCGATGTAGGCGAGGCCCGTGCGCAAAAAATAGCAGCTTTTGAAGGCTGGGACCGCGTCGAACGCGAGCGCTCCGCAATCGCGGCATTGCAGGTGAAGGTGGTTCCGTATACCGCCCCTGAATATCCTGCCTCGCTCCGGGTATTTGACGATGCCCCGGTACTCCTGTATCAGAAAGGAACCCTTGTGCCTGAGGACTGCTATTCGATCGCCATGGTCGGCTCCCGCCGCATGAGCGAGTACGGCAGGAAAGTCGCCCACATGATGGCATCAGGTCTTGCTGAACGGGGCATCACCGTCGTCAGCGGCATGGCCCGGGGGATTGACACTACGGCGCACAAGGGCGCGCTCTCAGCAGGCGGCAGAAGCATCGCCGTGCTTGGCTGCGGCATCGACCGGCCCTATCCCCCTGAAAACAAGGCGCTCTTTCTCGATCTCGCTCAAAATGGCTGCGTCATCAGCGAGTTTCCGATCGGAACGCCGCCGAATAAAGAGAACTTTCCGCGACGCAACCGGATAATCAGCGGCCTGTCGCTTGCGGTTCTGGTTGTGGAAGCAGCCGAGAACAGCGGTTCGCTCATCACCGCCGAATACGCGCTTGAACAGGGGAAGGATGTTTTTGCAGTTCCCGGCAACATTACCGCGCCGAATACGAGCGGATCCAACGGACTCATCCAGAAAGGCGCAAAGCTTGTCCGCCGGGTAGACGATATGCTTGAAGAGCTGGCGCCGAAACTGCGGGGGATGCTGAAATCGTCAGGGACGGATCGTGCTGCACACGTTCACCGACTTGAAATTACTCCGGAAGAAGGTGCAATATGTAACGTGCTTGGCGACGAGCCGAAGCATGTTGACCTTATCGCAAGGGAAACACAGTTTCCGCCTTCACGCCTCTCCGCCATGCTCCTCTCTTTAGAGATTAAAGGCGTTATACGACAGATTGAAGGCAAAAGATTCACGTTGGCTTAGGAGGACGGATTGACACAGCGGCTTATTGATATTTTGCGAAACCTCGCAAAAGAACTGATCGAGAAAGGCTATGATTCCGAGGATGCGCTCAGGAGGGTTGAAGTTATCGACATCGACTTCTCGACAGTCCGTGAAGAACTGAACATGCTTGAAATCAACAAGTACATAGATGAGTCCGAGCTTGACACCATCCGGGCGCTTCTTGCTTATATATTAATGAAAGATACGGATCTTGAGTCTGAGGACATTTACGCGTATACATTCGGCCGTGGCCGCCAGATTATCTGGAATTAGTGAAGGGAGCGGACAGGCTATGAGTTCACTTGTTATTGTTGAGTCCCCGGCGAAAGCGAAAACCATATCCAAAATACTCGGGAAAGACTATTGGGTAAAGGCATCCGTCGGTCATGTGAAGGATCTTCCCGAAAAAGAGATCGGCGTCGATGTCACAAAAAATTTCGCGCCGACCTACATCGTGATTCCCGGCAAGGAGCAGGTCGTCAGGGAGCTGAAGCGGGAAGCAAAGAAAGCCGAGAACATTTACATCGCAACCGACCCTGACCGTGAAGGGGAGGCGATTGCACATCATATTGCAGAAGAGATCCGTCAGCCGAAGAAGAACAATATTTTCCGGGTCATGTTCCATGAAATAACGGAAAAATCTGTCCGGGAAGCGATTCAGAAACCAGGCAGCATCGATTCCGATAAAGTAGATGCCCAGCAGGCAAGAAGAATCCTCGACCGTCTCGTCGGCTATACTCTCAGCCCGTTTCTCTGGAAAAAGGTCCGCCGCGGCCTGAGCGCGGGCCGCGTTCAGTCGGTTGCAGTCCGGCTTGTTGTTGACCGCGAACGCGAAATAGAAGCCTTCAACAAAGAAGAGTACTGGACCATCGAGACCATGGTGCACCAGATGGGAGCCGATGCCCAGCAGTTTGCCGCCCGTCTCTACCGCTATCAGGATCGACTTGTCGTCGACCGCGATGCAGAGGAAGGCAAACGTTTTCTTATTACCAATGCGGAAGCAGCCGATACGATTGTTCGTGACCTCGCCGCAAAAGACTTCTTTGTTGCCGGTATCGACAAGAAGATGCGGAAACGTGCGCCCTACGCGCCGTTCATCACCAGTACGCTTCAGCAGGAAGCCTCGCGCAAACTCAGATTTGCCGCCAAAAAGACGATGATGACGGCGCAGCAGCTCTATGAAGGAATAGAACTCGGCCCGGAAGGTTCGGTCGGTCTCATCACATACATGCGTACCGATGCGTTCCGTATCGCCCCTGAAGCTCAGCAGTGGGCGCGCGAGCTCATCACGGAAAGGTTCGGGAAAGAGTATCTGCCCGAAAAACCGCCGGTCTACAAGAGCCGCGGCAATGCGCAGGAAGCGCATGAAGCCATCCGCCCGACCTATCCCGACAAGTCGCCCGAAAAGGTCAAAAAGTATCTCACAAAAGATCAGTTCAACCTGTACCAGCTCATCTGGAACCGCTTTATCGCAAGCCAGATGGCGCCGGCCCAGCTTGAACATACAACCTATATCATCGCTCTCAGGGATGCAGGCACCCCGGTAGCCGGCACTGAACTCCGCGCAACCGGGATGGTTATCCGCTTCCCCGGCTTTATGGCGCTCTATACGGAATCGGCCGATGACATCGCGGAAGATGAGGGCGGATTGCTGCCGCCGGTGAAAGAAAAAGAGCCGTTGCAGCATGCTGCCGTTGTTCCGTCTCAGCATTTCACCCAGCCGCCCCCGCGGTACACGGAAGCCACACTTGTGAGGGCGCTTGAAGAAAAGGGTATCGGCAGGCCGAGCACCTATGCGTCCATTCTTTCGACGATTCAGGATCGCAAATACGTCCAGAAGCTCGAAAACCGCTTTTCGCCGACTGAACTCGGTGTTGTTGTAAACGATTTGCTCGTCGAAAAGTTTCCGGAGCTGATTGACTTCAGCTTTACCGCAAACATGGAAAATGAGCTCGACGATATCGAAACAGCGAAGATGAAATGGACGCGCGTTGTAAAGGATTTTTATACGCCGTTCAACAAGGACCTTGTTGAAGCATCCAAAGACATGACCAAGGTAAAGCCGCAGGACATTCCGACCGACGAGAAGTGCGAGAAATGCGGCGAGCCGATGGTCATCAAATGGGGACGCCACGGCCGTTTTATGGCATGCTCAGGCTACCCGACATGCAGGAGTACACGGCCGCTTGAGGGAGAAGGCGGTCAGCCGCAGGCTGAACCGGAGATGACCGACGAGAAATGCGAGAAGTGCGCCTCTGCCATGGTCATCAGGAAAGGCCGCTTCGGAAAATTCATGGCCTGCTCGCAGTATCCTGAGTGCAAGACTGCGAGACCCATTCCGACCGGTGTGAAGTGCCCGGTCGACGGCGGCGATCTCGTTGAGCGCAAATCGAAGCGCGGCAAGGCGTTCTGGAGCTGTAACAACTACCCGAACTGCACCTATGCAACCTGGTACCGGCCGCTGCCTCAGGAATGCCCGAAATGCAAAGCCCCTTTCATTGTCGAAAAGTGGCTCAAGGGCGGCCTGCGTTTTCACGCATGCCTGAACAAGGAGTGCGATTATAAGGAAGAGATTGCAGCAGCCGATGCGTTGGGCAATCAGTCATAACATGCGGAAAAAACAAGCATGATTTTGTGCGGATGCACGGAAGACAGGGCGCGCAGAAGCAGAGAGAAAAAAGCCTTCGGCGCTTTCGTTTTTCGGCCTGCTGACTTCCGCTCCTCCAATCTTCCGGGTTGCACTCTTCTCCTCGCATGACGACCCGCCCCCTGATTCTCTGCATCGGCGGAGAGAAGAGCAACATCGGCAAAACCACGCTCGGAGCAGCATTCATTCGCTCTCTCGTCGCACCCTCCTCTCCTGACGACACCCTCGTTCTTCTGAAACCGCCCAAACGCTTCGGCGCAATAAAATATACGAAAACCGCCTTTTATGCGAGCATAACCGATGATCCCCATCTCATCGAGCAGCCCGATAAGGACACGGCAGAGTATCGCGCCGCAGGTGCGGAGCGGGTGCTCTGGGTGCAGGCCCCCCCGGAGCAGCTTCAGGAACTCATGCCGCAGGCAATGGATATGCTTTCCGATCTCGACATCATCATGGTCGAAGGGAACAGTCCGATTGAGTTTCTCCGGCCTGATGGTGTAATATGTATCGTCAGTTCCGGCGCGGCTTCAGGCAAGCCATCGGCTCGCAAAGCCTTGCAGATTGCGGATCTCCTTGTATCAATCTCAGCTGAACAGCCATTGAATATGTCACCGGCTATTTTCTCTGTAACGCTGAGCGATCTCTCTTCCGGAGCCGGCGCTGATGGCGTGCATCGCCTCATACGACGCATGGATGATATTCTGATAAAAAAGAAGATTGCCGCATTGCTGACGGAGCGTGCCGAAAACGGCAGGATCAGCTGTACCGCTGCCCGCGCCGTCGCCGAGGAAATCGGCATATCATATGCATTGATCGGCGCGGCTGCTGATGAATTGAAGATAAAAGTAAAGCAATGCGAACTTGGGTGCTTCTGATGGGAACGCTGCTCTTTGAATTTGCCCTCACCTGTTACTTCGCTGCCGCTATTATCGGCATGGTAGACCTCGTCCGCGGATACAAGGAAACGTCGAAACTGACGGTCTGGATAACCGCAGGCGGCTTTCTCCTCCATACCGCTGCCATCATCTACCGTTACGTCAGCGCTGCGCAGGTGCCGATTACCAGCATGCATGAATCGGCATCGTTCTTTGCCTGGTGCATTGCCCTGCTCTATCTGGCAACCCATTTCCGCTACCGGATCGGCATTCTTGGTTCATTCATTCTGCCGCTCATCTTCCTCATGATGCTGGCTTCGGCGCTGCTCCCGCGTCAGATCAAGCCGCTCAGCCCGGTGCTGCAGAGTTCCTGGCTGCTTATTCATACCGTCTTTGCCTTTCTCGGCTTTGCTGCGTTTACGGTGGCGTTCGGGGTCGGCATCATGTACCTGCTGCAGGAACACTACCTGAAAACAAAGCAACTGAGCGGACTGTTTCAGCGTCTGCCGAACATTCAGGTTCTGGATGAAGTCAATTACCGCATGATTTCCTTCGGCTTTCCCCTGCTCACCTTTGCAATCATTACCGGTGCGCTCTGGGCTGAAGATGCCTGGGGTCATTACTGGCGCTGGGATCCGAAAGAGACCTGGTCGCTCATCACGTGGTTTATCTATGCCATGGTTCTGCATATACGGCTGGTTGTCGGCTGGCGCGGGAAACGTGCCGCGCTGCTCTCGATTCTTGGCTTTATCGCCGTGCTCTTTACCTTCTTTGGAGTAACTTTTCTGCTCAAGAGTGTGCACATATTCGAATGAGTATCCTCGTTGTCGGACTGAACCACAAAACTGCAGGCGTCGCTATCCGTGAACGCCTCGCCTTCAACGAACGGAAGCTTGAGGACGGCCTTCTGGGCATTCATGCATTGCCTGATGTGCAGGAAGCCGCGTTGCTTTCGACCTGCAACCGCGTTGAAATTTATGCATATGCCCGTTCAGTCGAAACCGCTGAAAACCAGATCAAGGATTTTCTCGCTGCATTTCACGGCATAGCACGTGCTGATTTTGAGACGTCTCTGTACATGCATGCAGAGGCTGACGGCATTCGCCATATCTTTCGCGTCGGCGCCAGTCTCGATTCCATGGTGGTCGGAGAACCGCAGATTCTCGGACAACTGAAAGACACGTTTGACTACGCGCTCACCCGGAAAACGACCGGCATCATCCTGAACCGGCTCATGAAGAAGGCGATATCGACATCCAAGCGTGTGCGCACCGAAACGCGAATTGCAGAAAATGCCGTTTCCATAAGCTTTGCAGCTGTTGAACTCGCCAGAAAAATATTCACCGACATTTCAACAAAAGCGGTCATGCTTCTCGGTGCCGGGGAAATGGCGGAACTTGCTGCGCGCCATCTCATAAGCAACGGGGTGCGGAACATCCGTGTCGCAAACCGGACATATGAGCGCTGCTGTGAGCTGGCGGGAGCATTCTGCGGCATGCCGGTACGTTTTGACGAATACCTCGATCAGATGGCGCATGTCGATATCCTTATCTGCTCAACCGGTGCGCCCGGATATGTACTCGTAAAAGAGCAGATGCAGCGCATCATGCGTGAGCGCCGTAACCGTCCGTTTTTTATTATCGACATTTCGGTGCCGCGCAATATCGATCCTGCAATCAATGACCTCGATAATGTCTACCTCTATCATGTCGACGACCTACAGCAGGTGATCAATTCAAATATTATTGAACGCAGGAAAGAGGCCGAAAAAGCCGAAATTATTATTGAGGAAGAAGTCGGCAAATTCACGCACTGGCTGGCAGCACTTGACACCGTGCCGCTGATACTGGCCTTGCGGCAGAAGGCGGATGAGATTAGGATTGAAGAACTCGAAAAGTTCAGAAACCGCTGCCCGAACCTGGATGCCGCGACGAATGATGCGGTGCAGTATCTGGCGACGGCGATAGTCAACAAGCTGGTTCATAATCCGACCGTTGCTCTCAAGGAGAATGCGGATGATCGCGAGCTGCTTGCGATGGCGGTAAAAAAATTGTACGGACTGAACGGTGATGACGACGAATAAACGCATTGTAATCGGCACGCGCGGCAGCAGACTTGCACTCTGGCAGGCCGAATGGGTGAAGTCCGGGTTGCAGCGGCTTCATCCTGATTTGACGGTTGATCTCAATATCATCAAAACCACGGGCGATAAAATCCTTGATGTGCCGCTTGCTCTGGTCGGCGGCAAGGGGCTTTTCGTGAAGGAAATTGAAGAGGCCATGCTGCGCGGCGAGGCAGATATTGCAGTACACAGCATGAAAGACGTGCCGACCGACTTTCCGGTGGGCCTGCATCTTGCGGTTATCTGCAAGCGTGAAGATCCGCATGATGCTTTCATAGCTCCGATAAAAGACGGCAAACCGTCGGTTGCCTCGTTTCGTGGCCTGCCCATGGGCGCCCGCATCGGCACGAGCAGTCTCCGCCGCGCCTGTCAGCTCAGGAGCATTCGGCCTGATCTGCAGATTGGACAACTGCGCGGCAACCTCGACTCGCGGTTCAGAAAACTTGACGAGGGCAAATTCGATGCTATCATTCTTGCCGTGGCCGGGGTTAAGCGCCTCGGAATGGGAAACCGCATAACGGAGGTTCTGCACGCTGAAGTCAGCCTTCCGGCCATCGGTCAGGGAGCTGTCGGTATAGAATGCAGAATAGACGATCCTGAAATCAACGCTCTCATCGCTCCGCTCAATCACACCGAAACGTCACTCTGCGTTCGGGCTGAACGGGCGCTGCTGAAGCGACTTGAAGGCGGCTGCCAGGTTCCCATTGCCGCTCATGCTGAGTGGAAAAACAGCGCGCTGCATCTCGACGGTCTCGTCGGCAGCGTGTCCGGCGACTGCATCATCAGGCAATCAGCGACGGGAAGTGATGCTGCACCCGAAGCGCTCGGCATTGCGCTTGCAGACATTCTGCTTCAGCGCGGAGCAAAAAGGATTCTTGATGAAGTTTATTCGAAAGGAATGCACTGACATGGCGGCAGGGTTGGTATATCTCATCGGCGCAGGCCCCGGCGATATCGGGCTGCTTACCATCAAGGGCGCTCGCTGCCTTCAGAAGGCTGATACGGTCGTCTACGATTTTCACCTCAATTCACAGATACTCACGTACATAAAGCATGATGCCGAGTTTATCTATGCCGGCAAGCGCGGCGGACACCATGCCATGACCCAGGACGAGATTAATCAGACTCTGGTTGAACAGGCAAAGCAGGGCAAAGTAGTCTGCCGGCTGAAAGGCGGCGACCCGTTCGTCTTCGGCAGGGGCGGCGAAGAGGCCGAAGTGCTTGTCGCAGAGGGTATCCCCTTTGAAATCGTCCCGGGGGTCAGCTCTTCCATCGCCGCGCCTGCGTATGCCGGCATTCCGCTTACCCACCGGAAATATTCGTCTTCGTTTGCCGTCATCACCGGCAATGAAGACGCCACGAAGTCCGACAGCACCATGAACTGGAATGCGATAGCAAAAAGCTTCGACACCCTCGTTTTCCTGATGGGAGTAAAAAACCTCCATGGCATAACGGGCAAGCTGATCAGCCACGGCAAGAATCCCGAAACCCCGGCCGCTCTTGTGCGCTGGGGCACCCGGCCCGACCAGAAAACAATCGTGGGAACAGTCGGCGCCATAGCCGATCTCGCGGCGGAACACGGCATCAAGCCGCCCGCCGTTATGGTCATCGGCGAAGTTGTCCGGCTCCGCCGCACCCTCTCATGGTATGAAAAGAAGCCGCTCTTCGGGCAGCGCATTTTAATCACGCGCGACTATACCGAAGAGTACAGTGTTCTGGAAGACTTGGGCGCAGAGTTGTTTGAGTTTCCTACGGTCGAGATTGTTCCGCCGGATGACTACACCGAACTCGATGCCGCGATTGCCCGCATCGACAGCTACAACTGGCTCGTCTTTACCAGCGCAAACGGCTTCAACTATTTCGTTGAACGCTTCATGACACTTGGCCGTGACATTCGCGACCTGAAGGGAATTCGCCTCTGCGCAATCGGCCCGAAGACCGCCGAAGCTATCCGCTGTTTTGCCATGAAAGTCGATCTCGTTCCTGCCGAGTTCAATGCTGAAGGACTGTGCGAAGCGTTTCTTGAAGAAAAAAACAGACTTGCCGGGGTTCGCATCCTCCTGCCGCGAGCAGGCGCAGCACGCGAGCTTTTCCCTGACAAGGTCCGAGCGCTCGGCGGTATAATCGATACGCCGGTTGCCTATCGCGGCGTCAAATCGGAGAAGCACGGTAAACGGCTGAAACGCTTTCTGAAAGAAGGACGTATAACAGTGGCAACCTTCACCAGTGCCATGACATTCAATAACTTCATGGAGATCATGGGAGACGATGCCCATGAAGTGTTGAAGGATGTGAGGATCGCCGCCATCGGTCCGGTGACTGCGCGCGCCATAGAAAAAGCGGGGCTCCATGTTTCCATCATGCCGGAAAAGGCGACCATCGGAGACATGGTTATAGCTATTGTCGAAGCAGTTGCAAAGAAGTAGCGTGCTCGACAACCGTTTTCTCCTGAGGCTCTGCCGGGCTTCTTATTGTTCTTTTCCTGTAATCCGGTAAATCCTGTCATCGCCCGGTGACGGATTCCCGCGGCCGTCGGTGTTGTTCGTCAGCATGTAGAGCGCTCCGTCCGGGCCTTCGACAACATCGCGAAGGCGGCCGTAGCGGCTCTCGCCGTTTTCATTCGTGAACCATCGTTCGATCCTCACTGCCCGTTCCCTGTCCAGCCTTATTCTGACAAGGGCGCGGCTTTTCAGCGTCGCGACAAAAAGATCTCCGCGCAGATGGCTGAGTTTCGTTCCGGAATAAAACGTCATGCCGGACGGCGGCGTGGTCTGCTTCCAGACAACAACCGGGTCGATGTAGGCGCTGTCGCCGCCCGCGCCGATGACTCGCGGCCATCCGTAATTGCCGCCCTTCACTATCAGATTGATTTCGTCATGCGCGAAGCGCGCATACTCGCCTGACGGGCCGTGTTCAGACGCGAAGAGCCTGCCGGTGCCGGGCTGCCAGGCGAGCCCCTGCGGATTGCGATGGCCGTATGACCAGATCGGCGAACCCGTGAACGGATTGTCGGTCGGAACGCTGCCATCGGATGTTATCCGCAGTATCTTGCCGCCAAGCGAGGTGATATCCTGCGCCATGTCCGCCTGAAAATTCTCCCCTGTCGTTATATAGAGCATGCCGTCCGGACCGAATGCAATGCGGCCCCCGTCATGCAACCGGGCGCCGGGAATGCCTTCTATCACTACCTTGTCGACAGCTGCAGAGTCGCCGGAATCCCTTAATTTCACGACCCGGTTGTCGAGAGAACCGTCCTTTTTCCTGAACGTATACATTGCATAGATGAACGGCTGACGGGCAAAGTCCGGATGTACGGCAAGCCCCATCAGGCCGCCTTCCCCCGAGTGATGAACGGGCAGGATCGCATACGGCTTCTGCTGCAGCTTGCCTTTTTTGATGAGACGGATAGTCCCCGGCCGCTCGCTGACAAGCGCGCGGTCTCCCGGCAAAAAGACGAGCGACCACGGAATTTTCAGATTCCCGACCCATGCCTCGACCTTGACCCTGTCCCCGTCCTGAACATACACGTCATCGACAGACTGAGGACGGCTCCCCGTCATCTGGGAGCAGGCTGCAAGGGGGGAGACGATTATGAGAATCAGGCAAAGCAGGAGATATTGTTTCATATGATCGCCCCAGGATTTGAGATATTTATTCATTATACTTCTTTGCGTCACTTGCATAGTCGGCACGTTTAAAAATCGAAGAAAGCTGCTTAAAAAATTGACTGATTAGCTGCTGTTGATCAGAGAATGTCCAGGCTTGAATTTAAAAATGATCGGCTTGATGCTCTCGTCTTTAGAAGAAATCCTGTCGATCTCTTCCAATGCCATATTGATGATCGAGGCCTTGCCAGAGGCCCGCTCACCAAACAGGCCGATAACGAGGCTTCCCTTTTCCTGATATTTGAGGATTACACTGCCAGGGGATTGAGCAAATGGATCCCTGCCTAATAAATCAGCCTCGTGCGTTTTGACAGGTTGATCCGAATTAAACATCCCTTATGCTCTACTTCTCCTCAAACCCGTGGTTCTTGAATTTGAGCGTCCGGCAGTTTTCAGTCACTGTCCTGACGACGTTATCAGGAACACCTTCCGGGACATCCGCCTTGATCTCAAGGGTTATCTCAACACTGGAGTTCATGAGGGCGGATAGGTGTTGTACTACTTCCTCTGCAATCTTTCCGGCGTCCCTGCCAAGCCTCGTTGCATCAAGTTCGACAGAACCGTAGAACCTGACTGGAAGTCGCTTTTCTTCTTCCGTTGCCGCTGGGGCGCCGCCAGTGTAAGTACCCGTCGCGCCGCCGTTGCCGATTGATCCTGCGCCGGTCCCTGCCGCTGCCGGTTCTGTAGCTGCTTTGTCAGCCCCAATCTGTCTGGCTGCGACATCGGGCTTCACTACTAATCCTTGATTCCCGTCTGTGATCGGTATGCGCTGCGCAGAGCGAAGACCACGGAACCGATTTGCCTTCTCATCGTAACTATCCGCATAGGCAAAAGACTCCTGTTCCCAGGTAAGAAGTCCCAGGCCGTCCTCAACCGCTGCAAGAAGAACCGAGCTGTCAGAAAGACGTGGCAGGTAGAGGTACCGCGCAAAATCATCACAGAGCTGCCGCACCGGAACAAACTCTCCACGCCAGAGCGGAATTTTATCAAGTTCCATTCGCAATCTCGTCCCTGCAAACGAAGGTACCAGCAGTTCGTCATTCTTGAGTTTCTTGCTCGCACGTGCGGCAAGCGAATCACTTCCGGAAAGGCGAAGAGCTGTCCATTCAACAGTTGCCTGCGGTGACTTCTGCACCGGCACAAGCAGCCAATGATAGGCTTCTGGGAGACGAGCAGTCACTGCGCCGTCAGCAGATTTCAGTTGTGTCTCAGCCTGTTTTACCTGATGGGGATCAAGGTTCAACTGTTCTTTTTCTGACAGGATTGAGCTCCATGCAAGATATTTCCGTACAGCCTCATCGAGGTCCTGAAGGCGGGTCTTGTCCACTGCAAGGAAGACGAGTGTGTTCCGGTATATACGCGGCGTTGTGCCCCTGTTTTCGAATATCTCTTTTGCCGCAATCTCAGCAGGAGACCCGGGGTCTTTGCTGTAAGGGTAGTCTATACCGAGCACGACAAGCCGTGCATCCATATCATCGGGTACATCCTGTCCTGAACGCGGCAGGGGATGAACGCGGCTGAAGTCGCCTGATTTTCTAAGATCAGTCCGGAGTCTGTTATCGAGTTCACGGACTACCGCATCCGGATCGCGATTAAGCTGTTCTGCTCGATCCTCAGCAAGCTTTGTCACTGTCGGCTGCACTGAATACCAGAAGCGAGGCCCGTCCTGATAGAGGTATGTCGCAACTCCGGCAAGCCGCCTTAGTGCGTCGCCGAAGATCGCCGGAGATTCACCCGGCATGACGCAGCCAAGTTTCACCCTGCGGTCTTCAATCCCGCGGTGGGCAGCACTCGTCATTGGTGCAGAGCCGAGATAAATCGTCCGCGCAACACGCCGGGTCGCATGGAACTTTCCGAGGTTCGGCACTTCACTGTCAATGCGCAGAGATAACGAATTAGGCCCGTCCACGTCTTTCTCTATAATCGGCTTCCAGTTGTCTGTAAGGTAGCGTGTCAGTTCGTTTCTCACACGAAAATCATCAATCGGGATCATCGAAGGCAGAATGAGCGGATTCTTGTCTCCCTTCTCCCACAGGCTATGAATAACCGCAGCCATCAGGCGCAGCACGCCACGGGTCCGCTGGAACTTCAGGAGCGTTGACCAATCAGTATAAAGGCGGTCGAATATCTCCGGATGTATCGGATATGCCGCCTTGATCCTTTTTTCGTAATCCGATTCACGACACTCCGGAGGAAACTCCTGATGCTGGGTTCGATAGAGGTCATAGAACTCCCGTGCAATAACATCGCGCGTCTTGAATTGCTCCTGACTGACAAGCGGCTCAAACAGCCGCCGCCGGACAATCTCAAAGCCTTCATCCGCCGTGGCTGGGGTCCAAGAAGATTCGATCCTGCCGATCACATTGCGCAGGCGGTTGAGCGCATCCCGGCCTCTCTGGCCGCCCACTTCCGAGTCGTCTGCTAAGGTATGAGGAGAACCAGACATATCCGAGGCAGGCAAGCTGATTACCAGCAGACAATTCTTTGCCAGTTTTGCTGATTCCGTCAGGGCCTGTGCAAAGGTGAACATTGTTTCAAAGCTGCCTGCCGGAAGATCGCTCTGGTCATGGAGCTGCCGGGCGTATGCCACCCACTCGTCTATGAGGATCAGACAGGGGCCGTATTCAACAAAGAGTTCACGAAGCATGTCTCCGGGGCTCGTGCCCTTCTCGTCATCTGCAGCAATTCGTTTGAATGCCTTCTTGCCGCCAAGCTGCCATGCGAGTTCTCCCCATAGGGTGCGAACGACTGTGCCATCCTCTTTGGTCACCGGATTACCGGGAGATATTTTGTTGCCCACCAGCACAACAGGTTTCGCCCTCGGCAGGTCTTTCAATCCCGCATCCGCCAACACTTCATCAACACCGGCCAGTTCACCGGCCGGGATTCCGGAGACAAGATGATACAGCGCCAGCATCGAATGCGTCTTTCCTCCGCCGAAGTTAGTCTGCAACTGGACAACAGGATCGCCGCCCCCGCCCGAAAGACGCTTGACAGCATTCATAAGCAGACCTTTCAGGCTTTCAGTTAGGTAGGTGCGGCGGAAAAACTCTGAAGGTTTGCGATACTCATCGGTTCCTTCTCCAAGGTGTACCTGCCAAAGATCAGCCGCAAATTCGGCCTGTTGATAATGACCGCTTGCGACATCTTTATGTGGAGTTATCACCTCACGCCACGGCTTCAGCGTTCCAGTGCTCTGGCTTTCAATCGTGGTTCCCGTGCTTTTTCGCCGTTCGCTGCGCACCTGCTCATCAACGATCAGCCGCCTGAGCTCCAGCTTGAGCTTTCGCACACCTTCTGCCTGCGGGGCTGAAACAGCAGTAAGAAGTCTTTCGGTCGAATCCAGGGCACGATCTGCGTCATCGCCTGAGAAGTGCTCCTGATGTGCCCATTTCTTGCGAACCTCTCGCAGTTCAGAAACAAGGCTGCGTTCTCCCTGTCCGAGCGTCTTTCTGAAGACATCGTTCCAGGAATCCCACATCAGTCGCAGCAGCGGGGCTGCGTCCCATTCCTTGAGCGGACGGTTTGTGTTCAACCGGTCATCAGCAACGAAACGCTTTGCCTCATCTAATGCCGCATTCTTGTAGACACTCACAAACTCCCGCTCAATAAACGGCTCAAGCCCTTCTTTAAGAAGGTCCATCGCCTTGCCGACTCTCTCATGATTCGTTATTGCCATGGGTTGCTCCCCGCTTGGTTTGTCATTGCGCGCCCATTCTCATCGGGCGCGGCAATCTTTCTGTTACTTCGACTGTCATTGCGAAGTGTTGTTCAGTCCACGCATGAGCGTGCCTATCCGGTGGCAATCTTTCTGTTACTTCGTCTTGTCATTGCGAAGGGTCCCATCCTGAAGCAATCTTTCGCTGTCCCGTTGCTTTGGGATTGCTACGTCGTTCCACTCCTCGCAATGACGACAATGGCGTCTTGTCATTGCGAAATCATCGTAGGTCTCAGGCAGCCGGAAGACGGCAAGTGGCAATCTTTCTGTTACTTTGACTGTCATTGCGAAGGGTCCCATCCTGAAGCAATCCGGTCTTTGTCCCGTTGCTTTGGGATTGCTACGTCGTTCCACTCCTCGCAATGACGACAATGGCGTCTTGTCATTGCGAGCGAAGCGAAGCAATCTATATTTCCCCATACAAATCCCTCCAATCTGGATTTACTGCCTTAACCAACTCGTTCTTTTTGACCCGTGATCCGCCCTTGATCTGCTTTTCTCTTGATATTGCATATGTGATATCTTCGAATGTCTCAAAATATACGAGTTTGGTAGCGTTGTATTTCTTTGTAAAACCCTCAACGAGTTTCTCTCTGTGTTCATACACTCTTCTCTTTAGGTCGTTTGTTACCCCTGTGTAGATCACTGTGTTATTCCTATTCGTCATAAGATAAACGTAATAGTGTTTGTCCATTTTGCTCGGTCCTGCCCTTGTTTGTCGTTGCGAGCCGAAGGCGCGGCAATCTATCCGTTTCCGTGTCTGTCATTGCGAAGGGTCCCATCCTGAAGCAATCTATCGCTGTCCCGTTGTATGAGATTGCTTCGCTTCGCTCGCAATGACAGAAGTGTAATTGCAATGACATTTTAAAACAAATCCTGCTCTTTAGGAACAGTTTTGTCTTCACGCGCAAGTCTGATAATTTCCGGCCAGCTCTGGACAAGTGCGTTATATGAGAGCGCTTCCTGTGCGCGTTTTTTGCGCTCGCAGAGCGTGTAGAGCCGATATGCAAGCTCCCTTGCGATCTCGGCCTTGGCGCCGAGCTTGGCGACGAGCGCTGCCGCCGCTCCCTCGCCGCCGCTCGCGAGCACGCGGATCAACTGGTGGACGATCTCCCACGCGCTGAGGCGCGGGTCGGTGGCCGGGTCCCAGTCGGCGGGCAGCTCCTCGGGTTTGAGCAGCCGCACCTTGCCGCGCTTGGATTCGAGGATGCCGGCCGCGACCATGCCGGGGACGCTGGTGTTCTTGGACTTGCTGAGCTGCTCGGCGATGCCGAAATCCCCATCGGCAAAGCCGGTCTGCTCGAACCAGGTGAGCGCCCAGCGGCTGTCCGCGTCGAAGTCGCCCTCCTGCTCGGCCAGCGCCTCGTCGAGGGTCTGGTTGATGAGCGCCAGCGCCTCGCGCACGGGCACGGGCCTGCCCTCGGCGTCGAGCACCCTGGCGTATCGGGTGTAGACCGCCATGCCCGGGCCGATGGCGGCCTGCGCCAGGTCCACCGGCGCGATATTGCCGCGCTGGAGGTGAGCGAGCGCCACAGGCAGCTCGGCCTTGAGCGCAGTGACGAACTCGCGGCGCGTGGCGGTGGGCGCGTTGAGGTTCCGCGGTCGGCAGACGAGGATGATGCTGGAGGCAAGGGCGTTTGTGCCGATGCCAATTGAGCGCGCGCCACGCTCCGTACGCATCGGCCAGGTGCCGCTGATGGCGAAGCCGGATTCGATAACGGCGGCAAGGAAAGTGTCCCAGCCTGTGCTGGCAGTGCCGGCATCATCGTCGCTCTCGGCTTGCTTGAAGGCGTAGTAGATGGTGACCGGAAAGGCCGGGTGCGACTGCTCGGCGAGGCGGTGCATCGCCTGCGTCATGCCGCCGAGGAAGAAGGCCTCCGCCTTCTCCTTGCTGCCGTGTCGGTAAGGCGTTGCCACCAGCTCCTCGGCTTTGGGCACCGCGAGCGTGGCGAAGAGGTCGGGGAAGATCGGTCGCAGCGAGCGGCGCAGCCAGACATAGAAGAAGTCCGAGAGGTCTGCGTAGCCGATGTTGTCGTAGTAGGGTGGGTCGGTGGAGACGACTCGGCCGCGAACTGCAACATTCTGCGCATCGCCTTGCAATGCGCTACCGCCCGCACCGGGGACAAGCACTTCGACTACCTTCGCCACCTGACCGACGCCGCTGTCAATGCTCCCTGTCGCAGCGCCGAGCGTGTTGGTCTCACAGTAGTCCCAGACCATCGGGATCGCCTGTCTGCCGAACGTATTGCGCAGGGTCTCGCCACCTGAAATCCATCCGCAAATCGTCGCGTTGTAATCGGCAGCCTTGTCAACCGCGATTCCCAAATACACCCCCACCGCCTCGGCGTAGGCCGTCGCGCCGGTGCCGCCGTCGCGCAGTGGCTTGGCGTCGCCGGACAGGCCGGCGGCGAGGGCATCGCGCGTCACCCGGTCGCGCGCTTCCTGCACCAGATCGGAGAAGGTCGTCAGCGCCACGAGCTGGCGGGGGGTGAAGAGGTCGCCGTAGGCCTTCAGGCCGTAGAGCGGCGGCGAGAACCAGCGCGGGTTCTCTGGCATGGCGATCTCGGGCTTCCACTCCGGCTTCGCCTTCAGCACCGCCGCTTCGTGCTCGGGCGTCGGCGCGAGGTAGACGCGCCCACGATCACCCTCTGCAACGATGGCCATCAGCCGCGCGCCCATGCGCCCGGCCTGGGCCTCGCTGTAGATGTGGTCAGACGCAATCGGCGTCGCCGACATCAGGCACTGGAAGTTCGCGCCGCGCGAGAGCTTCGTGCCGTCCTTCGCCCCCTCCGCGTCCTTCGGCTTGCCGACCTTCACCGTGAAGAGGTAGCTGCCGTTTTCGATCACCGGCTCGACATAAGCCTCCTTGCCCGCCTTGGTCGAGAGCATGAAGGTCGAGGAGAGCGGCACGTCCACCTTGGCGAAGGCCGGGTTCGGGCTCTTCACCGTGCGCGCCCAGAGCCAGGCGATCACGGTGAGCTTCCGGCCCGCGTACGGCTTCAGGTCCGGCCGCTCCTTCACCATATCGGACGTAATTTCAATTTTGGGGTAAAGGTGACCTATGCGCTTTTCCGCCTCGTCACGCATCCATTTGCCGTAGTAGCGCACGTCCTCGGCCAGGCCCTGCGCACCCTTCCACTCCCGGGCGAATAGGTTCCTGTCCTTGCGCGAGGCGGGATTCACCGGCGGCTTGCCCGCGAACCTGGGCGGGATCTCGATCATCGCCTTGTTGATCAGCACCGCCACCGGGTTCAGGTCGGTGGCATACGCCTCCAGCCCCAGCCGCTGCGCCTCGAGCGGCAGCGCGCCGCCGCCGGCGAAGGGATCGTGGAAGGCGGGCAGCTTCTTGCGGTCGAACAGTTCCCCGGCTCGCGGATGGCCGGCGTTCTCAGCGCAGGTATTGCGCCAACTCTGCCGGATTTCGTCGCGCGCCTGCTGCAACACCGCCTCGTTGGTGGTGTTCTCCCACTTCACCAGTTCCTCGATGATGCGGAACAGGCGCTGCCGCTCCTTCTCCTGCGCCTTCTCTGTCGGAAATATGTCGGGATGCGCCGAGGGGTCGTCCACCATCTGGCTGAAGATCACCGCCCGCGCCGCAGCAAGCGGCCGCCGCGCCCACCATAGATGCAGCGTGCTCGGATGTCCATGCCGGATGGACTTCTCCCGCGCCGCCGCCTTGTTGATGGCCTCCAGCGGCAGGGCGACTTCAATAAGTTTTTTCTTATGAGTCATCCTCTTATTCCCTGTTCATACTCTTCAATCAGTAGTTACCCTTAGATATGCCCCTGTCTGGTTGGGAACTACCTCGATTTCAATTGTGCCATCAGTTCTGGTAGTCACGCAGCTCCTGGTCTCGCTGCCGGATGTTGATCGACTACCTACTGGCCAACCCTCCGCATGGTAGCGGTACCGCTGCGTCGCATCTGTATCCTGAACTCCTGCGTCGCTGATAACACAAAGCCGGGGAGCGCTGTTACTAAGTGCTGTAAACAGCTCCTGACAACTAACAACTTTAACTTTTCCGCATATCCTGCAGACTTCATGCTTTTCCCGCGTCTTCTTATATCCATCCCAATGCTTGCACTGCTGCCCGAGATACTCCCACGCAAGGCCAAGCTGCTGGTAGATGTTGAAATACATCTGAAAGTCTTTTCCTGCGGCCTTTTCATCAGCAAGAAAGTTGTTGCTGACAAAATCCATGCTCCTGAAAAGCTTCCTCGGTTCTTTCTTGATATATTCCTTGTTTGTCTCTGACTTTGCCGTAGTCTGCTTCACACAAACAATGCCTCAAAATCCCTTGGAGTTATGATCTTAATGTTCTCATAGCTTTTCAAATCCAGCAGATCCGAATCGCCCGTCACAAGATAATCAGCCTTTGCCGCCACAGCACAGGCAATGATATTGTCATCAGCAGCATCCCGGCAAATATCCTTAACTTTGATGCTGTGTTCAATAACTTTACTGATCGCCTCGTTGATGGGCTCCATCGACGAGGTTATTTCGTCCTTTCCAAGGTGGAATTTTTTTGAGAGAATACGCCTAAGCTCCTGCATGATAAATGGGCACGAAACAAGTGAGAATTCGCCTGAACGCGCCCGGTGCAACAGCTTCGAGCAAATCCCCTCGGTGATGAGCGCCGCAAACAGCACATTTGTATCAAATGCGGCGATCATGATATCGCTTTAAACACATCTTCTTCGCTGACTATGCCAAGTTTCTTTGCTTTCGGGCCGAGTTTTTTCTGCACGGCCTTTAGTTTCATTTCCCACAGGAACATGCTCAGGGATTCCTTTACAATGTCACTCTTGTTCCGCCCGGTGCTCCTGGCAAACCTGTCAAGCTCCTCGGACATGTTCTTCGGCAGGCTTACTGATAAAACTGTTCTCATAAGGCACCTCCTGTATTACAATACACTACAATATTGAAAATTGCAATCTTACCCCGGCTCCTCTGCCTTTGCCAGGAGCTCGCCGAGGTCATAGTTGACACTGGTCACGCCGAAGTCGGGTTCCCGCTTGAAAGGACGCCGGACATATCGAGGAACGCTCTTGTCTCCGTCTACTTCCACAATAGCCAGGATAAAGTCATGAGGCTTGTTCAGGGCAGTCAATATTTCATTCTTGGTGATGGTGACTGTCTTTGCGCCGGTGACTCTGCCTTTTACCTCTATGAACCGGAGGCAGCCTTTATCGGTTATCCTCGATTCAATGTCATAACCGCATTTCTGTGCGCTCACGTCGCGGGGCTCGTATCCGAGCTGCCGCTCAAGCTCCATGATCGCGTCCATCGCTATCTTTTCTATCCGTGCCGTCTCCCTTGCGAAGGTATCCGGTTCTGCCTCCGGCGCACCCTTGAGACGAGAGAGCAACCCGTCTGGAACAATCAGTGCGCCTCCCATGACAACCGGGGGAAGGGGAGAAAGCCTGCGCTCCTGTTCAAGTTCTTCCAGCCGTTTCTGCAGGCGGACTTCCAGTTCGTCTGCCCGCTGCCGGGCTTTGCCTGAATTGATACGGGCATTCACCCTGCCTGCAAGTTCCTGCGCTTTCAACTCATTGGCGCGGTGGTCCCAGTAGTTGATTTCCTTTGTGAGCCTGTCTTTCACAGCAGCGACTGTTTTCAATACAAGCTCTTCTTTATTTCTCTTCACTTCCTCAAATTGACGCGGCACGAGCTGAGAGACCGCAAAAGAAATGACCTTCGGCTCAAGATCAGTGGTCAGCCAATCCTGAGCAAGCAGGGGCTCGACCTGCTTATGTTCGTCATCGGTAAGAGGCCGATAATCGAGATATGGAGCGTAACCGGCCATGTGGGTATCAGCGTTCTTGTCGATCTCCATAAAATGCATCCGCCGTGATACTATACGCCGGTTGCCGAAACGATCAGTCCGGGCGTCCTGTATCCCATGTTCAAGATAAAAAAGTGCTCGTATGTCGTCTCCCTGATCAACCGGATCAACGAGAACAGCGCCTCGTTTGAGAAGGTCACGATACCGCTCCAGTATCAGGTCAATTGTCGCATCGAGCAAGGGATGTCCCGGACAGATAAAAGCGGCAAGGGGCTTCCCCGGTATGCCGATAAGATTCTTTTCAAAAGTGATCCGTTCATAACGCGGCAAGACCGGCTCTCTTCTGCCGATGGACCGGTCCCTGCTTCGGATAACAGAAGGGACATGCGTTATTTCATATCGTCTGGTCTCACGCTCGCGGATGCTTCCGCCCAGGAGCTTAATACTACTCCGACACTTGACTTGATATAATCTGTTTTATGTGGTAACCTCTATGCATGACAACAGAGATCGTTTTACCGGGCATAGAAGAATATATGGCTCCCTATTACGGATATTTCCACCGTTCAGAGAGTCGTGAACT
>DATIKF010000101.1:0-1572 GCA_035477855.1 Dissulfurispiraceae bacterium
GCAAGAGCAAGAATGAGTGTTCCGGGTGCAGACGATAACGAGGATGGCATGGCGGCATTGTTTAGCGAGGCGAACAGAAATGCACTTCGACAAGATAAAGGCTGATCGCACACTTGCCTTTTTTCGTGAACTCAAGCATACTAAGGGGCAGTGGCGGGGCGTGAATTTTACGTTATTGCCCTGGCAGACTCAAGCGATATCAGATATTTTCGGCACAGTGCGTGACAACGGATTTAGGCAGTATACAACCGCGTACCTTGAATTGGGCAAAAAAATGGGGAAATCTGAGGTTGCGGCGGGGATAGGGCTGTACTGCCTGACGCTTGACAATGAATGGGGAGCGGAAGTTTACTCATGCGCCGCCGACCGCCAGCAAGCGGCTATCGTCTTTGACGTAGCGGTAAGCATGGTAGAGCAGAACGCATTTCTAAAGAAAAACATCAAACTTGTTGCTTCACAGCGGCGCATGGTTTATTTACCGACCAAGTCGTTTTATCAGGTGTTGTCGGCGGATGCTTACTCCAAGCATGGTTTTAATGTTCACGCCGTGATTTTTGATGAACTGCATGCGCAGCCGGACCGGGGATTGTTTGATGTCATGACCCAAGGCAGCGGTGATGCGAGAACGCAACCGCTGTATTTTATTATAACCACCGCTGGAAACGACCCTGACCGCGCAAGCATTGGGTGGGAAGTCCACAAGCGGGCCGAGGATGTACTGCTTGGGCTTAAAACGGATCCAACAATGTATGCGATGATATACGGATTAGACAGGGAAAACAAACGCATCTGGACGGGCCGCACTTATGAAACGGCCAAAGGCGCATGGGAGGACAGCGAAGTTTGGCGCAAGGCTTGGGGGGATAAAAAAATATGGGCAAAAGTTAACCCATCCCTCGAGCACACCGTCGCGCTAGAAAAAGTTGAGGATCATTATGCGCAAGCGCAGGGCAATGTTGCCCTGGAAAAAAATTTCCGCTGGTTAAGGCTCAACTGCTGGGAGCAATTAAAAACAACATCGTGGCTGGGCCTTGATTTTTGGGATTTATGCAAGGGCAAGGGCAAGGTTGACGAAAAGCGGTTGCTGGGCCGTCCGTGTTACGGCGGGCTCGACTTGTCAAGCAAAATAGACATGACAGCGTTTCTTCTGCTTTTCCCGCCGGACGACATCAATAAAAAATGGGTTGTACTACCGCGCTTCTGGCTTCCGGAAGACCGGGTGCAGGAACGATACGAAACAGACAAGGTGCCGTATCCGGAATGGGTGCAGATGGGCCTAATCAAAACCACGCCAGGCAATGTCATAGACTATGATTTTGTTGAAAAGGAAATTCTTTCCTTGCGCGACAAGTATGACATAAAAGAAATCGGCTTTGACCCTTGGAACGCAATGCAGACAGCGGTCAACCTAGGGGACGAGGGTTTGACTATGGTTGAAGTCCGGCAGGGCGCAAAAACAATGTCCGCGCCGATGAAAGAGATTGAGCAGCTTGTAATGGGCAAAAAACTGGCCCATAGCGGCCATCCTGTCCTGCGCTGGAACGTAGGCAACGTGCAGGTGAAGATGGACGA
>DATIKF010000102.1:0-5387 GCA_035477855.1 Dissulfurispiraceae bacterium
AACTCTTGATGCAAAATGCACTGCCAAAAACGACTCTCTCAGAGGCTCAAGAATCGAAAAACTCGGGTCAATCCATGTCAGAACATCCCCCGAAATTGACCCTGCTGAGCCGCAGAGGGACTTTTTCAGCAGCCTGTTAGAGCAGCTCCCCTCCACTTTACACCCTGTCCGATTTTGCTGGACCACCTCTCTATTCAGGCGGAAACGGCGAATCCGGAGAGGAGCTTTGCTTGTAATGGCATTGTTAACTCATGTTAAGCCGTTAACGTTTCGGGGCTACCTGACCTTGTTGATGATAGTAATTTAGCTTATGAATCAACGCAACAAATCTCCGGCAGCAATGCTTTTTTTAAGGCACAGCACTTGCTATACCTTGCCTTAATTGTAAAGTCCCGCATTTTGCGGGTGGATTCTTTCATGGAGGTGCAGTATGAGCAAAGCCATGGCGATGCTTCTTTGTCTGTTTCTCCTGGCACCTGTCACAACGTGGGCAGCGGACCAGGCGGATTTGATGAAGAAGATCGAAGAACTTTCCCAGCAGCTGCAGCAGTTAAAGCAGCAGATGGGTGAGATTCAGAAGAAAGAGACAGTAAAAGAGGAGCGGATTGGCACCATCGAGAAAAAAACCGCGGAAGTGGAAAAGAAAACAGAGGAGTCGGCAGGAGGATGGCCTGCATGGTTTGAGATTGGAGGAGACTTTCGGACACGTTTTGATTATATGAGCGGAACGTCGGCGGATTTCTTCACGCCGAACCCGGTCAATCCCTTTGGCCTTCCCCCTGTTTTTGTTCCGTCAGAAAAGTTCAAGAACGAGGCGCTTTTGACAAACCGTCTCGGGCTGAACATGAAGTTCAAGGCGACCGAGGACATTCAGGTAAAGACCCGCCTGCTCATGTACAAGGTTTGGGGACATGAAACCGGTGGCCCTGTGTCGGGAGCGAACTCGTTTTTTGCGGACAAACAGAGCATCTTTGACGGCAATGTAGCCCATACTCCTTCTGACAATGCCCTGCGGGTAGATCAGGCATATGCAACATGGAGCAACATTGCAGACCAGTTGATCTGGTTCTCGGTGGGACGCCGTCCGTCAACCGGCGGTGTGCCGACGAATCTGCGGCTGAACAACCAGAAGATAGGCTCGGCCGGAGTGCCGGGGCTGTTGATTGACTATGCCTTTGATGGCGCTACGTTCGGTGTCGCTCCCGACATTGATGCGCTGCCGGGATTCTATGCGAAGCTGTGTTACGGCAAGGGCTTTGACAGCGGATTCAGGAGCTCTGCGAACAGCATGAAGGACGTCAATTTCCTCGGCTTCAATGTTGTTCCTTACGAAACAGACAACTTCCGGGTCGAGCTGCAGTACAGCAGAGGATTTGATATTTTTGCATTCCCGGAATTCTCTGCTGTTGCTTTCCCCGGCTTCGGCACGCTCAGCAATACCAACCTTGGCGACATCGATCAGTTCGGCGCAGTCATTTCCGGGAAGATCGACAATATTGGCCCCGGCAACCTGAATCTCTTTGTGTCGCCCGCCATGAGCAAAACGCATCCGAATTCCAACATCATCGGGTTCCCCGGTATGCTCGAATACGGGCTGATGTGGGACAGCGTGGCCGGCAGAAATTCCAGAACCGGTTACGCCCTGTATGCCGGCGCCCGGTATGATATTCCGTCAACCGGCACCAAGTTAGGCGTTGAGTACAATCACGGCTCCAAAAACTGGATCACATTCACGCCTGCATCGGACGACATGTGGACCAGCAAGCTCGGAACCCGCGGTAGTGTATACGAAATATATGCTATACAGGAACTGCTGAAGAAACCGATATCGAAGCTCGGCAAGGCGTTCTTCCGGGTCGGCTACCAGTACTACGACTTTGACTACACCGGCAGCAATAACTGGGTGGGCGCTCCGGTAAAGATTTCGGACCTCACCTCCACCATGTATGCTCCTCAGATGTTCCAGCCGCTGAAGAAAGCACAGAATGTTTACGCTACTTTTGACGTGCAGTTCTAAGAATTAACCTGCGGGGAGGGCTTGCCCTCCCCGTCCCGGCTTATGCCGCACCCTTCAATTCCTTGATGAGCTTCCACAGAGTAACGCGGCTGATGCCGAGATGCCGCGCTGTCAGGGTCCGGCTTCCCTTGAAGCGTTCAAGGGCTGCGACGAGCTTGTCTTTGCTGATGCGTTTCCGTCCGGCGTAAGCAGCACAGGCCTCCGGCTCTGTTTTTCTGAAGAGATATTCCGGCAGATCGCTCAGTTCGATAGAATCACCTTTTGCGGTCATGGTCGCATATTCGATCATGTTGATCAACTGGCGAACATTGCCGGGCCATGAATAGGCTTCGATCGACTCAAGCGCTTGCGGACTGATGTGATGAATTGTCTTTCTGTTGATTTGATTGATTCGTTCCAGGTGGTGATTTATCAAGGGCGGAATGTCATCGATGTGTTCCCGGAGCGGCGGAACATGAATCGGAATAACATTGATGCGGTAGAAAAGATCTTCACGGAATTTTCCTGTTCCGATCAGCTCTTCCATGTTTCTGTTTGTTGCGCTCATCAGGCGGACATCGACCTTGATGGGCCGCTGGTCGCCGACCCGCTCAATCTCCTTTTCCTGCAGCACACGAAGGAGCTTAACCTGCATGGAGAGCGGCATGTCGCCGGCTTCGTCCAGAAAAAGACTGCCGTGCTGCGCCGCTTCGAACCGCCCCTGCCGGTCACGAACCGCACCGGTAAATGAGCCTTTCACATGACCGAAGAGTTCGCTTTCGAGCAGAAACTCATTGAGAGCGGCACAGTTGACCGTAACAAACGGACCCTTCTGTCGGCGGCTCAGGCGATGCACTGCACGAGCTACCAGTTCCTTTCCGGTGCCGCTCTCGCCCGAGATGACGATGGGAGCCTCGCTTGCCGCGGCATTGCGAATCTGCTCAAACAGGCGCTGCATCGGCAGGCTGGTGCCGATAAGCCCCATAAACCCGTATTCCTGCATCAGCTCACTCTTGAGTTGTTCGATTTCGCGATCTTTCTCGTAAACAGATGTAACGTCAGTCATTACTTCGACCGCACCGATGACTTCCCCGTCGGAGTTTTTCAGGAGTACAGCGTTCTTCAGAAGTTGTATTTCGCGCCCGTCACCGGCCCGAAGCTGACAACGCATTTTTGTAATGCTGCCGCTCTCAAAAAGTGTGCACTTTTTCTGGCTGCCTGCATTCACTTTTTTGCTGCAGACAGCGCTGTCGATCATGGTGCATTTCTGACCGATAACATCCTCACGACGGAATCCCGTGATAGTTTCAGCGGCGCGGTTGAAAAAAAGAATGGTGCTGTCCGTGTCGATAATCATAAGACCGTCGGACATTGCCTCGATGACGTTGTTCAAAAAGCCGGCATCGTTGAAAAGATTGGATGCTTCATTAACTGTTAACTGTTTCATGGCCAATATTAACACATCAGTTAACATTTTAACGCTCCTTGCCGGATATTCCCTGTTTTTCCGCTGATATCTTGATGATTTCATTCAGCATACAATCAACTTCGGTGCCATGTTATAAACGGCATAAGAATTGCTTATAAGTAATTACCCTGAAATGTGCAATAAAATAGATATTATCTATGCACAATTCAAAAAGGAGGATTTAAGCCTATGAAAAGACCTTCCGTATTTCTGAAGGGGCTTTTGGCGGTGACAGCCGGTGCAGTGTTTTGTGCTGTTCCCGCGTTTGCCCAGCAGCCGGTTCCGCCGAAGCCGACGCTTCTGAAGCCCTGCTCTCAGTGCCATCCGGCAGCCGACAAAGTACTGCGCGGAACGATCGGGAGCATCTCAAGCCGCGCCGAGACGTTCGCCGTGAACACCGGCGCAATCTGGACCGTGAAATTTGATGACAACACGAAGCTGAGCGGGTGGGCCCAGCCGCTTGCCAAGATGCCGAAGGAAAAGGAAATTGCGGTCACCTATGTTGAAAAGGACGGGGAGCTGTATGCAAAAGCGGTATCGGTCAAGCAGCCCGCGGTTATTCCGCCCGACAAGCTTGTAACAACATCGCAAATGATCGATCTTGTGCAAAAAGGAAGCGCCTTGATTGTCGATTCCCGTCCGGCATCCCGTTTTTATGAAGGAGCTATCCCGGGAGCTATCAACATCTATGATGCAGACTTCGACAAACATATCGACAAACTGCCGTCCGACAAGAACAAAACTCTTGTCTTTTACTGCGCCGGCCCCACCTGAAGACTGAGTCCATCCTCTGCCAGGAAGGCGGAGAAACTCGGTTACACCAATGTGAAGGTTTATGTTGACGGCTTGCCGGCGTGGAAACAGGCGGGGCAGCTCTCCATTGCGTGCGTTCCGTGCCTCACGGAGCGCGTCAAGTTCAATATCCCCACCATCATTGTCGATTTGCGACCGGCGAGTGAAGCAAAAGCCGCGCATATTCCCGGGGCAATATCGATTCCGTTGACCGAGGTAAGTCACGCAGTAGACAAGTTCCCGAAGGACAAGAAAGCCCCGATTGTTCTCTACTCGTATGATACGCAGTCGGCAGTTCAGGCATTCGAAGTGATCAGTTTCTGGGGCGGCTTCACAAATATCGTGGTGCTTGATGGCGGTTTCAAAGAGTGGAAGAAGGCCGGGTACAAGACAGCATCCGGCGACATGCCGGTGAAAATCGTCTATGAACCGAAACCGCGTCCGGGCGAGATTGCGGTTGAGGATTTCAAGAAGATTGCTGAAACTCAGCCGAAGAATGTGATGATACTGGATGTTCGCGATTCGGAAGAAGCTGAAAACGGCATGCTGATTGGAGCAAAGAACATTCCGACGCAGGATGTGCCGAAACGGATGGCCGAGATTCCGAAAGACAAGAAAATCGTGGTTCTTTGCCTGACCGGCGTGCGCGCGGAGCTCGCATACCACGCGTTGAAAAATGCCGGATACGATGCGTCATTCCTGAACGCCAATATCAAGATCGATCCGCACGGCCGGTACGAAATCAGCAAGGAGTAACAAAACAGGTTTCAGGTACAGAGAGCAGAATTCAGTCAGCAAAGACGGGGCGCGGAGGAATCCGCGCCCCGCTTCTTGAGTTTGGCCATTTGACTATCAGGCTGCTGAAAAACTCGCATTTTTACGCACAACTGGCTCAGTGAGCTAACCGACCATGGATTTGAGGGCAACATGTGCGGAGCTGCCGTCTGATTCCGGCCTCCTGATGAGCTCATCAGGGTTTGGGATGCTGCAGGTGCCCCCTGCTGTCAATAGTAGACCCCAAAGCCATCAGGCTGCGAGCAGCTCTTTATAGAACTGTCTCTCATAGGCAGCCGGCGACAGGTAGCCAAGCTGAGCCTGTATGCGCTGCCGGTTGTAAAACACTTCGATATG
>DATIKF010000103.1:0-3847 GCA_035477855.1 Dissulfurispiraceae bacterium
CATCCTTACGGAGAACAGCGACAGGCTGAACCATCGCATCTACTACCGGCTCGACCTGGAAAGGGTAGATGAGATTTGGGACGAGTTCACTGGGTGGTACAGGCGCGAACGCGGTAAATTAGAGCGCAGGCGGGAGCTGACAAAGAGCGGTGTGAAGAAAATGGACTTCCCGCCCGACGTTGCCGCCGGGGAAATTTCAGATTTCTGGAAATTTTATAACTCATTGAAAAATAACCAAACCGGAAAACCCCGTTCGGGAAACCGGAAAACCACGTTCGTATATATACAGAGATAACAACAGAGAGAACATCAATAGAAGAAGAATCTATTATACCGGAGGGCAAAAAGCTCGCTTCAGCGGATTCTTCCGATGACTCTAAAAAAGATTCCGGCCAAGGGGTTGATGGCGTGGAAGAGGTCACGCCTGCCTTTACACAACCCCCACTGAACACCGTGGTAGAAAAGAAACCCTCACCCCCCTTGCCCCCCTCTCCCGCGCCGGGTCGGTTTTTTCATCCGTGCCCCGCCGGAGTGGAGCAGGAGACGTGGGACGGGAATTGCGGCGGCAAAAAAGCACCGATTCTGGCGGCACCGAAACCGGCGCAGCAATGGAACCGGAGCATGATTTAGCGGCGACGTTATTTTGATTGAGCGGGATTACCCCACCCTGAACTGTTCCCCTCACATACAATGATTACCAGACAAGCATCACTGGAGGTGGTCATTGGCAAAGCAATGCATGCACTGCGGGCGGTATTTCACGCCTGACAGACGTGTAGGCCCACGGCAGAAAGTCTGTCAAAACGAACAGTGCAAGCGTGCAAGAAAGAGACAGTCCCAGCAGCAGTGGCGCCAGAACAACCCCGAGTATTTCGATAACCATTACCACGACTATGTAAAGCCCTGGCGGCAGCACCGCAAAGCATTCCGGAGCAACCAATCCACGCGCCTGGTGATAAAAGACAAGATAGGGCAAGCAAAGCCATACCAGCAGCTGGTTTTGTTGATACCGGGCGAGCTGAAAGGGGAGATAAAAGACGAGATAACCCTCAGAAGAGTTGACAGTCATACGTTTGCGGCGTATGGGCCCTGATAAAAGACACGATGGACTCGGCATTGGAGGTGCGGTAAGCTGAGACAGCAAGAACATCAGGGAAGGAGTTGGTGCGGCAATGCAGGAATCGCTTCAAAGCCGGGCACGGCATCTCCATCAGATTGAAGGACTGAGCCTGACGCAGGTGAGCAAGAAGCTGGGCATCTCCAGAAGGAAGGCAACCCGCCTCATCCGGCAGGACGACCTCACTGGCAAATCCCCGGACTCCATAGTAGCGCCTTACGAGCGGTTAATCCGGCAGTGGTACAAGGAGTATCCCTTTTTGCAGGCCATCCAGGTAATGGAGCGGTTGGAGGGGTATGGATATGAGGGAGGCTATACGGCAGTGAAAGAGTATACGCTGCAGTTCAGGCAAAAGCGGAAAAGCCCTGCTTACCATGAGCTGGAGTTTTTGCCGGGAGAAGAAGCGCAGGTTGACTGGATGCAGCGCAGCATGCCGTTTGGGACAATCTATGGCTTCGTCTACCTTTTGTCCTACTCACGGTATCTGTATGTGTGTTTTTACCGGAGAAGCTCAATGGAGTTTTTTCTGGACGGCCATATCGAGGCATTCAGGGAGATCGGCGGCATTCCCCAGCGACATCGATACGACAATCTCAAATCGGTCGTCATCACACGGCAGCCGGAGGTTACGTACAATGCGCGTTTCCTGGATTTTGCGCGGCACTACGGATTTTGCATTCATGCCTGCAACCCCGGCAAGCCCAATGAGAAAGGGCGGGTAGAGCGGGTCATCAGGGACATTGAGAGTTTCCTTGCCGTCAACACCTTCAGCGATACCGACGATCTGAACAGAAAACTCGGCATCTGGCGCGTACAGAGAAACAACAGGATTCACCGCACTACCGGCAGTCTGCCCTCAGAAGCGTTACAGCGGGAGAGGCTCAGGGCACTGCCGCAAATCCATTACAAGCCGTCCCGGCAGGAGCCGGCCGTTATCAGCAAGACCGGGTTTGTGGAGTTTGACACCAATCGCTACTCCGCGCCATCGCAGTACAGCACTATGCCCTGCTTTGTCTTTGCCGGCACACAGCATATCGAACTCGTGGTGCAGGGCAGAAATGTAGCCACTCACCAACGCGTCTTTGACCGCAAGCAAAAGATAGAACATCCTGCACACCGGGAGAACCTTCTGAACAGCACTCCGCACCATAAGCAGCAAAGGATATACGAGCTTATGAAAGCCATGGACAAAGACATCGCTCACTTCCTTATGCAGGGCCAGCAGGAGGGGCAGGACCCCATAGCCGTTTCTTACGAACTGTTCAAACTCCTCAAAGGTATCGCCAGAGAGACGCTCATCTCAGCCCTCAGGTCGGCTATCAGCATCTCGACCTACAGAGTGACCTATATCCAGGGCCTGCTGGGTCCCGCCGGGGTTCAGGACTATCCCGTGCATCCTCAGAATCCGGGTCTGCTGCATATCACCTATGAAGGGAGGCAACTCAGCGATTATGACCAACTTATCTGATCTGTGGAGGCGCTTCAGATTCCTGACTGATGCCGATGCGCTTTCAGAGCAGCACCGGGAGTTCATGCTGAAGTTCCTTACTGAGGAAGCCCACCGCAAGGAACAAAAACGAATCCAGTATCTCATGAACATGTCCGGCATCAAAAGGATAAAGCTGCTGGAGGACTTCGACTGGAAGTATAATCCTAAAATACCCCGCGACAAGCTCCTGGAGTTCATGAATACCCAGTGGCTCACAAAACCCGGCAACCTCGTCCTTATCGGTCCGGCAGGGGTAGGCAAAACCCATATCGCAACCGCACTGTGCCACGATGCCCTGAGCAAAGGACATCAGACCGTCTTTCTTACCCTCTTTGACCTTACCGCTAAATTGGCAAAGGCCAAGAGTGTCTACAGTTTCATTGAGTACTATGCGCGGGCCAATGTGCTGTGCCTGGATGAGATCGGCTATGTGATCCCCGGCAAGGAGCAGGCGGATTGCGTCTTCCAGATTATCTCAAAAAGAGCCGAGATGGGCACGACTATCGTCACTACCAACCTGGTGCCGTCAAACTGGGGAAAGGTGTTTGATACTGTCACTGCTTCGGCGATCCTTGACCGTCTCAGCATGAATGGCAGGTTCATTACCTTTGAAGGGAGGTCTTATCGAAGCAAACAATGAGCTGTTATGAACAGCGGAAAGACATGTCAAAACTAATCCGTAAATCATTCAGACAGCTCGCCCTGACGGCAGGCGCTCGACGCACTCCTGCGTCATTATGCGCTGAAACAGTCCTCCGGTGCCGCCATATTCGGTGCTTTCCCAACGCCGCCAACAGCTCCGGCCAAAAGTGGAAAATTCCGGCTTCATGCTGCCGTCGGCAGGTGGGACCGCGTGGCCAAACTGGCGGCCACAAGGGGAGACGGCGGGGGACGGACTCCACGCACACGGATATGCATAATATTCTGCAGTCTTTCCGGTCCTCGGCGATGGTCTCTCCGCCAGCGCTGGTATTGGCCTCGCCGGTTTTTTCGGTGTCGGAATTTTCGGCACTTCTGGTGACAAATGTTTTTTTGTCAACAAAATATGATTTGTATAAATTATTATAATTATTTGGCCCCCAATGGCCCTGCCAAATCCACCGCCCATAGCGCTGCCTATCCTTAGCTGTTGGCTTGTGTTTATACATATAAATCAACAAGATAGCTAGATTATTGTGGCGGTGGAGCCTGAAGCCGCCGCCGGTCAGGCCTGTAAGGTGGGCCCTAAGCAGTTGCATGTC
>DATIKF010000104.1:0-3366 GCA_035477855.1 Dissulfurispiraceae bacterium
CTCCGAGACGTTCAGTCGTCGGCTCACTTCACGCTGCGGCAACTTGCCCTCCACTATAAACTTTACTGCTTCCATCCGAAATTCCTTCGTGTACCGCCCTCGCGGGATTCGCTCCATGCTCCACCTCCATCTCGTATTTTACCCGAGACTTTGGGGTCTTCTTTTTTCAGCATACGTCAGTTTCCGATTCGCATGATACCGGACTGATTTGCTATAATTTTGCCCATGGCACCCACTAAAAAAACTGCTGCCAAGACAGCATCCGTTCCGGATTTTTATCGTCCTCCGTCTCAGGCGCAATCGTCCTGCACTGTTTATTATGACGCACCTTCGCATGGCGCGCGGCTTCTGCATGGTGACTGTGTGAGCATCCTCTCGCAGGTCGGAGAGGAAAGCGTTGGGATGGTTTTTGCCGACCCGCCGTATTTTCTCTCCAACAACGGCATTACCTGCCACGCCGGGAAAATGGTTTCGGTAAACAAGGGCAAATGGGACAAATCCAAAGGCGCCCGCGAGAATCACCAGTTCAATCTTGAGTGGCTTGCTGCATGCCGGCGAGTTCTCAGGCCGGACGGCACTATATGGGTTTCAGGCACAACCCACATCATTCATTCCGTCGGCTATGCCATGCAGGAACTCGGCTTTAAGATCCTGAACGACATCATCTGGTACAAGCGCAATGCTCCACCCAATCTGTCATGCCGATACTTTACCCACTCGACCGAGATTATCCTCTGGGCTGCAAAAAGCCCGAAGAGCAGACACTACTTCGACTACAAGCTCATGAAGGAGATGAACGGCGGCAAGCAGATGCGCAACATGTGGGAGCTATCGGCTCCCGCAGCGAGTGAAAAGAAGTTCGGCAAACATCCGACGCAAAAACCGGTGGAGTTGTTGAAAAGAATCCTGCTTGCCTCAACGCGCCCGGGCGATCTGGTGCTTGACCCCTTTTGCGGAAGTTCCACCACCGGCGTTGCTGCCGTCCAGCTCGGCCGCGCCTATGTCGGCATTGATTCTGAAAAAGAATATCTGGAACTGTCGGTAAAAAGACTGAAAGACGCATGCTCCGTCAGGGAGTAGCCCCGTCATCAGCGCAGGAGTGCACATAACCGGCACTTCTGCGTAGTGCTCGGATCGGCAGTGCGTCTACACGCGTCGTTTCAGATCTCAGCCGGCTTGCAAAGCTTGCAAAGGTAAATGCGATCATTTGCAGCGCGGCCGCACTTTGTGCAGAACCATTTTACATCCCGCACGCGACGCCTGATGCGTTCCAGGTCCCCTGCCTTGCCAATCTTGCACATCGGCGTTTTTCGCCGCTGTCCTTCTGCTTTCTGCTCACTCACGCAGCACCTCCTGAGCGTTTTTATTCAGCTATGTGACGTCCTGTCAAGACAGGCAGGAGACGGCCCGATGAATTATAATAACGGCCATGAAACAGAAATGCCCTTCCGGCCCGCCGACGTCAAATAATAAGCTGTCCCAAAAGCAGCGCCTCTGCATAGAATGCCGCAAATGCTGCCAGGAACTGGGTGTTTTCACCCTCAAGGCATTTTACGAAGATCCGCCGGAAGATGTGATTCATTTTTATAAAACCCGCGGCTGCTTCATCTACGAACAAAGGCCGCAGATCTGCAGAAAATATTCCGGCCTCAAAGAATTCGGCAAAGGGGGGCTGTGGGCTAGGCCTTGCCGGGGAGACCGCTCACAGAATGGCGCTGCCGGAAGAGTGACTGCTGCTGATCACGTGCGTGACCAATCTGCCGATTCCGGGATCAAGCACCGCCGCACTTTCGCTCAAACCGCTTTTTCTCTGGTTGCCTGCGTTTTGCCGCTCGACAGCAGAGCCTTAACCGGCTTCAATCCGTAAGGACTTCCCTGCTCTATCGCCGTCAGCACCGTTCCGCCGCCGGTAAAGAAATAGTAGTTTGCATTGTCCATGACCGACAGATAGAGTCCGGGACAGAGGTCCTTGAATTCTTGGAGCGTATCGCCGCCGCCATACATTTTCATTGCAGTGCTGTTCCGATCGAGCGTAGTGTCGAGCGACTGCGAACCCGCTGTAAAATGAGGCGTAAACCCCATAACCGCATTAACGAAAATCGTCCGTGCCTCCGAAATCGCCAAGGCGACCTCCGGCTGATCAAACGAGGCCGGATCAACATCCAGCCCGAAGCCGTATGTTTTTCCGGGGGCAAGGTCGGCAACCGAAACGGTGCGATACTTACCATCAATCCTTCCCTCAAGCGTATCGGACTCGACAATATACGGCAATTCCACCACCTTTTTTTGCGTCCTGTCCTTTCCGACGAGGTCCATCGCCAGCTTGATATCTTCCTCAAGCACTCCCTGCATCCTCACTCCGTACTTGGCGCACAGATACGTGTTATAAATAACGCCGCCGAGAATCAGCTTGTCCACCTTGTCGTAGATGGCAGAAAGCGGCCCGATCTTTGTGTCGTACTTCGACCCCGCAACCACCGCAAGGAAGGGCCTTTCCGGATTCAGCACCCGATCAAGGTTCTCTATCTCCTGCTGCATAAGGAATCCTGCGTATGACGGCATATGCTTGGTTATCGCATACGTCGATGCATGCGGCTGCCATGAGCCGAAGGCATCATTCACATAAATATCAGCCAGCCCCGCAAGCTGCAGCGCAAAACTATCGGCGGTGGCATTCTTCGCCTCCTCCCCGGCAAACCAGCGCGTATTCGGCAGATAAATCGCACCATACCTGCGTTCCTTTAACTCCCTGATGGCAAGATTGATTGACGTATCGATACCGGTGATGCCCTTATCTCCATCGGGCGGAAACGACGGTATGTGAATTTTCATGTGGAGCTTTTGCTCCAAGTATTTGACAATCGGCTCGACCGACTCCTCATGCCGGCAGACGATTGCTCCGGTCTTCTTGTCCTTGGGGCGGCCGATGTGGGTCATCAAAATCGGCCTTGCGCCGCGCTCAACGATGTGAAACAGCGTCCCGATTGTCCGGTCAATGCGGAACGGGTCCCGGATCTCGCCTTTCTTGACCACATTGTGGTCGAAGCGCACCAGTACGATCTTGCCGTTGAGGTCGGCATCCTGAATCAGGGAAAGTTCGTGCTCTTTGAGCATCGTGCTCATCCTTCACCTCGCATGTTGATTTCGGCATAGATACAGTAAATTTCATTATACCCGGAATGGTCATTAGCGTTTGTAGTATTTTTGTCGAGGTCATGTCAATAGGTGTGTAAAAAGCCATCAGGCGGCTTCCCTTTCCGAGGCGAGTACGGTCATTATCTGAGCCGCGACCCCGTCGGCAAACTCATTCCCTGCATGCACCTCTTTCAATAGCTCGAAACCTTTGAGTCTGCGGAATCTCTTTTC
>DATIKF010000105.1:0-5554 GCA_035477855.1 Dissulfurispiraceae bacterium
CAGTCTTTTCATGACCTTGTCCAGTTCGAGCTGTCGCCATAGCTGGTCCAGGACCCAGGCTCCGCCAAGGGGCCGCGAGGAGATGAACTGAAGCGGAGACTCCCCGGCGAACCTGGCTTCGACCTCCAAGGTCTCCTCGGGACCGAGGTACCGGGCTACGCTGCGGATGAGGCCCCGCAGGACATCAAGATCCAACTCGTCCTCCCGGCCGAAGTTCCAAAGCACCTTGGCCCGTGCTTGCTTGGCCTCGGAGTCCCAGTAGTTGTGCGCAAGCTGGATGTAACTGACGACGGAACCGTCTTTGTTCTTGCGGGAGATCCGCCTCATGTACATGTCCAGCTTATAATCGTAGACCATGATGCTTATCAATAGACTGAATCACTGTACGTGTGCCCATGTGCTTTCGGCTCGGCAGCGACGTGCTGATGGAAAAGGTCAAGCCGGAAACGGTGGGGCCTGACGCAGGATGGCTCTCATTGCCTATGGACTGTCGAACTCGGGGTCAGGCGGACCGGCCTTTGGCCGGATGGTTCGCCCAGCGCCACTACGCTTCCAGATTCAGGTGATCGATTTCACCGGAATCGGTGATCGGTTTGGGGCGGAATACGCAGCCGGTGACTACTAATCCACTATCGCTCTTGTTGCATCGATTTTATTGCCTTGGCAACATACTTTGTTGAGTAGGCTATTATTAATATAACCCCTAAAACTGGCATTATTGCGGCTATTGCCGCCAAAAAATCTACAAGTACGCGTACGAAACTTGTGGAATTGGGAGCAACAACATCCCGCATGCTTTCTATCCAATTCAAGTACATGTCTATTATCGGTATCTTTTCGTAGTGTGTCCAGAAACGTTCCCGGATTTCAAACTTTGCATTCAAATACCCTATAATGGATCCGAAGATTACCGCGAAAAGGGGCCACTTCCATCGACCAACTTGCTTATTATTTTGGTTTTGCATAACATCTCTCCTGATTGGAGCCCCATTCTAAAAATCTTGCTTGAGTTCGACGCCTAGCAGCCCGTTGAAGAAGGCGGATCCACAGGAAAACCGCTATGAGACCAGTCGGAAGCACATAGTCAGCCCAAATGACCTCTCCGGCGTGGTCTGACCCATAAGAAGCCTTCCAAACCGTCCAATGGCCCGCCACAAACGCGACATGAGGACAAGAACGGCCGGGCTCCTCGGGCCACCCCGCACCTGTCGCGGCTTACCAAGGCCATGGAGATTGCGCATCACCAACGCGAGATTGAACCCACCGACATGGTTCACGAGCCGTTTCAGAATACTGTCACGGCCCCGTAGATGCGTCCGCCTCATGCCGCCGGTCTCGTAGTTGTGTGCGAAAGACCGCTCCACCAGTTCGCCGCGCCGCCTCAGCAAGAGTTTGCCGTAGTCGCTGCCGATCCGTTCGCGGTTGGCGTACACTGCCTCCCGCTCCGGTCTCCATGTCCACCGCATGCTCGGCTTTGTGGGCCAGGTGCGTCGTACCGTCCTTACATCTTGGTGATCCTCGCGTCCGGATCGTGCGGATTGTGCCAGTCCCGGTTTGACGCCTTGTTCTTGCGCGCCTTGTCCACCTTGGCCAGGTCGTCCCGCGTCGGCGTGGCGATCCCCTAGGACTTCGCCAGGCCCGTCAAGAAGCCACTGTAGCTCTGTCCGCTGTCCCGGCGCACGATGCTCCGCATCGCCGCGTTGGTTTCCAGCGTCGTCGCGTCAATGCCCAGCGTCTTGCCGCGCAGCAGGCCGCTGGCCGCGACTACCTTGAGCACCCAAGTGAACACTTCCTGGTGCGTATCCACGTCGTTTCGCTGCCGCGTCCGGCTCAGATTGGAGTGGTCCGGCGTCATCTGGGTCAACTCATAGCCCAGGAACTCCCGCAGCCCAAAGCTGTCCGAGCACCGCCAAGCGATGCCCCGTTCGCTGTCGATGCCCTCGAAATAGCCGATCAGCAGCATGCGGAAGTACGCTGCCGGCGCAATGCTCGGCCGGCCGATCGTCTCGTGGTAGAACCTCGCGCACAGACCTTCTACGAAACCATCAAAGCCATCCTGGTCGAGAAGCTCGTTCAGCCGCTGATAGAAGGGGTGGCCCTTGGACTCCGGCAGATCTTCCGTGGCAATCCAGATGTCCGCTTGCCGCTGCCGCTCTCGCTTGCCCATCGCCATCGTCCCCCGCCCCCCTCAACGACTACTACTACACCCTCAGCGGTATCACCTTTTTCAACGGGCTGATAGGACACTCCGTTGACCGTGCGATCGGGGCGATGAAGGCCTACTCCACCGTCATCGGCGGCTGCCAGGCGCTATGTACTCCGCATTGAAGAACTCGTTGGCCGGCCGATCGCACTCATCTCGGTGGGCCCGGACCGCCACAGCATGATCGCCAGGAGCCACGACGGCTGACCGTTGCCGTCATAGATGCCTTTCGTCGACGGGCGACAGCGCGCTGATCGGGCTTGCCTGCCGGGCGGCCACGGTGGGGGTCAAGTTACCTTGTCCGGAAGGGACGCGCCAACGCGGAACGAATAGGTCGGAAGAATGTCGAGAGGCTAGTCCATCAGCGATTGACCGGCTCAACCGTGCGGAGAGCCTGAGTTCCATGTTCGACGCCACTGATAAGATTCACGGTCTCCTCAAGCGGCGACCGGGATGGAGCCGGGAACAGGACAACTGACCGGCCAAGGCCGGCGGCACCTACTTGCGGCCGGGCTTCGCACAAGGCTCGAAGCAGGACAATTGTAGCCCGCCGCTAGCGGCTCCCCGTGCGCCTCGCAAGCTGGCCGTGCCCGGGAAGGTGACGGTGGGGACGATGTTGGTTATGCTCGGGGTATGAAGACCGCCGTGTCCATTCCCGACGGGGTGTTCGAGGAAGCTGAACGATTTGCGCGGGGCAGGAAGCGATCCCGAAGCGAGGTGTACAGCCAAGCCCTCGCTGAGTATTCAACCTGGAGGAAGAGCGATGCGCGTCTTCCTGACAGGGATGAGTTGCGTTGGCAAGACGACGGTGGGGAGAGAACTGGCGGAGCTTCTGGGCGTCAAGTTCTTCGACCTAGACCACGAGGTAGAAGCCTTCTTCGGCACCAGCATTGAGCGACTTCAGAACAAGTTCCTCACGATCCATTCCTACCGGAACGAGGCAGCAAACGATGATAAACCAGAGAACATGTTGAAGCGGATTACTTCCTAACGATACCGATTCGAATCTGATCTTACCTGGTGAACCGCGGAGTTGAATTGGATGTTGTTGGTTAGCTCGTCTAGCGGTTATCTTGTTGCATTCTTTTTAGTAAGGTGGCCAATGCGGCAGGTATAAGCAGCTGATTGACTGATTCGGTCAAGTAGTCGATCTGCTTATTTCCTATCTTTCCCAGATTCACGGATGACAAAGCGGCACCGTTCCTCCAAGTGATCAATAGATACCAGGCAAATATCTCCCTGTTTGCTTTCAACAACAACACCTGCTTGCCTGGAAAGCTCAATTATCTTTTGAGATATCAATGGACTGGAGGTTGAGACACATAACCTTGCCGACATAAAATCCTTGAAAACAAAGATCTTTACATCGGGATGGACCACAATGTTGTCTCCCTGTAATGCCTCAAGGTCGAATACGCCTTGGTCTAACAGTCTCCTGAACTTATAACTATACTCTATCAATAAGGTGATGAATTCGACCGGGGGTATTAATCTACTCAGACAATATATATACCAGAATGCTCCCCTTCCAAGACCATCGCCATCCAAGAAATATTCTGCAAATAGAGGGTGCAGTTTCCATATACCAACTAAATCCGGCTCTTTGAACATCCGGAGCATTGCCTTGCTGAACCAATGCCGTCTTTTGCCCTCCTGCAAATCTAGTGTAGCAAATCTCTTGAAATTAGCATCCATGCTGCCAAATAATAACCTGCCACGCTCCTTGTTTTGATCCCAACCGTGTTCAATCAAAGTAAGTGGAGAACTATTCCGGGCAAGCTTTATAATATCGATATCAAAGGCCGTCCAAACCGGAAAAAAGCCTTGTGCATACAAAAGATCACGCCCGTAAACAAATTCAAACTTATGAATTCCGGTACTTTTAGGTGTATAAAAACCTACCTCTGTTGGTACGCTATCCCTTGTTAGCAATGTATCTTCTGCTGACACTGTAAAGGCTCACCTCCTTAATTGCGTATTCCGGCGAAATCGATCACCCGGTCCGGTCGAAGCCGATCGGTCATTCCACCCAAATCGATCACCTGAGCATGTGGTGGCCGGGACGTAGCGACGCCGGGTGTCGTTCCTGTCATGTCCGGAGGGTTTGACGGGTTGTTCCTCATAGCCTTCCGCATTGACTCCCCCTTCAGGACAATCTTGTAGGCACCGTGGACGAGACGACGGTCCAGGATCGCGTCCGCCAGCGAGGGGTCCGCCATCGCGGCGTGCCAGGCATCCAGCGGAAGCTGGGAAGCGACCACGGTGGAGCGCCCTGAACTGCGGTCATCAACCAGCTCGAAGACCTCGCGGCAGTCCCCCGTCGATAGGGGAGTGATACCCCAGTCGTCGAGGATCAGGAGCTTGGTGCCAGCCAACCTGGCAAGAAGCTTGGCGTAGGAGCCGTCGGCCCGGGCGAGGGCCAAGTCCTGCAACAAACGGGGCACCCGGTAGTAGCGAGTGGAGATGCCCTGGCGACAGGCGGCGTTGCCGATGGCGCAGGCAAAGAAAGTCTTGCCTGCACCCGTCGGACCACTGATCAGCACCTGGTGACCCTGGCGGATCCAGTCGCATGCGGCCAGGCGCAGGACAACACCGCGGTCTAACCCACGCCCTGGGTGACAGTCGAGCCCGACTTCGACACCGCCTGGTGTAATAGATCTGCGTAGCTCAAGCTAAACCCATGAGCGCGACAGGTAGGCCGGAGGAGATGTGATACTATGCCGGCTTGCGTTCCGGGGGTGCGGGGATCAAGGCGAGAAAGCGAGGTGGTTCGGGCACCCTGAGCGCCTTGAACAGCGCGGCCTGCTGCCCCGTCCTCTCCGTGCGCTGCAGGACCCGCCCGTCCTTGGAGGCAAACTCCCCGACATGCATCCGTTCGAGGACCCGGCGTAGTTCGTCCCAAGTCAGCCCGGTGCGCAGGGAAGCGATGCGCACTAGTAGCAAGGCCAGCCACGAAAGCAGTGCGTGCGAGCGTATCCGGTCCTCCAGCCGATGGTAGATCGGCCTGAGGCACAGCGTGGTCTTCAAGGTCCGGAAAGCGTCTTCCACTTCGTAAAGCTGTTTGTAGCCAAGCGCCACATCCTCGGCCGACAGCGTGTCGTCCGAGGTGCTCAAGAGGTACTTGCCGTCAAGCCGCTCCTCTTCCTCGACCTTTGCCTTGTTCAGTCGCCTCGAGGTCGCCGATTCGTTTGAGTTCTTGTCTCACCTGGGCCAGGATGAACCGGCGGCGTCTTGAGCCGTCGCCGACGACGATCTCCTTGACCTCGAGGTTATCCCGCACGGCCTTGAACCGGCCGGGCCGGGAAAGTGCCTCCTCGGTGGCCTGGGCTCCGGAACGCAGCCGCTCTCCGA
>DATIKF010000106.1:0-9745 GCA_035477855.1 Dissulfurispiraceae bacterium
AGAAGATCAAGAGAATGGCCTGTGGGTTCCGCAATCCTTCCCATTATCGGACTGCCATCTGCTTTCACTGCGGCGGCCTCGATCTGCTGCCCAAGCCACCGACAAATTCAACGTCATCTTTCAGGACGGCCTGACACACTAAGTCGGGGCTACCCATGAATAAGTCGGATGCGGCAAAGTTATAAATGCCTGCGCACAGAGAAAACATACCTGACCGCTTCATGGAAACATAGTGCTGCCGCAGTCAATATTTGAAGTGCGATTTTCTGTGAGAAACAGGCACTTTTGCGATTGTCCTCAGAGCGTTTGATTGCAGGCGTAACTGAGACGCGGCTATCGTTCTATCGCCCCGCCGCAGCTTGACCCTTGCCCCGCAGTGCAGCCGAAACAGTGATCCCCGACAGCGATTGCACGGTTCTTCAGGCAGTCGTAGTCAAATTCAGCAATATGTCGCGGGCAATCGCCTTCAAGGGGCAGACAGAGGACCTGGTTAAAATCGCAGTCGTAGAGCGTGCCGTCCCATTTCACGCTTATCAGCCGACGGCACATGACGCCTTCGAGCGTGTCGGGATTAAATGCTGCTGCCAGTTTCTGAACATAGCTGGTGTAGTTGTTTGAGCTGCGCAGGAAATCTCCGAATCTGCCGATGGGCATGTTGGCAAGCGTCAGCAAACGATCGAATATAATGCCGTACTTCTCCTGCAGCATGCGCTTGTAATCTGCTTCAAGCGAACATTGAGCAGGGGGAAGATATGCCCCCCGGGGATTGTAAACAAGATGCAGCGGTCTGTCTGACATTCCTGTGCCGTAGCCCAGAGCGTTCAGGCTGCGGAGCGCTTCGATGCTTTTCGCAAAGGCGCCGTCCCCGCGCACTCGGTCTACATCAGATGCAAGATATGCCGGCAGTGACGCGATGACCTCCATGGACTGTTGCCCGTAAAAATCAAACAGCTGCCCCATTGCGGCTTCAAAGAAGACGGTGAGATTGCAGCGCACCATGACGTGTTTGCCCAGGGCCCGGGCGCTCGTCACGAGCCGGCAAAAGTCGGGATGCAGTTCCGGGGCCCCACCTGTGATATCGAGCGTTGCAATAGGACTTGAGGAAAGCGCTGCGAGAACATGATCAACTGTTTCAGCAGTCATCATTTCAGTGCGATGGGGGCTTGCACCAACGTGGCAGTGTTTGCAGGACATATTGCAACGATATCCGAGATTGACCTGGAGGATATCAAGGCCTGCGGCCGCAATGTCGGTACTCACTGAAGAGAATGACGGGGTCGCCTGCATCAGAGCGATACCTGCCCGGCAGCGTTTTTTGCCTGGAGGGCATGAATGAGTGTAGCGCCACCTTTGATCGCGGAAGCAACATGGACCGCCTCGGTAATATGCTCCATTCCCATTCCTTCCTCAAGGCACGATTTCGTATATGCATCAATGCAGTACGGGCATTGCACGCTGTGCGCGACCGCCAGACCGATGAGCACTTTTTCCCGCTTTGTCAGCACACCCGGCTCAAGAGAAGCCTGATACCACGCCATAAACTTCCTGAAGAGTTCAGGGCAGCATGCCCCGACCTCTCCGAAACGTGCAAGATCTTCTGATTTGTAGTAATCGCTCATGATAGCTCCTCCCCTCTCGCAATATTTCAATTATAGCATCCGTCAGGGTCTGCGCGACCGGTCCGCCCATGGTAGAATATGCAGCAGGACAACTAAGCAGATCGAACTCCAAAACTATGCTATCCGAATATGACCAACTGTCGCTTCTCCGCTCAGGTGCTTTCTGGGCTGGCCTGCTTTTTTTCCTGATGCTGGAGCTTGTGCGGGCATACCGGCAACCGACGGTGTCGAAGGCGGCAAGGTGGCAGACAAACCTGACCTTGATTCTGGCAAACACCGTTCTTACGAGCCTCATGTTCGCCTCCGCAACGGCGGCCATCTCCTATGAGGGGGCATTTCACGACGGCGGCCTGCTGAACAAGCTTCAGCTTCCTTTGTGGCTTCGTATCGCGGTAACGGTTGTGGTGATGGATTTCGTGATTTATTTCTGGCACTACGTCAATCATATCAGCCCGTTTTTCTGGCGCTTTCATCGGGTGCATCACAGCGATCTGAACATGGACGTTTCTACGGCAAGCCGTTTTCATATCGGTGAGTTGACCGGAGGAGCTCTTATCAAGATAAGCATGATCAAGCTGCTTGGAATCGATCTTGTCAGTCTTGCCGCTTTTGAAGTCCTGCTGGTCGCCTCTGCACAACTTCACCACAGCTGCTTCCGCATTTCTCCGTTGCTTGAGAAGGCGTTCATTGCTGTCGGGGTTCCGCCGTCAATGCACCGCATTCACCATTCGGTGGTTATCACAGAGCGGAATTCCAACTACGGAACCATTTTTTCGTGCTGGGACCGGCTGTTCGGGACGTTTCGATTTGACGTGCCGCAGGAGCGCATAGTCATCGGCATGGGGGCATACCGGAAACCGGAAGCACTCTCCTTCTTCCGCCTGATGCTGATGCCGTTCAGGAAAGCGGCGCGATGACCGGAACGCTTCCGGATGAGCGCCGGAACATGCTCGGCGTGTTTCTGAAGTATCCCGCGCCCGGTCAGGTGAAGACCCGCCTTGCAGCGTCAATCGGATCGGAAAAGGCAGCGGAGTGTTGCCGGGAACTAGCCGAACTCGTGCTCGACCGGACAGTGTCTCCGGAGCAGTATCGAAGGATACTGTTTATCAGCCCTGAAGAGAGGATTCTCGATTTTGTCAGGTGGCTGCCGGACGAGACGTTCTTGCCGCAGCGCGGTGATACCCTTGGCGAGCGGATGGCGGCAGCCGTTAAAATGCTGCTGGCGCGTGGAGACTTGGCGGTGCTGATCGGCACGGATATTCCCGATTTGCATGCGCAGTTCGTTGCCGAGGCATTCGCGGCGCTGGAAGATCATGATCTTGTGATTGGCCCTGCCCGGGACGGCGGATATTACCTGATCGGCATGAAGCACGAATATCAGCCGCTTTTTGAAGGTATTGCCTGGAGCACGGCGTCTGTGCTGCAGGAAACCGTTCAAAAGGCCTCCCTGCTCGGACTATCGTATCGGTTGTTGCCGGAGCTTGTGGATATCGATACCTTTGAAGACTATAAACAATGGCAAAATAGGAGTCAAAAGAGCAGCCTCCGGAAAGACGCTGCTGACTAATTCGCTTTTTTCTCTTTTCTGTTTTTCTCTTCTGACTTCTGACTCCTGTATTCTGAATTCTGCTTTTATTATCCGCACGCCCTTCCGCGCAGGTTGAAAAAGAAGCGGAGAGCGCTTTTCACCCGATCGGAAAAAATCTTTTCCGCAAAGACATTCCCCGCTATTTTGCGGTTGATCTCCGCAAGTGTCGGGTAGGGATGCACCGCCCCGGCCAATGATGACAGCTTTCCTCCGCCGTTCATGATCCCGATCCATGGAGCCAGAAGCTCTCCGGCGTGAGGACCGACTATCTGAATGCCGAGCGGCTTTCCGCTTTTGCCGAGCAGCAGTTTGACTACGCCGGCAGTCGCGCCTTCCGCAAGGGCTCGATCGTTTGCCGAAAAGGCCTCCTGCCAGACCGTATATTCGAGGCCGGCCTCACGCGCCCGCCGCTCATTCATGCCGATGCTTGCGAGTTCAGGATCAGCGTAGGTACACCACGGCATGAGCGCATAATTGACTTTGCGCGGAAGTCTCAGAATGGCGTTTGTTACAGCGACCCCTCCCTCGTATCCTGCCGCATGCGTGAACTGATAGGTGCCGGTTACATCGCCTGCGCCGTAAACGTGTGCATGACGTGTCCTGAGCCGGCTGTCCAGCGCAAGCCCGCCGTTTTTGATCTCGATTCCGATCCGCTCTATCCCCATGTTGTCGAGATTCGGCCTTCTGCCAAGCGCAACAAGCAGTGCATCGGCGGAGAGTTCTGCAGAAGGGACGTCCGGCTTGCAGAGAACGACGGTGCATCCCTTGCCCTTTTTTCGAATCTCCGAGACTGTGGCATTCAGGTGAAACGAGACGCCGTCCGCCGCAAGTGATTCCATGACGATGTCAGCCATATCCTTGTCTTCGCGAGAGAGAATCTGGCTGCCGCGCTGAATAACGCTTACCGTGCTGCCCAGACGCGCAAATGCCTGCGCCATTTCGATTGCGATCGGTCCGCCGCCCAGAATAATGAGCGATTCCGGAAGGCTGTCCAGATAGAACAGTTCCCTGTTTGTCAGGAAAGGGACTCTGTCCAGCCCGGAAATGTCGGGAAGTGCAGGAGACGAGCCGGTTGCAATAACCCAGCTGCGCGCACGTAAGGAAGTTCCTCCGAGTCGAACCGTATGCTCATCGGCAAACTCGGGTTCGCCAAACTCTACGCGTACTCCAAGCGAACAAAATCGCTCAGGGGAATCATGGCGCTGAATAGTGTTGACGACCGATAAGATGCGCTCCCTGACGCTGCGGAAGTCGACTGGCGGCAGATCGATCCGCGGCAGTCCATAGACTTCAGCATTCCTCAGAAAGTGGCGCACTTTTGCGGTATGAATCAGGGTTTTGCTCGGAACACAGCCGTAGTGGAGACAGTCACCGCCCATTTTCTCTTTTTCGATCAGGAGCGTTTTTGCACCGAACTTTGCAGCGCCGGATGCAGCAGTCAATCCGGCAGAGCCGGCACCGAGAATTCCGATATCAAAATCAAACTTTGCCATTGCTGCTTCCTCCATGCTCTCTGTGTTTCTGCAGGTAGTCAAGTGTTTTTCTGATGATAATCGGAAAGATGCTCAGCAGGACAAACGAAAGCACAAGTGACGGTGACGCGATATCTCCGAGAGATTCGATCTTTGCGAGTTCCCTCCCTGCATTTACATAGACCATGGTGCCCGGCAGCATGCCGATCTGCGAAACAAGATAAAACGTCCGCAACGGCATCTTCGTGAGTCCCATGCCGAGGTTTATGGCAGAGAACGGGAACAGGGGATTCAGGCGCATTGAGAGGAGGTAGAACGCACCTTCGCGTCTGATTCCATCATTCAGAGTGCTGAGATTGTCCTCAAATTTTTTCTGTATCCAGTCACGCAGCAAAAAACGCGAAACAGTGCAGGCCAGCGTAGCGCCGATGGTGCTTGCAAAGGAGACAACGATAGTTCCTGAGAGAAAGCTGAACAGAGCGCCTCCGGCGAGGGTCATCGGGACAGCGCCGGGAATGGACAGGGAAACAACGGCGATGTATATGCACATATAGACGGCAATAACAGGAACCGGAGTTTCTGCATAGAGGGCAGCAAATCGGGACTGGGAAGCCTTCACATATTCGAGGGTAAGGTAGTGCTCAAGATTGTAGGCTTTCACGACGATTACGGCTGTTGCAAGCAGGATGAGAAGAAAAATCTTTTGCATATGCGATCGATTCATGCACACTTCCTTTTTCTCTCCGGCGGATCCTCCGTGAGCGAGGGCGTATGCTAAGCATACCAGCCGGTGCCGCTCGGGATCAATCGCATCAGGCATCCGGAATCGTTGATTATTTGGCATGGGAGCCGCTAATGTATGGGAAACAGCGCTGGAGGATGGAATGAGCGGAGAGAAAGAGATTTGCATTATCTGCGCGTGGCGCGCGACCTGTCAGAAGCAGTTTTCTTTGAAGGCAGGACAACGCTGCCCTGAGTTTTCCCGGGATTTTCTGGTGAAAGATAAAGCAGAAGAGACGAAGAAGGATGAGCAGGTCAAATAGCGGCGCTAATCCATGCGGTTTTGCACCGCAGCGAGCACTTTCGTGAAAACAGCCTCCGGGTCAAACAGCCCTGTAATATCGATCCATGCTATGTCAGACTCCTGCCGGAACCAGGTGAACTGGCGTTTTGCGTAATTGCGGGAACGCTGCTTTATTAAAGAAACCGCATCTTCAAGCTTGCACGTGCCGGCAAAAAAGCCGACAAGTTCCTTATAGCCGATCGCCTGGAGAGAAGAAAGCACGGAAGCACGGGAGTCCGGAAACGCGGAAGGCCGATGAGCACTAATCAGATCAAGGACATTCCTCGCCTCCGCAATCAATCCCTGTTCCAGCATGACGTCTACCCGTCTTTCAATCATGCGATAGATTTCATCGCGGTTGCGGGCAAGACCGATTTTTATAAAATCATACGGCAAGCGCTCCGTATTCATCATCTGCATATCCGACATCGAAATCGTACCGGACAGACACACCTCGATGGCGCGAATTATTCTGCGCAGGTCGTTCGGCATGATTTTCGATGCCCCTGTCGGATCGAGAACCTGCAAGCGCCGATAGAGCGAACCGGGCCGGCTCTGTTCCAGATCCTGCAATTCTGCCCTCAGTGCCGGATTTGCTGACGGCCCCTTGAAAATGCCGCGCGTCATTGCTTTCAGGTAGAGTCCGGTGCCGCCGACGATGAGCGGCATGCGCTTTTCGTCCCGCAGCCGCTCCATGACCGGCTTAACCGCTTCGATATAGGCTCCTGCACTGAAATGTTCCCACGGGTCGACTATATCAATCATGTGATGGCGGACGAGTTGCTGTTCGGCCGGAGTCGGTTTGGCGGTGCCGATGTCCATCTGACGATAGATCTGCATGGAATCCGAGCTGATTATCTCGGTTCTGAAATGCTGAGCGAGCTTCAGGGATACTGCTGTTTTTCCGACCCCCGTAGGGCCGAGAAGAATAAGTGCTTTTTTCATGGAAATTCCTTGTTTTCTAACGGTATAATACATGTTCATTCTTTGTCAGTGCAAAAGCAAACCCCAGCAGGAGGAGGCGTTATCATGAGCAAAACGTACAAGATTGCAGTTGTCGGCGGCGACGGAACCGGTCCGGAGGTTGTCGCTGAGGGCCTGAAAGTTCTCAATGCTGCACAGCACCGGTTCGGGTTCAAGCTCGACCTCGCCGCATTTGATTTCGGGGGAGAGCGTTACCTGAAGACCGGTGAGATCCTGCCGGATGGTGCTGTGAATGAACTGCGGCAGTTTGATGCCATTTACCTCGGTGCAATCGGGCACCCCGACGTGAAACCGGGGGTTCTTGAGAAAGGCATTCTGCTGCGCCTCCGGTTTGAACTTGACCAGTATATCAACCTCCGTCCGGTGAAGCTGTTCCCGGGAGTCGACTGTCCCTTGAAAGACAAGGGCCCTGAGCATATCGATTTTGTAGTGATCCGTGAGAATACCGAGGGGCTTTACACGGGGGCCGGCGGCTTTCTGAAGAAAGGCACGCCTGATGAGATCGCCACACAGCTTTCGGTGAACACGCGGAAGGGTGTTGAGCGCTGTATCCGGTATGCCTTTGACTATGCGAAAAAGCGCAACAAGGACAACAAGCTGACACTTTGCGGCAAGACAAACGTGCTGACTTATGCCTTTGACTTATGGGAGCGGGCCTTTTATGAGTTGGCAAAGGATTATCCGGGCATCAAGACCGATTATGCGCATGTAGATGCTATCACCATGTGGTTTGTAAAGAATCCCGAGTGGTTCGACGTGATCGTGACCGACAACCTTTTCGGCGACATCATAACTGACCTGGGAGCCATGATTCAGGGTGGTCTCGGCATTGCAGCCGGCGGAAATATCAACCCCGAGGGGGTTTCGATGTTTGAGCCGATGGGCGGGTCTGCGCCAAAATATAAAGGACAGAATGTTATTAATCCTCTCGCAGCTATCTGTGCCGGCGGCATGATGCTTCAGCACCTTGGAGAAGAAAAAGCAGGCAGGTTGATAGAAAAAGCGGTCATGGACGTAACCGGGACGAAGCTGAAGAGCCTCGCTGCCGGGAAAATGGGCTATTCGACGACTGAAGTCGGCGATATGGTTGCGCAACTCGCAGCTGACATGAAGGAGTAATCACATGCTGAAAAAGAAAGACAAGTACATCGTCGCTGTTGTTGGTGCAACCGGGGCTGTCGGCACGGAAATGATCGACACGCTTGAACAGCGTGATTTCCCTATTGAGAAACTTCGTCTTTTCGCCTCCGAACGTTCTGTCGGCAAAGAGTTGCCGTACAAGGGGGAAAATGTTGCTGTTGAAGAGCTGAGCGAGACGTGCTTCAGGGGAATAGATATTGCGCTTTTTTCAGCGGGTGCCGAGCGCTCCAGAATCTGGGCTCCGATTGCTGCAAAGTCAGGCTGTGTCGTTGTGGACAATTCGAGCCAGTGGCGAATGGACCCCGAGGTTCCGCTGGTTGTTCCGGAAGTGAACCCGCACGACCTCAGTTGGCATAAAGGGATTATCGCGAACCCGAACTGCTCGACCATCCAGATGGTTGTTGCCCTGAAGCCGATTCACGACGCGGCAAAGATTAAACGCGTTGTTGTTACGACATTTCAGGCTGTCTCCGGAACCGGCAAGAAGGCGATGGACGAACTGATGCAGCAGGTGACCGATCTGCTGAATTTCCGTCCGGCAGCGTGCAGTGTGTATCCGCACCAGATTGCCTTCAATGTGCTGCCGCACATCGACACGTTTCTTGAGAACGGCTATACAAAAGAAGAAATGAAAATGGTCAACGAGACCAGGAAAATAATGGGGGATGATTCGATTCGCATAACGGCCACGACGGTCAGGGTTCCGGTATTTCGCGGCCATTCAGAATCAGTCAACATTGAAACCGAAAAAAAGCTGACTGCTAACCGGGTGCGGGAGCTGCTTGCACAGGCGCCGGGAATAGCGGTTTTTGATGCTCCCGGGAAGAACGTCTACCCGCTGCCGCTCGATTGCGACGGCAAGGACGAAGTTTATGTTGGCCGCATCCGCGAGGACGAGTCGATTGACAACGGTATCAATATGTGGGTGGTTGCTGACAACCTTCGCAAAGGAGCAGCGCTGAATGCCGTGCAGATTGCAGAAGTATTGATCCGTTGATTTTCTCTTCAGGAGGTAGCCATGTCGAATGGCAGAGATTTTCTTTTTTCGTCCGAGTCGGTAACCGAAGGGCATCCCGATAAAATTGCCGACCAGGTGTCGGATGCAATTCTTGATGCGATTCTTGCTCAGGATCCGTTGGCCCGCGTAGCCTGTGAAACGCTGGTGACGACCGGCATGGCCTTTATTTCCGGTGAAATAACAACTGATTGCTATGTCCCGATTCCGGATATCGTCCGTGAGACGATCCGCGATATCGGCTATACCCGTGCGAAATACGGCTTTGACTATGAAACCTGCGCTGTCCTCACCTCGCTTGATCGCCAGTCCGGCGACATCGCGATGGGTGTTGATATCGGCGGCGCCGGCGACCAGGGCCTGATGTTCGGTTTTGCGTGCGACGAAACGCCTGAACTGATGCCTTTGCCGATCATGCTGGCTCACAAGCTGGCGCGCACACTGACCGAGGTGAGAAAGTCGGATGTGCTCGGCTATCTTCGGCCGGACGGAAAGTCGCAGGTTTCGGTGGAGTACAAGGACGGCAAGCCGTACAAGGTGCGCACGGTTGTGCTGTCGACCCAGCATAGCCCGGACATTACGCTGAAGGAGATTCGCGAAGACATCATCGAGAAAGTCATCAAGCCGGTCATTCCGTTCGGGTTGCTTGATGAGGAGACTGTTGTTTATCACATAAATCCGACCGGTCGTTTCGTAGTCGGCGGTCCACAGGGAGATACCGGACTGACCGGCCGCAAGATCATTGTGGACAGCTACGGCGGCGTCGGCAGGCACGGCGGCGGTGCTTTTTCCGGCAAGGACCCGTCGAAGGTTGATCGTTCCGCGTGCTACATGGCCCGCTACGTTTCAAAGAACATCGTTGCG
>DATIKF010000107.1:0-3304 GCA_035477855.1 Dissulfurispiraceae bacterium
GGCCTGTTCAGCGGGGGAACCCTTTGCGATGAAGCCCAACTGGTTATGAAGGATGCCCTCGGGTTTGTTTACAGCAACACCCCTTTGTGCGAAAAGTATCTGCTTGTGAATGCAAACCAAAGCCGTGAGCATACCCTCATCGATATGGGCGACGACGAGTTCACCCGTGGAAAGCCGCACCCCATGATCGATTTTTCATTGAGGTTGCAAAGAATCCACAGGGAAGCGGCCGACCCGGAGGTTGCGGTTATTTTGCTGGACCTGGTGCTCGGATATGGCTCACACCCCGACCCGCTTAGCGAACTTCTTCCGGCGATAGAAAAGGCAAGGATGGTCAATCCATCAGTGCTTTTCATTTGCGCTGTTTGCGGAACCGATGGCGATCCGCAGGGCCGACAGAAGGTAACTGAAAAGCTTGCCGGGGCAGGAGTGGAGGTCATGCCGTCGAACGCAGCCGCGGCGTTGCTTGCAAATCAGGTTATTGTTTCATTTAATGCCAATCAAAGATAAATGCCCGCTGATTCTATTTTCAATAAGCCATTAAAGGTTGTGAATATTGGGCTTGAAGGCTTCGCCGGGAGCATTACAAAAAGTGGTGCCCAGGTAATTCAGGTAAAATGGAGGCCGCCGCTTGGGGTTTCTGCTGCCTCCTTAAAGACGGTGCTTGCCCATGGTGAGCAGACAGAGAAAGCCAATGCTGTCGCAATGGAACGCATTCTCAACGGCAAGCCGTTTCTGGTGGGGATGGATACGGCAATTAATGTCATTCCCCGTATGCGCAAGAACCTGATCCTGCACTCGGGCCCGCCCATTGAATGGCCGCGTATGAGCGGCCCTACCCGGGGCGCAATAATGGGGGCGCTTATTTACGAAGGCATGGCTGCTTCGCCCGAAGAGGCAGAAAAACTTGCCGCATCCGGCAAAATTGAGTATGCTCCCTGCCACGAACACTCCACTGTAGGGCCGATGGCAGGAATTGTTTCTGCGTCCATGCCGGTGTTTATTGTCAATAACGAAACCTACGGAACCACCGCCTATTGCACAATGAACGAAGGCCTCGGCAAGGTGTTGCGCTACGGGGCATACGGACCGGAAGTGATCGAACGCCTGAAATGGATGGAAATGGAATTGTACCCTGTTCTTAAAGGCGCCATCGGGTTCATTGGGAAGTTAGACCTTAAAGCCATCATCGCTCAGGCTCTGCACATGGGCGATGAGGTGCATAACCGCAACCGCGCCGGAACATCGTTGCTTTACCGTGCCCTTGCCCCGGCAATGGTTCAAACCTGCAGAAACAATGAAGCAGTGGCCAGGGCACTGAGTTTCATTAACGGAAACGACCACTTTTTCCTGAACCTTTCTATGCCGGCAGCCAAATGCTGCCTCGATGCCGCAGCAGGAATTCCTTACAGCACCATTGTTACGGTGATGGCTCGCAATGGCACCGACTTTGGAGTTCAGTTGTCGGCTACCGGAGGCCAGTGGTTCACGGGAGAGGCTCCGGTGCCGGATGCCCTCTTCTTTCCGGGTTTTTCGAAAAAGGATGCCAACCCCGACATTGGCGACTCGGCCATTACCGAAACCCTTGGTTTGGGCGGGTTTGCCATTGCCGCTGCTCCTGCAATCGTGCAGTTTGTTGGAGGAACTGCTCAGGATGCCGTTCAATATACCCTCGATATGTATGAGATTACTGCCGCAGAAAATAACGTGTATCAAATACCCTATCTCAATTTCAGGGGAACGCCTACCGGCATTGATGTGCGCAGGGTGGTAGAGACCGGAATCACGCCGTTTATCGACACCGGAGTAGCCCACAAAGAGCCCGGCCTGGGCCAGGTAGGGGCGGGAGTTCTCAGCGCACCCGCCGAGCCGTTTCGCAAGGCCTTCGAAGGTCTGGCAACAGCATTTGATTCCAATTTAAATCCTGCCGGCGGGAGATAAAAAGGTGACTACGTATTTTTAAAATCTTGACAGACTATTACTTTTGACTTTGCAATCACCTGAAATCCTTACTCAAAATTTTTACTACGAAAAATAAAAATCCTGACAGATGAATATCAATGATTTCTTTAGCCTGATGAATCAGGTAAAAATTTACGACCTTACGCAACCGTTAAGCATCCATACTCCGCCATGGCCAAGCTATATGCCTTTGCAGATTCAATACTTCAAGCGCATTGCAGGCGCCCACATGGGGCAGGGAGCCAACGGACAGATAATCACCACCAGCCACCATGTTGGTACACACATCGATGGTGAAATCCATTTCCATTCCAGTGGCCGCTCCATAGGGCATACCCCTCTCGACTTTTGGTATGGACAGGGAGTTGTGGTTGACATCTCCGATGAGGTGGAAGACTATGGCCTTTACACGCCCGACATGCTTATGCGAAAAGTCGAAATCAAAGAAGGCGACATCCTGATTATCAATACCGGGTTCCATCGCTATGCCTGGGATCAGCCGGAGTCGGACGAGGTACGGTACTTTGTGAATCACCCCGGACCAAGCCCCGATTTTCACCAGTGGGCGCTCGATATGAAGATCAAGTGGATTGGCGTTGATTGCGGCAGCGCCGATCATCCCATGAACACCATTATCCGCGACTGGCACCCCAAGCGTTTCCGCGAAGCCGAGGCCAAATTGGTGGCCAAATACGGCAAAAAATGGGATGAGATGTTTCCACCCGAAATCTATTACCAGGTCATGCACCTGAAGCTATTCCCCAAAGGTTTGGTGCACGCCGAAAACATTGGTGGCGACATCAACAAGGTAAACAACAAAAGGGTTTGGATTGGCCTGTTTCCGTTGAGGGGCATTGAAATGGAATCGGCAATGTGCAGGGTGGTTGCCATTGACCCAACGGAATAACGCCGCAATGCTGTACCGGCAGTTTTTGCCGGGAATTTTTAATACCTGAATTATCATGGCCATTCCTTACGAATTCGAATACTTCAAGCCGTCCTCTGTGGAGGAAGCTGTTCGGCTGCTTGGAAAACATGGAAAGAATGCGCGTATCCTGGCCGGTGGCACCGATTTGGTCAACGAGCTCAAGAAGGGCTTCCGGGTTCCCGAAGCATTGATTGACATTAAAGGCCTGGATGAGTTAAGAAAAATAGAACTCACAGGTGGCAGACTCGAAATTGGCGCCCTGGTTACATTTAGCGAAATCCTGAACTCAAAAGCAGTAGCTGAAAACGCTTATATTCTTTTTGAAGCCGCAGGCCTGGTGGCCTCCAACGGAGTGCGAAACAGGGCCACTATGGTTGGCAATATCTGCTCGGCGGTTGCCTGTATGGACAGCGC
>DATIKF010000108.1:0-10580 GCA_035477855.1 Dissulfurispiraceae bacterium
TTTCGTATGAGAGCCTGTCCAATATTTGGCCATGCCAGATTATGCAAAAAACTACCTCCGCTCCGCCACTGCCTTCGCTCCGGGCGGCCATTCATCCCCAGGCTTCAAAGCCTTGGGGTTTTCTGGCCGTTCTTGATAAAATATCTATCGGGACAAGAACATACCTTTATCCGATGCCGTGCGTTATCGTCGGGGCTATTGTGAATGGAAAGCCCAATTTCAGCACCATCGCATATATCGACATTGTTCAGCGTATGCCTCCAATGATAGCGTTTGCTTCTCATCGCACCCACTATACGAACATCGGTATCCGTGAACATCGGACGTTCAGCGTCAATATCCCGACCGAGCACCAGGTCGAAGTGACGGATCACATTGGCTTGGTGTCAGGCAAGAACGTCGACAAGTCGGAGATCTTCACCAGCTTTTACGGCAAACTCGCAACTGCGCCGATGATCCGCGAATGTCCGCTCAATCTGGAGTGCCGCGTTGTTCAGGTTGTTGATGTGGGAGCGTCGCACGAGATTTTTGTCGGTGAGATTGTCGATACGTTTACCAGTGAAGGCTTCATGACGAACGGGTTGCCGGATATCTCGAAGATGAAGCCGTTTGTCTTCTCGATGCATGACAACAATTACTGGGGCATTGGGAAGCACTTGGGCAGAGCCTGGGGAGTCGGCAAGGGATACGGCAAAAAAGACACGGAAGAAAGCTCCTAAACCATTCTGCGGCTGATCTGCGGATCCAGAGTTGCAAGAATGCGTCCCCAAAAGGGAAATCTTCGCTCCACGATTGCCTGAGGTCGTGAATCGTAATAGTATCGAGATGCGGTCTGCCGTGGGCACGAGAACGCAGACAACCTTGCTTGTTGTCTGCATAACGCTGTTCATGACAACGCTTAGAAAAACGTATTTGATGCGGGAGAAGCGCGTCTGATTGCCCGACCAGCTCAGCACAATAGGCAGATTTCAGTCCGGCATCTCGGATGTCGACATCGCGGGGAACGACAATTACAATAGGTTCTCTGCCACTTATGGCGGCGCGCACAAACCATCAGCACTCCTGAGAATCATTGAGAAACAAGAACAGCTTTTCGCGGGACATATCATGAACAATATTTCGATGAGAAGCTTTTTTTGATCGTTCAATGACCGGTGTCCAAGCGCTTTATTTTTTCAGGCAGGCGATAGCATCAGCAATGACCTTGCGGTGGCGGAAGAGATCGTGTTTCTGCTGCATGAAGCGCTTTCTCCACTCGGCATCGTTTGTCATCAGCACATCAGGCAGCCGGGAAACCAGCATTGAATTCTCAATGTCACGCGCAAGATACAGTGACTGTTCATGCGTCAGGCTGCCGCTTCTTACGCGTTCAATATTGTTCATCACGCCGTGGAGAACGGTGTCCACAGACTCAGTCGTGAAGGTCATATTGACCGTGAAAAGATCCGGTTGCAGATATATCGCCTTGATAAGAGAACGAAGGTCTGCTGCCTGAGCACGAACAACGGCCGCAAGCTGCTGCCATGTCTGCGCGTGTTCAGAGAAGCTGTCTGCAGAGGCCATATAAAAGTCTGCCATCTTTTCCTTGAAACTGACCATCGGCATGAGGACCTTCTGAATACGCTCTGAAAGCTGGGTATAGACATGTTGAATAATCTGCTGCGGAGTTACATGTCCCAACTCCACAAGAACGTCGCCAAGCCGCTTGTTTGACGCCATCTTTGCCTTTAAGGCGTGTTCAAGCTGCTCCGTCGTGATGACTCCATTGCGGATAAGAATCTCTCCAAGTTGGCCCCGTCGATCCTGTTGCAGTGCGGCTGTTCCTCCCAATCCTTCATCTGAAATCAGTGCCGATACGATCAGTTTCCTCTCGATAATGCTCTCTGCCGATGGAGCAGCATATCCTGCTTGGGAACGAGATAATTCCCCTGCTCACAAGATCTTCGCCGATCAGCACCTCGCGTTCCAGCATGAATACCTCTGACGAAGCCCTGACTAGAAACTAACAGAAAAGCCCCCTGTTGTCAAACGAATTCAACGGCCATCAACAACGAACAATCGGAATTCTGCATTCTGTTTTTACACGGAGGATTGGTCAGGGGAGAATGAAAAGGCCTCTCCTGCGAGAGGCCCTGATGAGCAAAAACAAGCGGGCGACGAGATTCGAACTCGCGACCTTCAGCTTGGGAAGCTAATTTGATACATGCACCGTATTGATTTTTAATGGTTTTCTCCTGTTCAATGTGGGGCAAAAAGCATTGTTTTTCGGTATTGCACCCACAAAATCCCCACGTTTGTTTATTGTACTACATTTCTACCACGTCCCATGCGTCAATACCCTGTACCATGAAAAATACTTATAACCCTATTAAATTTGTATATGACCGCTTCCGCACGCGCCACGAATTTGCTGATGCAGCAGGAATCAAGTATTCTCAGGTCGGCAATATTCTACGCGGAGATCGTGGAATGTCAGAATCGTCAAAACGATTGCTTGCCACAAAGTGTCGGGTGAATCTCGATTGGCTTGAAACCGGCGAAGGTGAGCCGTTCGTCTCTCAGGTGGCCGAAGACTTGGCCGCATATTCTGCCGATCCCGAATCCGCTGAGCTCCTCGCGCTCCTCTCCCAACTGGACTCGTCCGACCGCTCGCGCATACTTCAGGAAGCAAAAGATAGACTCCTACTAAAACAAATAAGGGAGCGCGAGCATCGAAGGCCACCGGGGGGCGGCGGGGAAAGTTCTACAGTTCAACAACAGGCGGAGAAGAAAAAAGGCAGACCCAAATCAGCTTAGTCTCTGGTCTGTTCGTCAGTGTAGCGTGTTGGCAGAATTCTCAGACACACTTGCGCGGCTGCTGAACTGTGCATATAATGAAGACTGCATGTCCTGCGGTCAGTGCCGCCGTCGGCACGTCAGGCAGCAAATAACCGCTCTCGCGCGGGAATTCTGGGGAGGGTAATTTGGAAATTCTTCTGTTCGCTTTTATTATCGGACTTATCCCTGCTTATATTGCCAGCAAGAAGGGGCGGAGCTTCGGCCTATGGTGGATTTACGGGGTGCTATTGTTCATCATCGCCCTGCCGCATGCGATCATGATCCATCAACGTCAGTCAGCCATCGAGCAGCGGCGCATCAATGAAGAAGGTCTCAAGAAATGCCCGCACTGTGCAGAACTGATCAAATACGAAGCAAAAATATGCCGGTACTGCAGCCGCGACATCGCTGCCGAGCCCCCGCCTATGCCCCGCACGCACCGGATATAAACCATGTCAGTCTACAAACGCGGCAAGGCGTGGATGATCGATGTCACGATCAACGGTGTGCGCATACACCGCAAGGGCGGGCGCACCCGGGCAGCTGCCGAACAGATCGTCGAGGAGCTACGCACTGACAGCCGACGGAAAAAACTCTCCCTTCCCCGCATCATCGACGACGCAAGCACCCCGTTCGTTTACCTGGCCGAAGAGTATTTCCTGCGGGCCGCCGCCGTCAAGTCGGCCAGCACGTACAAGGTGGAGCGCAATTTTTACGACAACCACATAGAGCCCTATTTTGCCGCAGTCATGGCGGCAGACATCATCACGCCCCTGCTGATCGATTTCCAGACGCATCTCTGCGCCAAACAGGTGCTGCGGGGCTATCAACCCAAAGACCCGGAGATAGTGCGCCCTACGGCTCCGATGGGGCCGCGCACGTCATCAGCATCGTCCGCAAGATCATCAACCACGCCACCGCCATGACCATGATGCACCCGCGCGAGCTGAAATACCCGAGCCTCAAAGAGCCGAAGCGTCTGCATGCGTTCTTCAATTTTCAAGAATGGGCCGCGCTGCTGGCAGCGATCGGCGAGCTACACCCCGAAATACTCGATCGAGTGCAGGTTGCCCGCGACGCAGGACTCCGCCCGGCAGAGCATGCGTACCTGACATGGGCAGACATCGACCTGCACCGCCGTGTCATCCGCATCACCGGCAAGCCCGGCCTGTGGGAGCCGAAAACATGGGAAGAGCGCGTCATCCCCATGACCGACACCGTGCTCCGCATCCTGAAGCGTCGGGGCAAAGAACGGAAAGGTCCGTGGGTTTTCAGCGACGGACCCGCGCCCGTCGTGTCGATCAGCAGATCCTTGAGCGCCTGCGCCGCACACGCAGGCATAGAAAAAAAAGTCGGGCCTAACATGCTGCGCCATACGTTTGCAACGCACGGACTGCTGCAGGGCATCACGTCAAGATCGGTCGGCGAGATCATGGGACACAAAGACGAGCGCACCACGGGCCGCTATGTCCATGCCATAAAAGAAGAGCTTGCGCGGGAGATCACCCTCATGGACCGGAAAAGAGCTCCCCGTAAATCCGGAGCACTCCCCACAAATCCCCCACATAAAAAACAAAAGGCCTCCTGAGTGGAGGCCTAAGTTGTTGTTTTTAAAAGAGCGGGCGACGAGATTCGAACTCGCGACCTTCAGCTTGGGAAGCTAACACTCTACCACTGAGTTACGCCCGCATGCCCTGTAGCATACCATGAACCTTATTCGCTGTTCATCACCGCACCGGTGCCGGCGGATGTAACAAGCTTCGCATAACGAGACAACCAGCCGCGCTTGATCTTCGGCTCAGGCTTTTTCCATGCGGCGTGGCGCTTTGCCAGTTCATCAGCTGAAACGAGAAGCTCCAGTGTGCGCTTCGTGATGTCGATGCGGATGTGGTCGCCGTTCCGGATGAACGCAATCGGCCCGCCCTCCATCGCTTCAGGAGAAACATGACCTATGCAGGGGCCGCGGGTACCGCCCGAGAATCTGCCGTCCGTGATCAGGGCGACCGATTCAGACAGTCCCATGCCGGCTATGGCAGATGTCGGCGAAAGCATTTCGCGCATTCCGGGACCGCCCTTCGGCCCTTCGTACCGGATGACAACAACATCGCCCGGCGTGATCTCCCCGGCAAGAACCGCTTTCATGGCTGACTCTTCGGAATCGTATACTTTGGCAGCACCCTCAAATTTCATCATACTTTTCGACACTGCGGTCTGCTTTACTACGGCGCCCTGCGGAGCGAGATTGCCCTTAAGAATCGCAATGCCGCCCTGCTTGTGGTAGGCCTTATCCATCGGACGGATAACCTCGCTGTCCATTACTATCGCAGCATCCGCAATGGCCAGGATATCTCTCCCCGAAACAGTCGGGTTGGGCTTCAGAAGCTGCCTGAGCTGCCTGAGAACGGCGGGGATGCCGCCGGCATGATACAAATCTTCCATATAATGAGAACCGCCCGGAATCATGTTCGCAATGTGCGGCGTCTGCTTGCTGATAATATCGAACGTTTCAAGCGGCAATTTAACGCCGGCCTCATGGGCGATGGCAGGAATATGAAGGGCCGTATTCGTCGAACCGCCCAGCGCCAAATCAACGGTAATGGCGTTATGGAACGCATCAGGAGTGAGGATTTTTGACGGCGTAATTTTTTTCTTCACCAGATCAACAATCCGCTTGCCGCTTGCAAATGCAATGCGACGCTTCTCCGCCATTACTGCCGGAACCGCCGCACAGCCCGGCAGGCTCATGCCGAGAGCTTCAGTCACACACGCCATCGTGTTTGCGGTGTACATTCCCTGACAGGACCCCGCGCCCGGACAGGCGCAGACTTCAAGAGCCTTCAGTTCATCATCATCAATGAGGCCTTTTTTGTACTTTCCGACCGCTTCAAATGTGTCGCTCGTCAGGTTCAGACGCCGTCCGCGATAATTGCCGGAGAGCATTGGCCCGGCCGTCACGACAATGCTCGGGATGTTCAGTCGGGCAGCCGCCATGAGCATTCCGGGGGTAATCTTGTCGCAATTGGTCAGTAAAACGAGGCCATCAAGCCGGTGCCCCTCGGCAACCGTCTCGACAATGTCGGCTATCAGTTCGCGGGAAGCGAGCGAATAATGCATGCCTTTGTGTCCCATAGCAATGCCGTCGCAGATGCCTGGCACGCCGAAAAAAAACGGGTATCCTCCCCCTGTATGAACGCCTTTTTCGATAAAGCGCTCCAGATCGCGCATCCCGATATGGCCCGGAATGAGATCGGTAAAGCTGGTCGCAACGCCGATGAACGGCTTGTCCATTTCTGTCTGCGGAATGCCGGTTGCATACAGGAGCGCACGGTGCGGAACCCGCTCCAGTCCAGATTTGATGGTCTTGCTTCTCATGACAATACTATCCCTTTCACGTTATTCGTCGTGGATTTAGGCTGAATCGCTTATGTCTGTCCGTCAATTATGCCTGTGGTTGATGAGCCCGGTAATCCCGGATAAATGCTGCCATTTTATCTTTTTTGAAGAGTTTTTCTTTCTGCAGCCGTTTCTTTTCAATTTCTTCTTCGGGTGACAGGTAGTGCTTTGTGTTGAAATTCGTGAGCAGTTCATCAAGATGCCGGTGTTCGATGTACAGCTTCCTGAAATCCTCATTCTCTAATTTCAGGACTTCAACAATCTTTTCGTCATTCATGGCAGCCTCCTGAAGTGTGGAAATTTACCATCGTAGTTTCATTTTACACCAAACCCGTAAAAAATTGTCATGTCAATGTGATAATCATGCATCTTGTTGTATTCCCTCAATATTTTCGAGGATATCCGCAAGTTCTCGCAAGGCCTTTCCGGCAAAAAAGCCCTCGCGATAAAAGCAGCGCTGATAGAGCTCGACAAAACGCACTGCCTGCGTGAGCAGGTCACTCTGAATAATGCGTGAAGTCATTTCGGAAAGTCCTTCTCCTGGCTGCCGGATATAGCCAAAACGCTGCAGTTGATAAAAATAATGCTCAAGAAGCCGCTGTTCAGGGCGCTTTCGGCACTTCCGGTGCCGGATGATGCCTCCAGCCAACCCAAGTGCAAGCAGTCCTGCCCCTGCTATAACCAGCACGTTCCGGTTAAACGATAAATCGATGTCAAACCTGCGCACGCCGTCACGCATCGACTGGAAAAGCTGCACCTGCATCTGAAAGTCATAATTGATGACAAAGGCGTTCCATGCATATTGAATGTAGTCAATCAGCATTCGGATTTTTAATGAGGAGCTCCGCTCCGTTGTCGCCAAATAGCTTTCTGAGGATGCCGGTGTCGGATCAAACCGTACCCAGCCCCGTCCGGAGATGAACGCTTCCACCCAGACATGAGCACTCTTTTGCGGCACAGCGTAGTATCCGGCAATTTCACTGTAATACCCGCCGCGATACCCGCCGACAAGCCGAGCCGGCACCTCAATCATGCGAAGCATCACAGCCATGACTGATGCGAAATACTCGCAGTTGCCCGCCCGAACCTGAAAAAGAAACGCATACACCGGGTCATCGCTCAGAGGCAGCGCACTCAGCGTATAGGAGAACCCGCCGCTATCACGAAGATAACCGGAGATGGCAGCGGCCGCTTCCTGCCCTTTTGCTTTTCCAACCACGGAGCTGGTAAGGGATCGTACTTCGTCCCACCGCATCTCCGGCAACTGCAGGTACCTCTCATAAATGCCTTCATGATCGCTTGACTGCGACACCAGCGCTGAGACAGCTTCATACCGGATTCTGCGCTCAAACACAACCGGAAGTGTGATCGTTAGGTCACGGGCAATTCTGGCCTGTGTCAGGGAAACGGACAACGGCCTGTCAAGCGCAAAGAGATAGCGGTTCTGGTAGGGTTCCAGATAAATGGTTTGGCGTATCGTCCGGCTGTTCGTTTCCCGAAGCTCTGCAGCTCCGGGCAGTTCCGAGGAACGCGTCCATTTCCTGCCGTCAAACGTATCCAGTACGAGTCCTCTCCAGTACACATCACGGTCAGCAATTCGCGGCATCTCAACCCGGAACGCGATCGACGCGTCTTCCTGTATGCCAGCCACATCTCCCAGCGAAACCTCCTCGCTGAATCCGGTCGATGCCCCCCCTCCGCGGTTCAGAAAGGTCATGAGCGGAAATGTGGAGCGCGGCAGAACAATAAAGAGAAGGACACTCAGGGGAATAGCAATCGTCGGAATCAGCAATGACGTTGCAAACATGCGCCGAACCGCCGGCAATAAGACCTCAAGGGAGGTATCCTGCGCATAAAACGAAAGCAGAATAATAGCGGTTGAGAGCAAATACATCATGACAATCAGCGCCGCAAGAAAGTCCATGTCTATTGAAACCAGCGCCGACCCTGCAAGCAGAAAAACGGAAAGCAGATAAATCTGCATGAAGTCCCGAAACCCCTTCTTCTCGAGGAGCTTGATGCCGACCATGACCAGCAGCATCTGGAGTATGGGAGTTACCGGATCGGCAAACGAAACGCGGAAGAAGGTTATTATCACAAAAGCGACAGCTGTCAGGTTCAACAACCATCGGGGAATTGCAAAACTTGAACGGCGTTCAAAATAAATCGAGAGTGCAAACAGACTGAGAAAAATCAGGGCATAGCTCGGCCCGGCAGCCCGGGCAACCATGGCAAATGCAAGCATGCAGACTGCATACGTCAGGGCCTTGACGACCGTCTCGATACGTATGCTATTCGCTGTCATATCTGCCATATACCGCCAGTTCCCGAAGCATGGCCCGCTTGTGAGGCTGAAGCAGAGACGGCTTGAGCAGTTTGTCGCCGAGGTGCAGCCCCACCGGCGCGCCGCGCCGATGCATCTGCAGAATAAACCCGGTGATGCAGGATATTTTCTCTTCGAGGCTCTCGATCTGAACCCGGTCGAACTCTACCACAACCGGTTCATGCACAAGCGCGGCAAGTTCTTTGGTCTTCAGAGTTCCGGTGCGGGCAGTCGCCTTCCAGTGAACATACTTCAGCGGATCGCCGGACACATAGTCACGGACCGAAATTGCCTCCGCATCAAAGCCGGCGGAATCAAGCGAGCGCTCCCCCTGCATCCTGCGATGCACAAACAATTCCTCCTGAAAGAAAGAACATCGCTTCGGTTGTGCAAACACAACTCCGTCATGCGCTGCGGGTAAAAACCGGCAGCGAGTAAAAAAACTGAACGGAAAGACTGAGCAGATGCGGATACCCGCAATCCGGTAACGCCCTCGGAGTTCAAATTCCCAATGGATATGGAGTGTCTCCTCGCGCCCGGCATCCACAAAGGGGAAAACCAGTTCCCTGCCGTCTATATGAACTTTCATCAGAAAGACCGGGAAAAAACGACGCCGGTTCCGGAGCGTTACGGCAAGCGGAAATCCCGTCCCGGCATAAACCTCATCGGGCAGGGAGAACACAACATCAACCGATGTGAGATTGTGTCGCCCGAAAAACCCCGAAAGCACCATATAGCTGAGAAAGACTGAAACAATCAGATAGATAAGATTGTTGCCGGTATTGACCGCGCCGAATCCGAGCAGCAGCGTAACCGCAATGTACAGCCATCCCGCTTTCGAAATCCGGATTACACCGGGAGACGTATCTGCTCGACGAGCGATTGGATAATCTCCTTCTTGTCCACACTGACGTATTCTTCGCGGTAAATGAGACGGTGCGGCAACGTATACTGTGCAAGCAGCTTCACATCTTCCGGTATGACATAATCACGACCACTGAAATACGCAAGCGTCCTTGCAGTTGACTGGATAGCAAGCACACCGCGGGTCGATATTCCCGCGAGGATATACTTGCTGGAACGCGTTGTCTCGACGATGTCCAGAATATAGTTGAGCACCTTGTCAGAAATCGCGACGCTCGTGCGAATATCTTCCTGAATGGCAATCACATCATCTTTCGTCATCATCGGAACAATGTCATACAAATCATCCCTGCGGCTTCCCGACTTCAGAATCTCCATCACAGCACGCCGATCAGGGTAGCCGACACTAATTTTCATCATGAAACGGTCGAGCTGAGACTCCGGTAGGGGAAAGGTGCCGAACTGCTCCACCGGATTCTGCGTCGCTATGACGAAAAAAGGTCTTGCCAGCTTGTAGGTCTTTCCCTCCATGGTCGTCTGCTTTTCGGCCATCGCCTCAAGCAGCGCACTCTGTGTTTTTGGTGTCGCTCGGTTTATTTCATCCACCAGCACGATATTATTGAAAACAGGGCCGGGATGAAACTCAAATGCATTCGTATTTTTGTTGTACATCGAGAGCCCGGTAATGTCGCTCGGGAGCAAATCACTGGTGCATTGTATTCGTCCGAAATTCATGCCGAGCGCTTTCGCAATTGCAATCGCGATTGTCGTTTTGCCAAGGCCCGGCAAATCCTCAACCAGCAGGTGACCGCGCGAAAAAAAAGCGACCAGCGCAAGTTTAAGGGCATTGGACTTCCCATGCAGATACTGGGAAAGAAAGGATATTATTTCATCAATTGTCTTGTTTTTGAGATCCATGCGTCCTCCTCTTGTATTTTAGCAGGTTGCTGAAAAACTCTTCAAAGGACGAAGCTCTGTGCGGTATATGTTGAAGAGTGCCAAATATCGAGGAGGATACGTGCGAGGCATCAACGAACCACAGGGTGCCCCCTGCTGTCAATAGTAGACCCCAAAGCCATCAGGCTGCGAGCAGCTCTTTATAGAACTGTCTCTCATAGGCAGCCGGCGACAGGTAGCCAAGCTGAGCCTGTATGCGCTGCCGGTTGTAAAACACTTCGATATG
>DATIKF010000109.1:0-20892 GCA_035477855.1 Dissulfurispiraceae bacterium
GCCACGCCCCGCGTAACTCCGCTTCAGTTTCTCAAGATTCAGATTCTCCACTATCTCTACTACAAATCTGGCCAGGTGCTCCTCAGGCAGCCACTCCTGCACCGATGGCGGAAATAAATATACTGTCTCCCTGTCGCATTGATTGAACACGCCTCAATCTCTCCCGTCTGTATTCTTTGGTCGCTGCTCGTTCCTTATTATGACACGCCAAAGTCCGACAGGCTCCTAGACGAAGAAATGTCGGCAGAGCGGAGAGCTGAGGTGGAAGCCTCCGCGCGTATGATGGATGAGTGGCTGAGTTGATGAATGTTGATTGTGAACATTATGAATCGGAGGGTGGAAGATGAAGTCAGTGTCTCTTAGCGATCGAGATGTAAAAATAATGCAGCATTTGTCGTCTGGTTGTTCGAGCATGGAGGATATTGCAAATAGATATTTTCCGCGGAACGATGGAACCGGGGCACATAGTAAGTATGTATATAAGTGGATAGTGGTGTTTGAGAAAGCCGGCTTGATCGCCACAAAAAGATTTCCCAAGCATATATCCCCCATAGTCGCTTTGACGCGCCTTGGAGCAATTTGTATTTCACAAAGATTAGGTCTGATCCCAGAAAATGTGAGAACAGGTTTCCCGAAAGCCGCCGAACTTGTTCACGACCTGGCAGTTGCGAGGTCCGCAAGGAGGATTATCGAGGATTGTCAGCAGGGTGTCGGCATAACTTTGGTTGGACTATTTACTGAACCTTATTTACGACGGGACTATGCATTTCAACCTCTCCGAAGAGTTAAAAAGGGAGAGGTGTTCTTCCCTGATTATCAGGTTTGGATGTCCCAGAATTCAAAAGAAGTAGTGCTTGATGTGGAGATAGATGGGAATTCTATGAGCCGCGCTCGTCTACTGCGCAAAATCAGGCATCTTGAAAACGAAATACTGTTGCTGGTGCCTACATTTGAAAGACTGAAACAAGCATACAACTATCTCGACACCGGAGGCAAATACTCAGATATCTTGGTGAAAAGAATATATTTGCTTGAATGGCAGTCCTTTTTCAATGATGGATTGCGATGTGAGCATTCCCTCGATTTCGGAAGGAGGAGACGGTCAGTGCTGCCGTGGATAAATAATTCCAGCTAGATTGAAACACGTCATCGAACCAAGCTGGCGATGACACAGGTTGTTCATTTTCTTATCAAGAGATTGATTGCGTTGGATTGAATAAACAAAAGGAGAATTTGACATGATAAGCGTTGCAATGATCGGAGAATGGGATGATGATGAAGGGGTCGAAGCATTGCAAAGACTGGTTGAGACATGTCTGAGACATGTTGGAAATGATACGGTTCCCATCGCTTTCTTTTTGTTATCTTTTTATGATGGGGCAGAGTTTAGGGCCGATATAGAGATGCTCTGTCGTCGGATTGATGGTAGGCTTTTCAAGGATGTCATATTGACAATGATACTTAAGATACTAATGAGAAAATCCGGAATGGACTGGTACGAATATTTTCTTAATGGCAGAGACATTGTCGATGAACTGATAGAGAACTACGAGGAATACTGTGACTTTTGATCATCGGCAAATTGAGAAGGTGAGTCCAGAACTCACCTTCTGGTCGCTTACGGGCGAAATGCGTTGATTGGTAGTCGGTAACGAAATTTGACCCATGATCGGTTATTAATTATGCCCCCTTATCGCTTACGCAACTCCTTGCATATTAAGCTTTTTTAAAAGGCCATTTTCTCATTTACCTTTTAAGGCGCTCACGGTTTTTTCATATGCGGTATTAAATGTTTTGCACGACGGGAAGAAATCTCCAACCGTATGGAAAATTGTGGCACGGTTAAACCCGTAACCTTTCCAGGGTTGCCCACTGTGTGCAGGCGTCGCTAAATCTTGAATAGTGCACAACCTCCGAACATGAATCCAGAAATGCCGCCTGTTATTTTCTCATGAAGCATTTTTACTTTTATGCCAAATTTGCACTTCTTCTCCAAAACGACAACCGTCTGCCATAGCAAAAAATGTCGCCGGTAATATCATGCATGGACAATTTAATCAACATCGAACAAGCGGCATCTATGCTCGCAATCCAAGTCTCAACATTATACGCATGGGTCCACAAAAGAAAGATCCCTCATGTAAAACTCTCTAAATCTTGCCTCAGGTTTCGCGGCGAAGATCTTAATGCATTCATTGCGGCCAGTGTTGTTGATGTCGCCAATGAGCCTGCGCGCAAAATTACTAAAGAACCTGTTGTTCCTCGCAACAGAGTGATCAAACACCGATCAACTAATCCAACTGTGTTGAAGATGGTTGCACGGACGAAAAAGGAGGTTCTTGGATGAGGTATAATATTCCCAGGTATTTTCAAGGCCTGCAATCTTCTGAGGTTAACCATGGGATTGTATAGGCGAGCTGGCAGTGAAACGTTCTGGATGAGCTTCACGGTGGACAAGGTGCAGTACCGGGAAACCACTGGCACCGACGACCAAAAACTCGCCCAGAAGATCTTTGACAAGGTGAAGGGCGATATTGCCACTGGAAAATGGTTTCCAGAGCAACAGCTGAAAGATTGTTCGTTTGAAGAGCTTGCTGATAGCTTTTCTGTTTACGCCGGCGCTCGACATCGCGGCTACAAGCAAATGACAGAAGGGGCAATCAAGCGACTGAAACTCTATTTCAAAGGGTATAGGGGCTCTCAGATTACCCGACGGGTCGTGCTTGATTTCCAGTCTATGATGTTGGCACACAGAAAGAAAAACGGACAGCCGTACGCGAACGCTTATATTAACCGCGTCCTGTCAGTGCTCCGCACAATGTTCTCATATGCCGTGGACATTGGCATGACTACCCAGGCCGCTGTAGATATGGCATTTGCAAAAACCAAGCTAAAAGGTGAGATCAAGCGACTTCGTTTCCTGTCGATTGAAGAGATTGAAAGACTGATTGATTGTTGCGATGAATCGTTTCGACCGATCGTCATAACGGCTCTCCATACCGGCATGCGCCGGGGAGAGATACTGAGTCTTCAATGGAAGCATGTTGATCTCACGCACAATCTTATCCTGCTTGATAAGACGAAGAATGGCGATCGTCGGGAGATCAAACTGAATGCAACCCTGCGGGCGCTCATGCTGCAATTGCCGTCCAGGTTTGCCGGCGGCTATGTCTTTTTGAATCCGGAGACGCAAAAGCCATACGTGAACATCAAAAAGATGTTCCGCAGAGCGATCACCAAAGCAAAGATCGAGGATTTCCGGTTTCACGACCTCCGGCACACGTTTGCATCTCAGCTCATCATGCATGACGTACCGCTTGCAACCATCCAGCAGTTACTGGGTCATAAATCTCTCACCATGACGCTCCGCTATGCTCATCTGTCCAGTGAGCAGCAAGTTGCCGCTGTAGAGAAATTGGACGGAATTTTGACAAAAAAAAGCCCCCTCAAGCCGCAAAAACAGGGCACTGGGAGCTAAATTTATCACGTTTTTATCACAGTCGGGGTATTTGTCCGGAAATGCGGTCTCCCCGCTTCTTAGAAAAACATTGAAAATAAAGGGAAAAGGAGTGGTGGACGGTAAGGGGATCGAACCCTCGGCCCCCACGTTGCGAACGTGATGCTCTCCCAGCTGAGCTAACCGCCCGTCCCCATCCTCGTGGATTTCAGTATAGCACAAGCAAAACAGGGATGAGGATTCAGAAGTTCGGGAAAAAACCCGCCGACCAGGACAAGAAAAAAACTGGAACGAAGGCGCTTCTTCCTTCTTCCGTTACTTGCAGTATAATATCGCATGCTGAATAACACACAAAGACCATTTCGCATTACCGCGCCGCTCATTGCAGGAGTACTGAACGATGAAGATGTCCGGCGTCTCGAACCGGATGAGCTGGCGCCGATCGATCTCATTGAATTGCGGATAGATCTCTGCGTGTCGGCAATGGATGAACAGAGTGTTGCAGCTCTCGCTCAGGAAGCTCGCAGCCGGTTCGGCAAGCCGATACTGGCGACCATCCGCTACCCGTCGGAGGGCGGGCAGCGGGATTTCGGCAATCGGGTTGCGCTTTATGCAGCACTGTCACCGCATGTCGAAGCAGTCGATATAGAGATTAGTTCCGCAGGTGAGCTGAAACAATTGCGGACGGTCTGCACGAAAACAAAAACGCTTCTTGTCGGTTCATATCACAATTTCCTGCTGACGCCGGATAACGACGCTCTTGAGGTGATTCATACGACCGGGCGCGCTCTCGGAGCGGACATTGTAAAGCTGGCTCTCATGCCCCAAAGCCGGGAAGACATCTTCCGCATCGTTGCGTTCACCATGAAACACCGCACCGAGAAAATCATCACCATCGGCATGGGAGAACTCGGCGCTTCCACGCGTCTTTTCACGCCGTTGCTCGGCTCGCTGATCACCTATGGCACCGTCGCCCGATCAACCGCGCCGGGACAGCTTTCCGCTGAAGAGCTTTCCGGTTTATTTCAGCGGCTGAGCATCCGGTAGCTTCAGTTCCGATTCTTTACCGACAATCACCAAAGCCAGTCGCTCGGGATCAAGATACCTGCGGGCTGCGCGAAGCACATCTTCTTTGGTAATTCGGTTGATATAGGACGGGTATTTCTGCACATAATCAGCTCCAAGTCCGAAAAAATCAGCCGATACGATGAGATCCGCAATTCTCTTGCTCGTTTCGAGCCGCCGGGGGAAACTTCCGGTCAGATACGCTTTTGCATCGTTCAGCTCGCTGTCTGAAATATGCTCTGCCCTCATTCTGCGAATCTGACGTTCAACCTCCGCGACAACAGTGGCAGCAGAGGCATTTTTTGTCTGCACCTCTACGAGAAAATATCCGGGCTCTTCATTGGCGCTGAATGAGCTGTATATGGAATAGGCCAGGCCCATTTCGTCGCGAACCACCTGCATCAGGCGCGAGGCAAATCCTCCGCTTCCAAGCACGTAGTTCATCACCTGCACCGCATAGTAGTCGGGATTGCTGCGGGCAATTCCGCCATGCCCGAGGACAATGGATGCCTGCGTGACATCGCGGTCAATCACTACCCGGTTCGCTATCATCTGCGGAACCTGCTCCTGCTTTCCGGTGCCCTGATGTTCAGCACGAACAACTGCCCAACTGCCAAAGTACTGCTCCAGCATCCGGCGGGCGTCTGCGGCATTCAGATCGCCGACAACCGAAACAACGGTATCGTCAGGACGGTAGTAGCGCGCATAAAAATCAAGGATGTCAGCCCTGGAAATTGCATCGAGCGTTGCCGGACTCCCTTCAAGCACCCGTCCATACGGATGGGTCGCGCCAAACACCTCGCGAAGGAAACGCCGTTTGGCAACGTACTGAGGGTCTTCTTCCCGCTGGCGCAATGCGCCTTTGGTCATTGTTTTTTTCCGGACCAGCTCTTCTTCGGCAAACACCGGATTCAGCAGCACATCGCTCACCAGTGCCAATCCGGCCGCAGCATCTTTTTTGAGCGATGAGTAGGTCAGCATGGTGAAATCAGCCGTCACGGTCGTTCCGAGCGAGGCTCCAAGGTATTCAATAGCTTCGTTGATCTCAGGCCCCTTTTTCGATGCGGTGCCGTCCGTCAGAAGCTTGGCGGTCAGATAAGCGAGCCCGGCGCGGGACGGCTCTTCGTTGCGTGGCGATGCCTTGATGAGCATACTCATTGTTACAATCGGAAGGTTCCGGCGCTCCACATGCAGAACCTTCACCCCGTTTGTGAGGCGGAATTCATTGATCTCCGGCGATGCCGCAAATGCCTGAGCAGCACACAGCAGAATTACGATGCCAATCACACCAAGATGCTGATATATTGTTCTCATGAGTAGTTCCTTGCCTCGTTCTTTTCTTCTGGATTCTGAGTTCCGGATGCCGACTCCTGCTTTTCTCTTCCTGCTTCTTACTTGCCGCTTTTCTTCTCCAAAGGGACAAGCGTTCCGACAGAGCTTCTGTCCACAATGAGATACCGCTGCGCCGCCTTCTGCACCATCTCCGGGGTCACCCCGCGCACGCCTACAAGATAGCTGTCAAGCAGCCGCCAGCCTCCGATGATCTCGAACATTCCGCGATAGAGCGCCTTGGAATAATTTGAATCCTGAGCAAAAACAAAAGAGGATTCAATGCGGTTTTTCACCTTTTCTATTTCGCGCGCGGACGGGGCTTCGCGCTGAATGCGCTCTATCTCGGCAAACAGTGCGGCTTCAACTGCGGCGCCGCTTTTGCCAGGTGCTGCAACAGCGTCAAACAAAAAGAGATATGGCGACCGGTGCAGGCCGCTGTAATCCGCAGACGACTCGATAGCAATGCGCTGCTCGTACACAAGGCTGCGATACAGCCGGCTGCTTTTGCCGCCGGAGAGAACAGCTGAAAGCACCTCCAGCGCATAGCTGTCTTTGTGCGGCAGGCTCGGCACCGGAAACGCAATCATGACATAGGGAACCTCAGCCTCTTTTTTGAGCGTCACTCTGCGCTGTCCTGACTGCAAAGGTTCTTCCGTAATCGTCTTTGCCGGGCGTTTGCCGAACACGGGAATGGGGCCGAATTCCCTGCGGATTTCTTCCATGATTTTCTTCGGATCAACATCGCCCGACACAAAGATAAATGCGTTGTCAGGCGCGTAATGACTGCGGTAATGCGCAGCGAGGTCGTCACGGGAAATGCGTTCGATATCGCTCATCCAGCCGATGACCGGGTTGCGGTACGGATGCGCCTTAAAGGCAGTTGCGATCAAATCTTCATGGAGTTGACTCTGCGGCTCATTGTCGTACCGCATCCGGCGTTCCTCCATGACCACGTCTCGCTCCGAAACGGTCTCTTTGGGGTCCAGCAGCAGGTTCTTCATGCGGTCGGCTTCAAGCGCAATTGAGATGCCGATGCGATCGGACGCTATTGTCTGAAAATACATCGTATAGTCTTTTGTCGTGAAGGCATTGTCGCTGCCGCCGTTGCGCTGGATGATGTTGGAAAAGACCTTGGAGCCGTACTTCGGCGTGCCCTTGAACATCATATGTTCAAGCAGATGGCTGATGCCGGTTTTCCCCGCAGGTTCATCGATGGAACCCACACGATACCAGATCTGAAACGTCGCAAGCGGTGCCTTGCGGTCTTCGATGATGAATACTTTCAGGCCGTTGGACAGGGCATATTCATGAACCGGCTCCGTGGCAGAGGCCGCGAGCGGCATCAAAACTGCCGCAACAATGAGGAAAAGCATTGAAAAGATACGTTGTGGTTTCATGGGTACCTCTCAGAGACTGCTGATATGTGGTCGCCTGCGCTCGTATTAGCCAATGCTCGGGGCTTCTGACGGAGACGATGTCTTCTTATTATACCAAATTATACCAAATGCCTTCACTGTTCCCCTCTGCTGCGGATGGAGTATAATGAAGACGGCAGTGAGCGTTCCTGCTTTTCTCCTCACTCTGTCTCCTGCTCACTGATTACTGTCTTTTAAAGGAGCCTGTCATGAATCGAAGAGACTTCCTCAAACTGACCGCATTGACCAGCCTCTCCGTAGCCGCAGGATTCGACACCTTCACCGGCGCTGCATTCGGCGCTGCACCGGCGTACGATCTCGCGGTAGCGTCCGGCCCGTCTCCGGCAAGGATTACCGCTGCCGCCATTGACGCGCTCGGCGGGATGAAGAGTTTCATTCAACGCGGCGACATCGTTGTGGTAAAACCGAATATCGGATGGGATCGCACCCCGGAATATGCTGCGAATACGAACCCGGAGGTCGTCTCGACCATTGTCCGCCTCTGCCTTGAGGCCGGGGCAAAAAAGGTGAAGGTCTTTGACCGCCCGGTCAACGACCCCCGGCGCTGTTATGTGCAGAGCGGCATTTCCGAAGCGGTAAAGGCGGCAGGCGGCGAGCTGAGCTTTATCGACGAACGGAAGTTCCGCGACGTCAAGATCAACGGCAGCGTTCTGAAGTCGTGGCCGCTCTATAGCGAACTGATTGAGGCCGACAAGGTCATCAATGTGCCGATTGCAAAGCATCACGGACTCTCAAAGCTGACGCTCGGCATGAAAAACTGGATGGGCGTCATGGGCGGATCCCGTGCGTCGATACACCAGAAACTCGACGAGAGTCTTGTGGACCTCTCCATGGCAATTAAACCGACATTGGTCGTGGTCGACGCCGTCCGTATTCTGACCGCCAACGGCCCGCAGGGAGGCAACCTGAAAGACGTGAAAAAGCTCGATACCGTGATCGCCGGCGTGAATCAGGTCGCGGTCGACGCGTATGCCGCGACGCTCTTCGGCATGAAGAGCAGCGACCTCGGCTATGTGCGGATCGCATCTCAAAAGGGCTTCGGCCCGATGGATACAGCGAAGATGAAGATAAAGAAAGTCACTGTCTGATGACCATGGTTTCGGCCCGACGCATTGTGCAGGGAGGGTTCCTCCTCGTTTTTCTTTTCCTCTTCATCCAGACGGAATCGAAGGGCAAGGATGATCTCGGCTATCCGGTAAAGCTCTTTCTCGACTTCGATCCGCTTGTCCTGTTGACCACGCTCCTTTCGGCGCATGCGGTTGCCGCGGGGTTTCTCTTCTCCCTCATCGTTCTGGTGCTGACACTCCTGTTTGGGCGCGTCTTTTGCGGCTGGGTCTGCCCGCTCGGCACATTGAACACTATGGCCGGCTCGTTGAGAAAAAGCGTGTCGCGCATCTCACCGCGCTGGAACACCGCCAAGTATTTTCTCCTGATTTTTCTTCTGCTGACCTCTCTTTTGGGCATGCAGCTTGCCGGCATTTTTGACCCTCTCTCGCTCCTGATTCGCTCTTTTTCCCTTGCGGTCTACCCGGCCGTCAGTTCGGCGACCAATGCCGGTCTCGATCTGCTCTACGAGTCGCAAAGCCTGACGGTCAACGCTTTCGGTGAGACGGTTGCCAATCTTGCCGGGAATCTCTACCTTCCCTTCCAGCAGCCGTTTTACGAGCAGGGCTGGTTTATCGGGCTGCTCTTTCTGGCGCTGATGGGGATGAATCTCGTCGCCCGGCGGTTCTGGTGCCGCTGCCTCTGTCCGCTCGGCGCATTGCTGGGCGTTTTCTCCCGATGGTCTCTCCTGAAGCGGTCGGTCAGCGAGGGGTGCACCGAATGCGGAGTGTGCAATCGTGTCTGCGTGGGAGGTGCGACTCCGCATGAAAAGGGAAACTGGAAGCCGACCGAGTGCCTGTATTGCTGGAATTGTGACGATGTCTGCCCGAAGAATGTTGTCAGCTTCGGCTTCGGCGGCAAGCAGCCGGTTGCTGCACTTGACCTGGGCAGGCGGCGCGTCGTCACTGCCGTGCTTTCCGGCGCGGTGGCGGTGCCGCTTATGCGCACGACTCCGCTTGCGAAGCAGGGATTCCATAATCCTCTTCTCGTCCGTCCGCCGGGCTCGCTGGAAGAACGAGCCTTTTTGCAGCGGTGCGTGAAATGCGGCGAGTGCATGAAGGTCTGTATCACCGGCGGCCTGCAGCCGACGCTTATGGAAGCAGGACTGGAAGGCATCTGGTCGCCGGTGCTTGTCTCGAAAATCGGCTACTGCGAATATCGCTGTACGCTCTGCGGCCAGGTCTGCCCGACCGGCGCCATCAAACGGCTGACGATGGAGGAAAAAGCAAAGGTCAGCATCGGCACGGCCATGCTCGACAAAGGCCGCTGCCTGCCATATGCGCACAGCACTCCATGTATCGTCTGCGAAGAGGTCTGCCCGACCGGGAAAAAAGCAATCTGGCTCGAGGAGGTGAAGGTGAAGGATGCAGACGGAAACATGATTACGGTCAAGCAGCCGCATGTTGATCTGAAGACCTGCATCGGCTGCGGCATCTGCGAGACAAAATGTCCGGTACTCGACAAGCCGGCCATCTATATAACCAGCATCGGGGAATCCCGGTCAAAGACGAATAAATTGCTGTTATAAACTCCCTGTTTGCCGATCTTCATCTGCCTGTCCGATGAATCCGGGCTTGTCATGAAGAAGCACGCCAGGATTGCAAGTTCTTGCACCTTTGTTTTTTGTCATTCCGTCCGTCTGCCTCCGCGATCACCGCGCAAAAGCCTGATCATGTCGTGCAAATACTGGTCGCTCGCCGACCCGCAGGCTGCAATGAGGTCGATGTTCAGATGGGTATAGATGCTGACCCACTCTTCCTTGTGGCGTATCTCAAGCGCGGGAGACAGGATATAGAGACCGGTTCTGAGCCGCCTGACGAATTTCCGTGAATACGGATTCGTGCTGTCCTGTTCGTTTTTTGCAAGCAGGGACGACACATACGCCCGCTTCTTCCGGTACACCGGAAGAATGCTGTCGGGCAAGGCGGAAAACAGCGCTGTCAGCGCGACAGCGTTGGTCGCGACATGCTCATAGCTGATTCTGCTTCTCACCGAAATAAAGATTATGTGAAACAGGAGAAACTCGCCCTGACTGCGGTCAATCTTGACGAGTCGGCCTTCAACTTTCAGACTCACGTTCGCCGGCGCCAGCAGTTCATGCACTGCAGGAAAATGTTTCACCGCATAGGTCTTGTCGATCACCGCCCACTGCAATGCGCCCTGCCAGGCGGTCAGTCCATAGTTATCGGTCAGCCCGGTATCGGCGCCGACACGCAGCAACTCCTGAATCAAGGACGCATTGCCTTCAAGGGCAGCCAGCATCAGCGGTGTTTTGTTGAACATGGTGCGGTGGTCAACACCGTAGTGCTCACACTGCCTGAGCACCTCCTTATAAAATTTTCCGCCGTAACCCTGCAGTTGGCGCACCAGCGCATCGGTTCTCTGCCGGGTGTACAGCATGCGGTCAAAATGCACCCTCCCCTGCTCCCGATACATAACCTGCCGGGCCCGGTCGAAACCATGCTCGCTCAGCAGCTCCATAAGATGAGGCACATCGTAAAAAAGGCTGTATTCATACAGGATTTTCCCCGGCTTTTGCGATACGTTTTTCGGATCGCAGGCACGGGCAATCAACTCTTGAACAGCCGCGGGAGTGCAAACCGCCCATAGCACGGGACGGGTCTTGAGAATATCGCGCCGGATATCGTCCGCCTGCTCCTGCCTGCCCTGCAGTTCGAGTTTCCGCGCTTCGGCCTGCCACTCCTCAATGCTGGATTGAGCAGTGTCGACGGCAACCTGTTTTTCTGAGTCGAGCATGCCGAGCATTTTGCAGAGCGGGTGTCCGGTGTCGCTTTCGAGCAGATACAGCTTCCGCACCGCACGGGTAACCGCAACATAGAGAGAATTAATGAAAAACTTGTATATCTCAAGGGATTTGTCCTTCTTGTCGGCAGCGCGCCGGAACTCGATATCGCCGTTCAGGTCGCCGGCATTGACTCCGTCGATGATTTCGGAAAAAACAGCCCGCTCGCCAGAAATGAAGTTCAGCAGAATGACGTTTTCATACTCAAGCCCCTTTGCCTCCTGAATACTGAAGAGCAGCGGCGTATCGAAAAACTGTCGCGCTGCTGCCTTGTCCTCATCGCGCAGGACCAGAAGGGCAAACTTTGTCGAACGCCGCGTCTTCTGGTTCAGCTCGCGCTTCACTGCATCCGTGTCTTCCACAAACGCAATCTCGCCGGCATGTTCCGAACAGCTTTTCATGAGATATGCACTCTCCCGGTCCACGGAGCCGAACCTCTTCTGCTTGATGCGAAGCAGGGTGTTCGCAAGGCCGGCCACCTCCGCCGAGTTGCGAAAGTTGGACTGCAGAATACGCGTCACCTTGCCGGCATCATAGTGCTCGGTCCGGTAGAGCATGGTCTTGAGGCTGCTCCATGAAAAGAAATTCGGGTGCACAATCTGGTTGGAATCGCCGCACAGCACAAAATGGTCCTGCTTCTTGAGACTTCTGAGTACAAGCTGAAGCTGAATGTTCGTAATATCCTGCACTTCATCTACAACAATGAAGTCGTAGAGCGGCTGAACCTGCTTCAGATACGAATGCGCAAGGATATTCGGATCGTAATAACCGCCGGCCCTGAGGAATTCGAGATACTTTTCAAACAGTGTGTAGACGGCCTCGCGCTCGCTGTCGAGATAAATGGATTGACGGACGCCGAGGCCGGTGTAATCCTCCCGCGTCAGCCATGGCTTGCCGACGATTGAACCCGTAAGCACTCCGCGAAATTCCTCATACAGCCGGTGCGCATCCCTGTGCTGCTGCCGGGGGAACCTCAGAAACCAGCGCAAAAAGGCGCTATACGTTATTTCCCTGCCATCCGGCACCCGCAGGGTTTCCACGAATTCCCGGAATGAAAGAAACGCGACTTCCTGCTCGGGGTTTTCATAGTTATGGCCGAAATAGATATTCCGCGCGTTCTCCGCAAGATAGGGAGAGAGGGTTATGTACAGCACCTGACCATGTGCGCGTTTCAACTTTTCGAGTATGAGAGCGGTTTTGCCGCTTCCCGCAGGGCCGATCACCATAAGCGGGGGGGCATGCCGGTATGCCTCGTCCTGCTCGGGATCAAACGAAATAATCTTGTCGAGCACATGAAAGCGCGGGACGGCAGCATTCAGATAGACGACGGACGGGACTGACTCTTGTGCGACCTGCTCAGGGTCAAGCACAGGGATTTTTGACTCATCGACAGGCGTGCCGCGCAGAAACCTGGAGCGGTCATAGGCATGGTTGCGCACAATCTCAAGCATCAGGGCATACCGCCGTCCGCCGTACATCGCCATCTTGAAGATAACGCGGTTGGCATCATCGAGCTTCGCCCGGTACAGACCATGCTCCGAGAGTTTCTTGACCTCCGCCGAAGCAAAATCGTCGTTTGCAAGGAATTCGGCAACCTTCCGGTACCGGCGGCTGACCGATGAGGTGTCGAGGTCGGCGTACTCAAGAATGTTCATGCAATACCGTGTCCTCACTCATAATATATCTGCCTGATGAAAACGCATGCGGGCAGGAATGTTCTGACACTGTCGCCTTCATGCAGAATAGAGTACTACGCTTTCTATAAAACGACAAGCATCGGTTCTAAAATCAGCTTGTCCCGCTGCCGGCCTGCTGTTTATACTACAAGTCTGAAGCTGAACAACTTTCAAATCGTGCGACAGAGATGGACACTGACGATCTTTCCGATATGGCTTTCGAAACAGTGCGGATTGCGGAATCAATTCACCATATGATTACCGTTCACCTTGGCGTAATGGCCGGGAAGTATAGGGACGAAGATTCATTTTTAAGAGCCGCTCTGCGTTTTGTCTGTACTCTCATCAAAAAGCCTCGGAATTTTATTGATGAGTGGGGCATCGAATATGAAATACAGCCTTGGCAGCTTGCAAAAGGGCTGAGACAGATTGAAGATCACATCGTGGCGACACTGGCAGTACCGCTGCCATTGCGAGGGCTGTCGTTCAGCACAGGATTCATGAGCCCTGCGAACGAGGATGCCGGAAAGTATGCGCACACAAGGAGGATTTCAGTGAAGAATGCAAAGCTGGATTGGGCGGGCGATGACTTCGAGCCGGAATGCTTCGACCCGGATGATGTGTGTTTCGACAATCCTCAGGGACGATTGAAGTTCATGCTCGAAAACTGACGGGTAGAGCGCATTGCCGCCATGCCCCGCAACAACATATAATGTCGCAAAGGGTTCCATGACGATACACGCGTCTCATTATGAGCAGAGCGTTCGCAAAACGCAGTCGATGGCCGGTTTTCGCAACATAGCGGTCCATGATTATCTGGCTATCGATCCGGCTGTGCTCAAGGCGATTCTCAAGAAACATTTGAAATATCTGGAAGACTTTTATGTTGCTGTTCTGCTGCGCTTCGGGGTTGCGGGCAAACCGACCCGGAGGAAGGTAAAATGAGAGCAGTTTTGATAATAGTCAGCATCCTGTTCTTTGCCTCATCTGCTTTCGCCACTGCCCAGTTTTCGGAACTGCTCGAATACAGAGGGGAGACGGAAAAGATGTTTTCCGTGCCGCTGGAAAACTATTTTTCACCTGAAAACCCGAAACCTGAGCCCTTCACGAAGAATCTCTGCACTGCCTGCCGGCGCGGGTATGTCGGCAAGTGGAAGATCGAGGACGGCTACCTCTGCCTCGTTTCGCTCCATCAGTGCTGTACGCAGGAACCAAAAGCGTTCCCCCTTGAAGCGATCAATCCGGAATGGAAATCTCCGGTCAGGGCGACATGGTACACCGGTACGCTTCGCATCGTTCAGGGAAGGCTGATGAAATACACCCATATGGAGTTCAAGTCGAAATATGAGCGCGACCTGTTTATTCAGATTGAAGGCGGGAAGGTTATGAGCGAGAAGGTTGTGGATAATACCGCAACGAAAGGCAATCAGAACGGCCAATAGAGCGCTGAAGCATACGCCGTCGCAGCTTACTTTTTACCGGCTCCGGACTCCCGCCACACATTAATGGCGATCTCGGGGCACATAACGGCGCAAAGCGCACACCCGGTGCAGTCTCCCCCGATGAAGCGAACCGGGAAATAACCGCCGGCATTGAACTCAGTGTCGATGACAAGGAGCTTTTGGGTGCATGAAAGGATGCAATAGCCGCACCCCTTGCAGCGATCGCGGTTCAGGTCAACCCGGCCGCGAATGTTTTTTTTCCTGCATGACTTTTTATCCATTGTCTTCTTCACTGCTCCTGACAAAGCATCTTGATTCCAGTAAAGGTGCCCGACGAGGGGAAAGAAGCGGTTTTTATTGTTCTGTTAACCATACCCTTTCTGTTCCTTTAAAAGTAAAAGCTCTCGGGCATGCTGGAGCGAACCTTCCGTAATCCGACCGCTCAGCATACGGGCAAGTTCCTCTTCCCGCTCTCTGCCGGCAAGTTCTGCGATATGAACGCGAACCGAGTCAGCCTTGACTTCTTTATCTACCTTGATGTGCGTATCCGCAAGCGCTGCTATCTGCGGCAGATGGGTAATGCAGAAGACCTGATAGGTTTTCGAGAGTGCTTTCAGGCGATTCCCGACATGCTGTGCCGTTGCTCCGCCGATTCCCGCGTCAACCTCATCAAAGATCAGCGTGGAGCGGAGATGCTGCTTTTTTGCGCCCTTTCCGCCGGAAAGGGCAATGCTCTTCAATGCAAGCATGATGCGGGACAGCTCACCGCCTGAGGCGACTTTGCCGAGGGGTTTCGGCGGTTCTCCCGGATTTGCAGAGAACAGGAACTCTACGTCATCAAGACCGTTCTGTGTAACCTGCTCCGTACAGCGCATCGCAACAGAAAACCCGGCTTTCTGAAAACCAAGCTGCTTCAGTTCCGGCTGCAGCATATTCTCCATGATTCGCGCTGTCGCGCTGCGCTTTTTGTGCAGTGCCACGGCACGATCCAGCAGCTCTGCTGTCAGCCGTGCTATCGTCTCTTCGCCGGCGCTCATCTGTTCCTCGATCTGTTCAAGAGAGAGAAGCTCTTCTTCAGCCGCTGCCCGGAATGATTGCAGTGCATCGAACCCCTGCCCGTACTTCTTTTCAAGCTTTTTGATGTGTTCAAGGCGTTCTTCCAGTTCGTTCAGGCGGTTTGGATCGCTCTCATAGCCGTCCCGCAGCCGCCTCACCAGAAGAGACGCATCTTTCAACAGCGGCTGCGCAGATTGAAGAAGCTCCACCAGCTCCTGAGCTCCCGCATCGAACTCTGCCATCTCGGCAGCCTTCGACTCAACGGTCGAAAGCTGGTCAAGGCACGATCCTTCCGCATCGTAGAGCAGTTCATAGGCGAGGGCTGATGCCTCCTGGAGACGGACGGCATTTGTCCGCAACAATCGCTCTTCTTCAATCGCCTCTTTCTCTCCCGGCAGAATCGCCGCGGCGTCAATCTCGCTCATCTGGAAACGTAGGAACTCAATGCGCTGGGCGCGTTCACGTATGCGAACCTGCATATGGCTGAGCTCGGAACGGAGCGACGCAATAGCTTCGTAACGCTGTTTTACTTCGGCAGCAGCATCAAGCAGCGCACCAAAGTCATCAAGAAATGGAAGGTGCAGGTCGCTACGCAGCAAGTCCTGCTGCTCATGCTGGCCGTGAATGCTGACGAGTTCGCGTCCGATACGGGAGAGCGCCGGCAGACTTACCGCAGTGTCGTTGATAAATGCCCGGCTCTTGCCCTGAAGCGGCACAGAGCGGCGGAAGGAGAGTTCATCGTGGCCGGCAATGCCCAGCTCATCAAGAACAGCGAGCGGTTCAGTTGTAAAAAAACCGCTTATCTGCGCTTCTGAAGCGCCTGAGCGGATCATTTCATGGGAGGCTTTTTCGCCGAGAAGCAGTGCTATTGCATCGACAATAATCGATTTGCCGGCGCCGGTTTCGCCGCTGAGCACCGTCATCCCCTCGGAAAAGCGGACTGAAATTTCGTCAAGTATAGTGAAATTGCGAATCCGGAGCTCGGTCAGCATCAGACCAACCCTGAAAAGTCCTCCGCCCTCACCGGGCCGAGAAGCGTCAGGTTCATGTCGCCTCCATTAATAAGTGTGCTGGATAAAGTACGGACCTGATCCATGGTGACCGCCTCGACGGCCCTCATGATATCGTTTTGCGAGAAATGGCGCTTGAAGTAAATCTGCTGCCGCGCAATACTCTGCATGCGGCTGCTGGTAGACTCCATGCCGAGAATAAGGTTGCCCTTCAACTGGTCTTTCGCGCGGCGAACTTCCGCCTCCGTAACCGTGTCGGCAAGATTTTTCATCTCCCTGATGATGGATTCGGTAACCGTCACCGCCCGTTTTTTGCCGGTTCCGGCATAGACCGACCAGTATCCGCAATCGCTGTACGATGAAACAAAGGAATAGATGGAATATGCATACCCCTTCTTCTCGCGGATCTCCTGGAACAGACGGGAACTGACGCTCGAACCGAGAATGCAGTTTAATACTGCGATGGTGTATCGGTCGGGGCTCGCATACCGCAGTGCCGGCACCCCGAGACAGATATGTGTTTCAGCGAGGTCTTTCGGATGCACGGAGAGTCCGCCGCGGAATTCCGGCGCAGGAAACTTTTCCGGCTCGGAACCGCGCCGAAGATCGCCGAAGGAATGATTCAGCAGCCCGATAAGACGATCCGGCTCGAAGTTTCCGGCGCACGAGATGACGGTGTCGGCCGTGCCGTAATACTTTCTGACATGGTTCACGACGTCGTCACGTGTAAACGATTTGACCGAGTCGCGCCTGCCGAGCACCGACTGGCCGAGTCCGGTATCACCGTAAACCGCACGGTTAAACAGATCATGAATATAATCATCGGGCGTATCTTCAACAAGCTTTATCTCTTCCTTGATGACGCCCTTCTCTTTTTCGACCTCTTCTTCTGCAAAGGTGGAGTGCAGAAAAATATCACTCAGCAGCTCGACTCCCTTGTCGGCGAAGTCGTCAAGCACCTTTACATAAAAAGCGGTATTTTCGCGTGAGGTAAACGCATTGAGGTCGCCGCCGAGTGAGTCGATGTCCATTGAGATATCGACCGCAGAGCGCTTTTTCGTTCCTTTGAAGAACATGTGCTCGAGAAAGTGAGAAATGCCGTTTTTGTCGGCCATTTCGTACCGGGAGCCGACCTTCACCCAGATGCCGAGAATAACGGATCTGAAGGTCTTCAGCTGCTCCATTACAACAGGTATGCCGTTATCCAATGAGCGTTTCGTATACATGGTTTTATTTTTTTAGATGATCTCCCGGCGGTCGCCGGGTCTGTGCTGCTGTTAGGGGCAGTGCTGACCCGGCGAATCCTGCTGACGCGGGATTCGCCGGCTCCATTGTCTTTACGACTGCGCCTCCAGCTCGCGCATCGCTTCTTTTCTGCTGAGACGGATTCTGCCCTGCCCGTCAATTTCGATAACCTTGACCATGACCTCATCGCCCATGTTTATCTCATCGGTCACCTTCGCGATTCTCTTCTCTGAAATCTGCGAAATATGGAGCAGACCGTCAGTGCCCGGCATTATTTCGACAAACGCGCCGAAATCTGCGATCCGCACGACTTTGCCTTTGTATATCTTGTTCAGTTCAGCTTCTGCAACAATACCATTGATAATATCAATCGCCTTCTGCGCGGATTCACCGTCGGCAGAAGCGATATGCACAACACCGGTATCTTCGATATCGATCTTGCAGCCGGTCTGAGCCACAATCTCGCGAATCACCTTGCCGCCGGAACCGATAACTTCACGGATTTTTTCGGGGCGAATATGGAGAGTATAAATACGCGGAGCATGCGGCGAGAGTGCCTCTTTCACGCCCGGCATTGCTTTTTTAATCTCGCCGAGAATGTGCATGCGCCCTTTCCGGGCCTGTTCGATGGCAGTCTCAAGGACATCCCTGCCGATGCCGCCGATTTTGCAGTCCATCTGAAAAGCGGTAATGCCGGCTTCCGTGCCCGCAACCTTGAAGTCCATGTCGCCAAGATGATCTTCCAGTCCGAGGATGTCGGTCAGAACGGCAACCTGGTCCCCTTCCTGAACAAGACCCATGGCGATGCCTGCCACCGGAGCCTTAATCGGCACCCCGGCGTCCATCAGCGACAGCGTGGCGCCGCAGACGGTTGCCATGGAGGACGAGCCGTTGGACTCAAGAATATCCGACACGATGCGGACGGTATACGGAAACTGCTCCTTGGTCGGCATGACATACTTGATGGAACGCTCTGCCAAGGCACCGTGACCGATCTCGCGTCGGCCCGGCTGACGGAGCGGCTTCACTTCACCGACGCTGAACGGCGGAAAGTTGTAATGCAGCATGAAATTCTTGTAGCTCTCGCCTTCAAGCGCGTCAATTCTCTGCTCATCATCGGCGGTGCCGAGCGTGGTGGCAACCAGTGCCTGGGTTTCTCCGCGAACAAAGAGCGCCGAACCATGCACCCGCGGAAGAAGGCCGTTGTAGCAGGTAATCTGACGAATCTCATCCGTCCTTCTGCCGTCCGCACGGACACCGTCTTTCAAAATCATGGAACGCACGAGCTCCTGCTCATAATCGTCGAATGCATTGGCGATTTCTCGCTTCATATCGCGCCCGGCATTGCCGAAAAAGCGCTCGGCATTCTCAGGCGTGTTCAGAAGGCGCACCGCGTCCTCAAGAATGATATTCAGAGCCAGCTGCCGGCGAAGCTTGTCCGGGATGCGGATAGCTTCAGTCATCTTGCCGGCAATAAACTGCTCAACTTCCCGCTTCAGCTCAAGGTTCTCCTGAACCGGAGAAACCGGGCGCTTCTCTCGCCCGACCTTTGCGCGAAAATCGTTCTGCACAGCAACGATTGTTTTGATCTCGGCGTGCGCGAAATCAATCGCTTCAAGAAGTTTTGCCTCAGAAACCTCGGCGCCTCCGCCTTCGACCATGAGGACAGCGTCGGCAGTGCCGGCAACCACGAGATTCAGTTCCAGTGCCTCCATTTCCGCGGGGGTCGGATTTGCAATAAGTTCACCATTGAGCATGCCGACACGAACTGCACCAACCGGCCCGTCGAACGGGATGTCCGAGATGTGCAACGCAGCGGACATGCTCACAATACCCAGAATATCTGCGATGTTTTCATCGCCATACGACAGCACAGAAACAATCCCCTGTGTCTCGCAATAAAACCCCTTCGGGAAGAGTGGCCGCATCGGCCGGTCAATCAAGCGTGATGTAAGCACCTCTTTTTCGGAAGGTTTGCTTTCACGCTTGAAGAAGCCGCCGGGAATCTTGCCCGCGGAGTATGCCTTCTCCTGATAATCGATGGTAAGCGGGAAAAAGTCGAGCCCTTCTCGCGCCGACTTGGCCGCAACAGCAGTCGCCAATACTATGGTATCACCACATTTCGCAACGACTGCGCCATCCGACTGCTTCGCCATCAGACCGGTTTCGAGGATTATCTTTTGTCCTCTGATTTCAACTTCGATACTTGTCATGAAACTCTCTTTCTTTTCCTATCGTTACAGGGTGCATGTTACTTTCTTATACCCAGACGTTCAATAACGCTGATGTACCGGTTCTTATCACAAGTCTTGAGGTAGCCGAGCAGCTTTTTCCGCTGGGCAACCAGTTTCAGAAGTCCGCGACGTGAGTGGTGATCCTTCTTGTGCGTCTTGAAATGCTCAGTCAGCGTAACAATACGCTCGGTGAGCAGTGCTACCTGAACCTCCGGCGAGCCGGTGTCGGTTGCATGAACTTTGTAAGATTCGATGATTTCCTTTTTCTTTTCGATGTCGAGCGACATTTTTTTCACCTCCTTTCAATCGCCGATATTCATCATTTTCCGAACAGAGCAAAACGCTGCTGAGGCGCCAGGCGTCCCAGCAGCGTATAATCCCTGAAAAATCAGTGAAGTTAGCTTACCATAGGGGGATCTATAGTGTAAAGACCGGAGGATGTGAAAGATGTGAAAAAGGATCCCGGGGTTATCTTTCCTCCTGCATTCTGCCTCCCGACTGCTTTCTTATTCTGCCGGCGTCACTACCGCCATGACGACCAGCGAGTCGGTTGCGGCCGCCCGGAATCCATGAGAAACCATCGGATTGACCATAATAGCGGTCTTCTCGCCCGCCTCAATCTCCTCTTCGCCGACCGTAAAGGTTCCCTTGCCTTCAACGCAGTACATCAGAAGACGCATCGGAGCCTTGTGGGGTTTCAGTTCCTGACCGGGGCCGAGACACATCAGTGCGACCCTCATCTCCGGCTTATCGGTGAGCATCTCCCGGTAGATTTTGTCCGGGTAGAACGTTACCAGCTTTTTGAGATCCAGAACTTCAGCCATGGTGATCCTCCTTGTTGTTGTTTCTGGTTTTATCGTGTCGCAAATGCCCGGAAAGTTACTATGACGCAACACTACTGTCCGGTTAAAATAGCGCGCCCTGTAGGCCATGTTCATGTGCAGCGAGGAGCCTGTCTGACCTGAGCGTCAGTATATCAATCAGCGTTTTCCGCTCAAAGAGCGTTTCACGTATTACGCGGCTGAGCTGAAG
>DATIKF010000110.1:0-5989 GCA_035477855.1 Dissulfurispiraceae bacterium
CCTGAAAGCTACCTGGCGCCCATCGATTGTTAAGATTTTTTCCACATCGTCAGCCCCTTACGGCGTTAAGTCTTTCAAGTAAACCGTCGCGAAGAATGTGCCGTAGCCGGTGTCGCCTTCTTTAATCTTGGTCTTAACATCCCCTGTGCCGATGGCAGGCATAGCGACAACCGCCAGCGTCTCCACCTGCGGCTCACGCGTCGCTGTGGTCGTTGCGCTGCCGAAGTTCGGCCTGTTGGCCAGCACGTTATACAGCACGAACCGCGTTTTGTGCTTGTCCCCGTCCATTTCCCCCAGCAGGGCAAAGTTTTTCACAACTGCATTCGCGTTTTCCACGATGGCACCGTTCAGATCCTCAATTTCGCCCAGAACGTCTATTCTGAACGAATCGGGAATGAGCGCCATCTCCAGGTCGCCCTCATAGCCGGTGTTGGTGTTTTGCCGGTGGTACTCGACATCGTCCGCATGAAACTCTACCGACTCGCCGCGGGGTGTCAATGCCATGCTGACCGCGCCGGGGATCGGTTTGGGCACGCCGTAAGTGATTGCGCCGCCCACTCCCTCGGTGATAACTGCGTAATGGACACTTTTTAGGCCATATTTCACTTTGTTATTGACCGCCATTGTCTAACCCTCCCTAAATGTTGATTGAATACGCAACCAAACACAGATTTTCATCCGCTATCCATGATTCGCTTTTCTCATAATACAGGTCGCTTGCACCAAAAGCGGCCTCGACAAGCGCCTCCGCGGACGGTAATTTCCGGTTGCTGTACAGCTCCACAATACAGTTAAGCGATCCGGTATATGCCACGTTATCAGCCCCAAAATTGACGGAATCGTCAGCATAATACAGCAGGTAAGGCAGGTCAGGCGGTTTTTCCCATTGGCGGTAAGCGACCGGCAAGCCCGTCCCCTGCAAGACGGCCAACAGTTCAGTTAATGTCACTGCCGGATCGCCTCCTCCACGGCGGCAAGGTATGCGTCCACGACTTCCTTCTCGACCGGGGTAATGTGCGGCTGGCCTTGCACCCGCCCGCCGCCGCGTTTGGCATGGCCATGCTCAAGCAGGTGAGCAAGCCAAGGACGATCTTTGTTGTGGATGATATACTTGGTCGGTCTGCCGGACATGCGCTCGGTTTTCAGCGTCCAACCCTTGGAATACCGGCCCGAACGCTTAGGGCTCGTTTCGCGCAGTTTGGCCGCGCCCTGTTTGGCTATTTTTGCGCCCTCACGATCCAGCGCCTCCCGTACATCCTGCGCATATAGCCTCATTTCCTCCATCATCGTAATGGCCAGCTTATCAATCTTAATCTTCACCGACGCGCACCTCGCAGTACAACTCCGTCTTTTGCAACTTGGGGTCTTTGTAGACGCGGTATATCCGATACGTTGTGCCGCCATGCCTCAACTGCTCCTCGCCCGCATATTCTCCGGACCAGACTTTAACGGCGAGCTGGGGCTTGACGCCCTGCTGACCGGCAGCGAAAAACTCCGACATACGGACGGGCAGCTCCTCGGCGAACACTTGACGATAAGACGGTATGACTGTTTGCTGGCCCAATTCGTCAACCGCCACGGTGTCGCGGACCAACTCAATCGCCATGCTGTGCCTCATGCCGTAACACCAGCCCTGAGTTGCGCGGCGATAGCGGTAAATGCAGGGGAAAACTTGACCTCCCCCGCGGCCTGGTTCCAGATGTCGCCCACGCCCATCACGATAACACCCACGGCATCATCGCCCGATATCACAGCCTCGGCCACGCCGGCACCACGCAAGAACGATTTGACTGCTGTAATTTTTTGCATGAGCACACCGTCAAAGACCGTTTCGCTCGTCTGGATGCCAAGACCAAGCTTACACTGCATGAGCATATCAAGCATACCGATTTCAGCCATAAGCTATTACCTCGCTTTTTTATTGCGTTTGGCCGCTTTTGTTTCCCCCATGGCAGACACATCGTTTTTCTGCTCATCCGCAACGTTCTCCGTTAAACGCAAAACACGCTTTGCAATAGGCGGAGGGGTATCAGCAAGATACCCCTCCGCCTGCAGGAATTTTATGCGCTCCGGATCGTCGGATACGTATGTGTCGCCGGGGAAGAATACAGTCTTCGTGAGCTTACACTCAAACGCCCTGTGGACTACCACTGTATTCATTTGTGTCATATCGCTACACAGCCGTTACTTTTTCGACAGGGATAAAACCTTTGTATCTGTTGACGACGCCGCCAACAATGACTTTGCCGAAAAATCCGATCTTGCCCTGGTCGATGAAGCGCTCATCGGAGCGCTTGATGGACAACGGAGTAAACATCGGCAGCTCATAAGACATAGGCGAGCCGTAGACCATAGTCTTAGTGCCGACCACTGTTGCCACAGCCGACAAAGCCGGGCACGCGCTGTTGATGGTGTAGGGTACACGCAGGCCGCCGCCGGATTCCTGGATAAACCCGCTCGCGCCGTTGTACTCAACCTTGTAGTACGGGCGCCCATCGCCTGCGGCCATAACCGCGGCAAAGGCGGCAAGGTCAAGTTTGTTGAGGAACAACGTCGCGGGGCTTTCCACATCCTCATCACCGCCATGCGCGAAAACTATTCGCCGGAGGGTGTCTCTGTCAATCGCTGCCACGCCCACCTTGTAGGTGGCGGGAATTGTACCCACAGGCGCGTTGAGAATTCCGCGCAGCTGGTTTAATCCGCCAAGGCCCGCAATAATCTGGTGGCTGATCTTTTTACGGATAGACCTGCGGACGCTGGCTATAATGCGGGTCAGGTAATCGGCATTCGGCAGCGCGACGACTTCTTCATTCACTACCGCGCTATTGGTGATTTTCGCACGGCCAGTCGAGGCGGTGCCAAATGTGCCCTCATCGCTGGTGTATGTCGCGCCCTCCTCAGTGTAGTCGGCGTCGCCGTCGGTAATCTGAAAGGACACGTCATAGGAGTTGCCGCCGTTAAGCGAAAACGAATCAACCAAATCTATCGTCTGGGCAACCTCGCTGAAACTTTCAGCAATTTCCCGCTTGTATTTGCTCTCAAGCATCACGTTAGCGGTCGTTATCGCACGCTTTTCCAGATAACTCTGCAAGTCCGCGGTGATGCTCACTTCCTTGCCGCTGCGCAGGTCATTTGCTAACTGCTCGGCACGCTTTTCCATGTCGCCATCATCACATTTGCGCTGTTCCTGTCCCTTGGCGGCGGCGGTTACAATCGCGGGAATTTCACTGTTGACTGCCTTGGTGCGCTCACTGACGGTATCTTCTTGCTTCTGCGCAGCAGAGGGTGCCGCAGCCGGCTCCTGCCGCTTTTCTTCCTCCGCGATTTTCAACCCCAGCTTGCGGAGTTCGGTTTGCAGTGCGTCCAGTTCCGCGTCGGTTTTCGCGTTGTCAATCTCGGTGCTGTAAATCGCGTTCCTGCGCTCAATCATCTCTTTTAGCGTCATATCTATGCCCTCGCTTTCATTTTCATTTTTTTCTTACGCAACTTCATCTGCTCGCTTAAGCTCTCCAGCCGCTTTTCCTCGCTCTCCAGCAATTCAAGACTGCGAGCGGTGACAGACGTGCCGGCGTAAAACGGGGCATCCACCACGCTCACGTCATACAGCCTATCTATGTTGGTGACCTCGCGAAGGGTTTCCTTTTCTCCAAAAGTCCACTTGTCCCCGCCGTCGGCCACCCGAAAGGCAAAGCTCATCTTATCGATGAGCCCTGCCTGTATCGCCTTGTATGCGTCCCTGTTGCTCTGCGTGTCCAGCAGGTCAGCCTCGACCTTTAAACCCCTTTCGTCCACCATCAGCCGAAGCGATTTGTTCCGCGTGCGGGCCATAATCAGCCAGGAATCATTGTGGTTATAGCGCAAGGGAACATCCTTCATACTAGTTTTGTCGAGCGCGCCCTGCTTGATGGTCTCAGTAAACTTACGGCTGCCGTACTGGTGCGTGGCAGACTGCTCAAACACTATAGCATAGCCCTCGATCAGCATTTTGCCATCTTCGCCGTCAACCGCCCGGATATCGACATACCTGCGCTCCGGTTCACTTGCCTTACTCACTGCCCTCAGCCCCCTTTTTTCTTGAGTTGGTATTCGTTGGCGATGGCCGAGTCAACATAGTTTAAGCTCCTCAGCCTCACATCGCCGCCCTCAAACGGCTCAATCCCAAACACAGCATTAAGCTGGTTTAGCGTCATGATGCCGGTTTCTTTAGCCAGGTTCGCAAGGGTCAGCTTGTCCGCCGTCCCCATATACCTGACTTTGTTGTAATAACACTTAACTCTGCTGCCAAGGTCTTGTTCGCGCTGCGTAAACACGCAAGCGGTGAAGGCTTGCTCAAACTGGATGATAAAATCCTCGATGGACGTCTGGTAAAACGCGCTGTGCTGCTCGCCTATGTAATCGCCCGCCAGGATTGCCGCTGATATGCCGTACCGCTCCTGGATGACGGCCTTTAAAAACTTCATGGCCGTGTCGGGTATCTCCAGGGCCTTGATGTTGACCGGCGTAAACTCACCAGCCATGTCTGTGGCAATTATGCCAAGCGAACTCATGGTTATATGTTCTTCAAAATCATCCCTGATTTTCTTCATCCTGTGGCCGTCGGCCAAGGTTTTGGCGCTATACACGCCTTTAATTTGCAGGCTGGCCTCGATGCTTTTAGGCAAGCCCTGGATGGTCTTGTCCAAGGCCGTGATGGTGCGCAGGGTGTCGGTGTCATTAGCCCTGCCGTAATCATCGCCGCCGCCGATAACGGTATTTGCCCCCCTGCGCCACTTGAGATGAATCAGGTCAGCGTAAGGCAGGGTAAAGCTGAGGCCGTTTTCAAAGTCCAGTCTTACCTCCCACGCCTGGCCGTCCCGCTCCCCGATATGGATAACCTGCGGATTTAGCGGGTAAAACGCAAGATACCGCCGGAACTGGCGGCCATCAGGATACGTGACGGTCTCATACTGCGGATAAATAAATGCGTTCCTGTGCTTGCGCCTCAGCCACTCGACATTCGAGAAGAAGTCGGATGTTGTCTGTAGCGGGTTCGGCTTGAACCGAAACAAGCGGGTGATATCGTCGTTCTGAACTTGCAAAACGTCTCCGCGCTCCACAATGCTTTTTAGGTCAATCTTGCTAATCTCGCTGGCCACGCGGTCGATAGCGTTGTTGACGAAATCCGACAAGTAAATACTGTTGCCAAAATCAGTAAATATCGGCATTGTGTCCGTCAACCATGCGTTATATTGCTTGGTTTCCTTGCCCCTGAATATGTTTTTGACGTAGCTTATAATGCCCAATGCCTCACCCTCCTCTAACCCACCAGGGCCGAAAACTCCGACTTGTGCCACTCAAGCGCCGCATACGCTATAATCGCCGCCGCCGCGCCGTCGATCCGTTTCTTCGCTTCCATCTTGCAGGGCATCTGCCGCCCGAACTTATCCACAGCGACGCCGGCATTGCGATAGCACCACAGGTCAACCGGGTTGTTGCGGTAGCTTACCAGTCCGCTCCGAAAGTCCGCTTCCAGGGTTTTCATCGGGTTGCTTAGCACCTTAAAATCCTGCGGGATATTAACGGCTATCTTCTCGCCGAATATGTCTTCGTATCGCTTTACATAGTCCTTAGCGTATCGGTTATCGTAGCCGGACCGGACGGGCTTTAAGTCATATTCCTGCAGGAGATAATAGTGCCAGTCCGCAACCGCCGATGTGTCAACCGCGTTGCCCGGAACAATGGTCAGATATCCGTCCCGCTCCCACTGCCGGTAATCGACATCATCCGGCGAGCTGTCCAACTTGCTTTCTGGTATCCAGTAGCGGGAGAAGAAATATGTCATGCGGTCGCCCGGTTTCTTGAGTAGAATCACCGACGCGCATAAGTCGGTTGTTTCCGCGAAGTCGTTGCCGGAAATGTAAAACCCGCCGGCGAACTCGCGGATGTCGAAGGTCTGGTTATTTGCGAGTATGACGGTGAGCGGGAGCCATGATATCGCGGTAGCCTGTTT
>DATIKF010000111.1:0-1866 GCA_035477855.1 Dissulfurispiraceae bacterium
CGAAAGATGCTTTTTGTTCCATTCGCGACTGCTTATGCTTTGATCCCATATTGTTTCTCCCTCTCCGATTTACTTGTTTTTCTCCGGCAGTTCATAGCGTATGCAGAGCTTTCACTTTCCTGCCGGGTGGACGAATACTGCGATTATACGTATCAGGGATTATGGCGAAAAGCTATCACTTTTCAAATATTCTTCTCTTTGCATGAATTTAAATCCAATGTCATTGACTTAACGAACCGGTTTGTAGCAGGGGTAAAAGCCCCTTTTCTGTACGCTTTGTTTTCGTGGATATTTTCTGCCCGGCCTGATGGGTTCTATGGCGGCGATGAACAGGTCGAGCAATTGAGTTAGGAGTTCCATGACATTGGAGCGTATGAACAGAAGCACTACAGCATCCTTCATTTTGGACAGGGCCTGTGTGATGTTTACGCGATAGGCGTATTTTTTATGTTCACGTTGCAGGTTAATAATTTTTTGCGCCGGGTGTGTCATGACGGCGGTGAGATTCAGGGCAAAGACCTTGGCGTGAAAATCCTGACACACGGATTCAACCGATTTTCCTGAGAAGTTTTCGATTTCGATCCGGCATTTGGCCGTTTTGTAATTTTTCTCCGTTGTCCATCGGAGGCGATAGAGCTCTTTGAATATTTCGCAGGGATAAAGCGCTTTGTCCATGAGAGAGGTCAACAGGACTTCGATTTCCCCGTTGTCCAGTTCAACCCGGATGGCCCGCACGCTGATGGGAGCGATGGGAAGGTTGAAAAGACGGCATTGTTCGATGGATACGAAAGACATCGGCAGGGTGATCACTCCTTCTTTTTTCCCGGAATTGGTAAACCTCCTGATTTCTTTCCATGATGATTTGATTCTGGCGCAGAAATGGGCCTGTCGGGAGAGAATCAGAGCAAAAAGCCAGAAAGCGGGATAGCCTCTGTCCAGAAGGACAAGGTCTTTGGCTTTCACCTGCTGTAGATGCTCGGCGGCCAGTGATCTTTCCCCCTGTTCCTTCGGACGGATGAGGGCGTCCACCACCACGCCGTTGATCGCATCGAACAGCGTGGATATTCTGGCGACGGGACACGGCTCGCCCTTTGCCGGCGTCCATGTCCCGAAATGATCGGCGCACTCTTTTGTCCGAGGGACCTTGATCGTCGATCCGTCGATAGCCAGAATACGGAATCCTTTCCATCTCCGGCAGGGGAAATGATCATAGAAGAAGGAGACGAGGTTCCTGCTCAGCTCGATGAAGGCTTGATGATGGAGTTTTTTCCTTGCCTTTGTGAAGGCGCTCTTTGTGACCATCCTGACGGAGACCTCTTGGGTACGGATGGCTTTGAAAAAATAATCCAGCTCATCCTGAACAGAGCCCTTGATCATGTTCATGAGGAAGAGGATCATACTGTGGAAAGGCAGCCGTCGCTGTCTGACAAAATCTTGTTGATATCTGCGGTGACGGGAGAGAAAATCTTCAGAAAAGATGATGTTGTTAAGATATTCGATAAGATTGGCACAATTTTTCAACCGCAGGTTCCGTGCCGACGCGACCAACATTTTGAGAAATATCCGGCATTTTTTGCCTCCTTTCGAAAAAAGATTCGCTTCTGTAAGCAGTTGAGCAAGCATATCATAACTGGATAATATTGCAAGCGAAATATACACCTTAAACCCTTAAGTCAACGACATTGATCTTTGATTTAGAAATGGAATAATGCGCTACTTTACGATAATGGTCGCATCTACTGCGACAGCCCCCGCTGCAGAGACGATCAGCGGGTTGACGTCGATTTCCTGAATCCCTGAATGTGCGAGTCCGACGTTTCCCAGGGCTGTAATGATCCTGGCAAGTTCATCCCGATTCACGGGCGG
>DATIKF010000112.1:0-2143 GCA_035477855.1 Dissulfurispiraceae bacterium
CGGCCGCATCGAGCCACGGGTCCTCAAACGCCGTCGCCACCGCTACCCCCTCATGCAACGACCCCGAGAGCAACTCCGTGAGCAACTGCAGAAAACATAAACCCCTGGTATCGCACGCCTTGTGGACGGCAGTGCCATTCGCAATAGGCCCCAAACGATGGGACGCGATGCCCGAAGACGAGAAGATCAGGCTAAATGGATGGCTCGTTGAGCTTGAAGACGACGAACTTGTTACCAGACTCAAGACAGAGTATGCCCTGGATAATGCGCAGGTTGCGGCCATCCTGCGGATGCCGCTTCCACAAGGGTACATGAGCTTCTCTCGCGTGGCGATCATGAGACTGATCCCAGTCATGGAAACAGGCAAGCTCACCTCGGAAGCGACAAAGCAGGTCTACGGCGACAAGCCACAAAGCCTTGAGGCCCAGCCCACGGACACGCTGAGTCTCCCGCCGAGCATCAGGAATCCGATTGTTCAGAAGGCGCTCTATGAGGTCCGCAAGGTAGTCAATGCCGTTGTGCGCGAGTACGGCAAGCCGGCGCGTATCAAGATTGAGATGGCCAGGGATGTTCAAGGAAGCAGGCAACAGAGAGAGGAACTGCACTGGAAGCAACTGGAGAATGAACGGAGGAATGATGAAGTCCGGAAGCGCCTCCAGGACGACATCGGGATTGTTGATCCGACGCGAGACGATGTGATCAAGTACAAACTGTGGGACGAATGCAACCGAGTGTGTCCTTACACGGGCAAAGTGATGGATCAGTCGGACGTCTTTGGATCACAGCCGACCTTTCACATCGAGCACATTCTTCCGTATGACCGCAGCCTTGACGATAGCTACATGAACAAGACACTTTGCGAGGCCGGCGAGAACATACACGTCAAGAAAAGCCAAACTCCATATGAAGCCTATAGCCATGACCTACAGCGATTCGAGCAGATCCTGGAGCGGGTCAACAAATCCAAGATGCCCTACGCGAAGCGACGACGATTCTGGCAACAGGAGATCGATCTCGACAAGCAGATCGAACGAGAGCTCAACGATACGCGATACATCTGCGCAGAGGTCGCGCGCTACCTGATGCAGTTGGGGATTGCGGTGCGGGGCACAAGGGGTAAGATCACTTCCGAATTGCGTCATCAGTGGGGACTGGACGGTATCTTTGCGGAGTTGGGCGTACGCCGCGATGAGGACCATCGACGCCATGCTGTTGACGCCCTCATCGTTGGCGTCACGGATAACGACCACCTGCGCCGACTGGCGGTCAGCAAATATGCGGCTTTGGGCGCGAGATTCACAATGCCTTGGCCCGCGTTCAGAGATCAGACGCGTGAGAAGGTCAGGACAATGAATGTATCGCATCGTGTCTGTCGAAAGGTGTCCGGCGCGCTTCACAAGGAAACCAATTATGGGCCTACGGGCCTCAAGGACGAGAAAGGTCAGCCAATTTACGCCTATCGTAAGAGGCTCGAAGATCTGACCGTGCCGATGGTGGAGAAGATCGTCGATCCCGTGGTGCGCGACAGGGTCCGAGAACGCTTGAGGTCGTGCGGAGTCGACCTGAACGGCAGCGGCAAACCACCGAAAGAGGCGTGGAAAGAGCCGCTGTACATGAGAACGGTCAAGAGTCCCAAACAGATTCTCATCAAGAAAGTGCGCATCAGGGAGGTTGGCAGCAATCTGATTCCTCTCGATGACAGCTCGGGTAATACGTATCGCGCGGTGGCCCCAGGGAACAATCACCACATCGAGATATTCGAGTACACGGACCGCAACGCCAAGCCCCGACGAGACGGACGTGTGGTTACGATGTTCGACGCCACGCAGAGAAGTCAACGTGGAGAACCGGTGGTGAGAACGGACTACGCAGACGGAAAGAGGTTCGTATGCTCCCTCGCGAAAAACGAGATGTTCATGGTGGACATGGGAAGCGCAAATCCAGAGCTTCACCGGGTCGAGAAGATGACGCAATCTGGGAATAGCATCTCCATTGTGCTCAGACCGGAAGTTGTCAAGTTGAATGAGACAGTTCCTTTTCACAATTAAGCTCTAATCAATCCGTTGTTTTTGGGGCCTCCTTGGGCGGATTGATCCAGACGGCCTGAGGGGGCAACGCCGCCTCGGGCGGTTTGTGTAGGAAG
>DATIKF010000113.1:0-1590 GCA_035477855.1 Dissulfurispiraceae bacterium
GCAACAGAGGCCGGCGCGATAGAGAAGTCAGAGTCGATCATGGCCCGCTCTAAAGAGATGACGCCGACGGTCACGCGCAAAACAAAGATGCAGAACATAGACCTCGAGGTCATGGACTTCATCGAGGCCGAGCATGACCGGGAAAGCGCGACCACTAAGACGTGGAACATATACGAAGTCATAGGCATAAACAAGGACTTGAACAGTCACGAAATAGGCTTCACCATGAAGTACGTCGCCGAGAGCTTTTATCTTGCGCATGAGGACGGTTTTATCGTCACCGAGTCCGGCGAACTGATACGTGTAATACTGTGAGGGAATAATGGGTTCCAAACAAATACAGGATTTTGATACTACGACACTGGTCGATACTGACTATATCGTAGTTCAGACCAGCTCGGGGGCATACAAGAAAGTTGATGGTGCGCAGTTAAGGGCGTTGCGTTCCGTGAGCGTTGGCGATATAGAAGTTACGCTGCGGAACAGAACGCTTTCGTCTGATGAGCCATATCTTGATTTGGCTATACCCTCGCGTAATCTTGACATTGCCAACTTCCTTGATTATGTTCCATATTTACGAGCTATACAGGCTGGCTTAAAGTGGACATCTACGCAGGTCACGGGCACGATTACGCTTGCCAGCACCGCCATGACTGGTTCTGGAACAAATTTGAGCGCCGACCTTTCCGCTGGAAATCTTGTTTTTATTGGCAAGCTGAACCAATTTCGATACATGGCTACGATTACAAGCACTACTGCCGCAACAGTTGACGAGCCTGGAACGGCAGCCGCCGGTGCGACTTTATTCAAAATCACAAAGTCCACCGCATACAACGATGACTTTTCATTTACTGCGGCACAGGTGACAAACTCAACTTCGTTTTCTCTGTATATCAACTATGGCGATAACACCAAATATCCTGAGAACTATATCTTGCTCCGCGCGCTAGCCGAAGCCTACGCCTATGACCGCGAGTATTGTTCTATTACCCTTCCGTCATCTTTCGGGGGTGTTCCGGCTGGTGATTACACCATTACAAGCGTGACTCTTGCAAACGTCGGTTCTTCTTCTCCGGCTATCGTTTGCCAGTGCTCGGGGCTATCTACGGGAGCGCTGTCGACCGGAAGCGGAACGCTCAACGCATACCCGTATCGCATCGCAGGCAGTACCACGACGGCGCGGCATAAAGAGCTGACAGACGCCGCGATCATGAACGACGGCCTGTATAATGTGCTGGGGTTGGCACAGAGGGATGCGATACAGGGATTTATAGTATCTATGTCTGGCGGGGGAGTAGGTTCTGGTGGATTTGATGTTAATGCCGCGACAGGTACATTAAGATATTCATCAGGGCCTCTATCAGACGGCACCAACGGCACCCCCCGCACAGGCCCACGCACCCGCCCGCGGTCTGGGATATTCAATTTTTACGCCTACGTGGGCACATACACCGCTTAAAGTAACACAATATGAAAGTAGAGGATGAGATGACACGGAACGAGATCACGCTTATTACCGCCGGGATTGACAGAATCGAAAAGCAGATCGCGGACATGCGCGATGAGTTCCGGGAAGAGCTTTGCCGCGTC
>DATIKF010000114.1:0-5127 GCA_035477855.1 Dissulfurispiraceae bacterium
TATAGCAGCATACATGGAGAAGTACAATCATCGGCGTCCTCATCAGTCGCTTGACTACAAAACGCCAGATGAGGTTTACTGGACTATGCTGCCGCATGAGCGGGCAGCCTGATGCTGAGCAGCTTCCCACTTAAGAATCGCGTGCTCCTGTCCAAACGACCTGAGCCACCTCAAGTAACTATCGTAATTGCAGTCGAAGCAGACAAATGGATTCGAAGAAGGAGGCGCAACACATGAACGGATTATTTCAGGGTGCTTGGAAAATCGGTACAATCATGGGAATACCCATCAGGGTGCATTTTACATGGCTTATTGTCTTTGGTTTAATCACATGGTCACTCTCCACTTTCTACTTTCCACAGGCGGCTCCGGACCTTCCGGCAACATCTTATTGGGTTAAAGGGGTTCTTGCAGCTTTGCTGTTGTTTGCCTCTGTTGCCTTTCACGAGCTTGCCCATTCCGTTGTGGCAAAGAGATATAAAATCTCCATAGAAAGCATTACGCTCTTCATCTTTGGCGGTGTTGCCCAGATGAAAGGTGAACCGCCTCATCCAAAGGCAGAATTCAGGATTGCCATTGCCGGGCCCCTTTCAAGCTTCTTTCTCTCAGTCGTCTTTTTCTTCCTCTCTTTGAATACCACAGCCGGCGTGAAATCTCTCTTTGCCTATCTTGCACAGATCAACCTGATTATCGGAATCTTCAATCTCATCCCAGGCTTTCCCATGGATGGCGGGAGGATATTAAGATCCTACTTGTGGGAAAAGAAAAAGAACTTTTTCTATGCCACACAGAAGGCAGCAGGCATAGGACAGAAGATAGCCTTGTTCTTTATCTTTTTCGGGATATTCTCTTTATTCACCAGGATGCCAGGAGGTTTATGGCTGATGCTGATCGGCTGGTTCCTTTACACCGCAGCCCAGGCGAGCTATCAGCAGTCAACCCTCCAGGAGAACCTGTCGGGCATCAAAGTAAAGGATATCATGGTAAGAGATATCGTGTCGCTCAGCCCGCAGATTTCAATTGATGAGGCTGTAAACACGTATTTTCTCAAGTACGGCTACGGGGGATTCCCTGTTATTGACGGCGGGAAGTTTCTCGGCATCATAACCTTAAAGGAGATCAAGGAAGTTCCCAGAGAGAATTGGTCAAGGGTGAAGGTCTCCGATGCTTTTGTGCCCCATAACACAAGGTGGGAGGCAGCACCCGAAGAGGACATAATGAAGGCACTTGAACTCATGATAACGGAGGACAAAGGCAGGATTGCAGTGACAAAGAATGAAGGGATCATAGGTCTCATTACAAGAGACGGCATTGCACGGTACGTGCAGATTAAGGGGAAATAGTGTGGGCGTGAGATTGCCTGATCACAAAACCAAGATCGTATGCACAATCGGCCCGGCCTCTCGTTCAGAAACCGCCCTTGAAGAATTGATGAGTCGGGGATGAACGTCGCCCGGTTAAATTTTGCTCACGGCACTGTCGAGGGACACAGGGAAGACATTCGGCGTATACGATTGGCAGCCGCGAAATTAGAGCGGTCATGCGTGATTCTTGCCGATCTTCCCGGCCCCAAAATCCGTATCGGCAAACTGACGAGCGAACCGCTTTTGCTAACAAGGGCGACAGGGTCACTCTGACCACAAAGGATGTTCCCGGCACAGTCCGAACGCATCTCGGTTAATTATGAAAGATTGCCGGAGAGTGTGTCCCGAGGGAGCGTTATTTACCTCAATGACGGGTTTATACAGTTAGCGGTTGAGGAGGCAGCAGCGGATGAGGTTGTCTGTAACGTTGTTATTGGCGGGCCATTACTTTCCCATAAAGGATTGAACCCGCCCGGTGCGAAAATATTCATAGACACAGTAACAGACAGAGATCCCCACTTCGTTGATTTCGCTCTGAAAGAGGGGATCGATACCTTTGGCGTTTCGTTTGTGGAAAAGGCAGATGATATCCTTTTTTCACGATAAGATGCCTGAGCGGGCTTCCTGGCATGCCATCTCCCGGGATAGCGCACCGGTATATGGTCGAACGTTACTCCACGATCACCGCCACGCCATTGGATCAAGTAAGACTTGTTACGCTGCAACTGGGTAATGGCTGCTCGGCCGCGGCAGTAGAAAGAGGGCTTCCGATCGACACCTCTATGGGGTTCACGCCTCTGGAAGGGCTTATGATGGGTCAAGATCAGGAGATGTGGACCCATCACCTGCGGTCATGCAAAGATGCGGGCCTATGTGGTCCTTGTGGATGAAGAGATGATAATTGCCCGCGATACAGCTCACGGCATACGGCGCGGCACACAATAATGAACATTCCTGCAAGGGCAGGAGTCAAACATGGAAAGGAGGAAACAATGTCTCATAAAGATACCGGCGAAACGATTCTCAGCGAGGAAGGGGTTGCGCTCTATCGCAAGAGGAATTCCGGGGCCGACCTCTGGGCTAGGGGATATGGCGTTATACGGCACAGCGTAGAGACACAGGCCCGGGTATTTGCCATGGCGGAGAGCCTGACCGCACGACGCGCCCCGGGAGAAGACGCGCCGATTTTCGATCTGCTTTACGCGGCGGACAGGATTGCGAGCGCGGCCATGTGGATCGTGGTCCATGAGACGTACGCCCGGAATGTCCATCTCGATGGCCGCGATCTTGCATCCGAGGATTTCAAGCCCGGGCCTGACGGACACACCGGCGGTTCTCTCAATATGGTTCCCGCCTATGCCGGCTATATGCTTGTCAATGCTCTCACCGGCATCACACGCTCATGGATTATGGGCCAGGGGCACTGCGCGGCCGCAATAGACACCATAAATCTCTTGCTCGATAACATGACCCCGGCCCATGCTGAGCGTTATTCCCTTACCAATGAAGGGCTTACACGCTATGTCCGGGACTTCTACTCGTACAAACTAGGGGTGGACGGCAAACAAGACTCGCCCCTGGGCAGCCATGTGAACGTCCACACCGCGGGCGGACTTGCCGAAGGAGGGTACCTCGGGTTCACGGAACTTCAGTATGTCCATATGCCGCTGCCCGGCGAGCGGCTGGTCGCTTTCCTCAGCGACGGCGCTTTCGAGGAGCAACGGGGAAGCGACTGGGCGCCCCGCTGGTGGCGGGCTGAAGACTGCGGTGTTGTGACGCCGATCATGATCAAAAACGGGCGGCGCATCGACCAGCGGACAACGATGTCCCAGCAGGGCGGGACCGACTGGTTCGTCGAGCATCTCAAGCTCAATGGTTTCGACCCTATCGTCTTCGACGGAAGAGACCCGGCAGCCTTCGCCTGGGCGATCTACGAGATGGAGTTTCGGTTGGAGGCTGCCGCAGAGGCGGTCCGGTCGCGGGGAGAGCGCTATCCGATTCCTCTCCCATACGGAATCGCATTGGCGCCGAAAGGCGCCGGTTTCTACGGTGAAGGGACCAACCTCGCCCACAATCTGCCCCTTATGTCAAATCCCCATACCGATACCACGGCAGCCGGGCATTTCAATGAAGGCGCACGAAAGCTGTGGGTGCCTCTGCGTGAACTCAACGATTACAGGGCTAAATTTCAGAATCATAAGGTAGCCGGCAGGCCTAAGGAGCGTGACCACGCCCTGGTAAATAGATTGGTAAAATTACGCGAAGTTCCAGCTGTGGTTTCCCGCCCTGTGCCGGAAAACCGGCGCGATCCGTCAGGATGGATCAGAACGTCCCCAATGTTTGCTGTAGATGCCATGTTCTTGGCCACCGTTCAGGCCAATTCCCACCTTCGCGTGCGGGTGGGCAATCCCGACGAGATGCGGTCCAACCGGATGATCCGGACTCTGGAGAAGCTGAAGTTCCGTGTGACCGACCCCGAACCCGGCATACCGGAGGACATCCGGGGCGCTGTTATCACGGCCCTGAACGAAGAGGCGGTAGCCGCTGCCGCCCTTGCCAACAAAGGCGGCATCAACTTCATCCATACCTATGAGGCCTTCGGCACAAAGATGCACGGCGTTGTCCGCCAGGAAGTCATCTTCGTCGACCACTGCAATGAGGCTGGCAGAAAACAGGGCTGGCTTTCCGTGCCGCTGGTGCTTACTTCCCATACATGGGAAAATGCCAAGAATGAGCGATCGCATCAAGACCCATCCATGGCAGAGGCGATGCTCGGCGAGCCTTCGGACGTGTCGCGGGTCATGTTTGTGCCTGATTACAACACAGCCGCCGTCGTTATGCAGGGTCTATACCAGACGCAAGGACAGATCTGGACGCTGGTCGTCCCGAAGATCGACGCTTCGCCCGACCTCTTTACTGTTGATGAAGCAACCAGTCTTTTCGAGCGGGGAGCGCTTCGTCTGGATTGGGCAGGTCATGAGGCGGCGCGTCAGCGCGTGATCCTGACTGCCGTGGGAGCTTATCAACTTGAGGAAGTCCTTAAGGCGTCGAAACGTCTCCGGGAACGGGACCTGCCTCATTCCGTGGTCTCTATGCTTGAGCCCGGCAAGTTTCGTTCCCCCAGAAGCGAACGGGAAGCAAAGCATTTGGCGTCGGATTCAGTGCAGGCCGACCTCTATCCTGATTCGTTGTCCGCCCGCGTATTTGTCACCCATACCAGGCCGGAAATACTCTTGGGTACCTTGCAGTCACTGAACACCGGCAGAGGCCGGACTGCGGGCTTGGGGTTCATCAACCACGGCGGCACCCTGAACGTCCCTGGCATGCTCTTTGTGAACCGGTGCACTTGGGCGCACATCGTGAACGAAGTCGCCCAAGTCCTGCAAATGCGAAGAGATGATCTGTTGACTGAAGAAGAACTGGACGTGCTCGACGGGACGGCTTCTCCCGAAGGAGTGATTTATTTATGATAGTGATCGAGTGCCCCCTGTTGTCAATAGTAGACCCCAAAGCCATCACAGGCTGCGAGCAGCTCTTTATAGAACTGTCTCTCATAGGCAGCCGGCGACAGGTAGCCAAGCTGAGCCTGTATGCGCTGCCGGTTGTAAAACACTTCGATATACTCCGTAATCTCTCTTATCGCTTCCTCACGCGTTCTGTACTTTCGATGATGCACCAGTTCTGTCTTCAACAAACCCCAGAAACTCTCCATCGGGGCATTGTCATAGCAATTGCCTTTTCGGCTTATCGACGCTGTCATGCC
>DATIKF010000115.1:0-5955 GCA_035477855.1 Dissulfurispiraceae bacterium
ACCATTGCTTGACAATCCGGGACTTGCCCTCAACGCGAGCACACTCGACGATGTAATAATAGGTACGGCCCTTGAAAGTCTTTGTTACAAGATAAGCCATATAAAAATCATATAACATAGGCACAACAATGTCAAGACATATTTTATGGAATGGCTATTTTACAGGTCTTGAAGGGCTATCGAGGGTGGGGTTGCTTAGGTAGTTGCAATAGAGGGGAATTTAGCTCGCTCTTTCAATAACTTACGCGCGACAACGAGAATATTGGCGAAAGTCGGGTCAGAGGCTCAAGAATCGAAAAACTCGGGGCAATCCATGTCAGAACATCCCCCGAAATTGACCCTGCTGAGCCGAAGATGGACTTTTTCAGCAGCCTGTTAGAGAATCGAAGGAAACGGACAGCTTGAAAGACTTCAGGATCAATCTTTCAGGCCATTGTGAAGAAAGGAGCATGATTTGAGGTGAAATAGGACGGTTGTTTTTTCAGTATCGCTGAGACTGCCTGAATTCGCCTGAATTCGCCATCAAGAAAGAGTCTGACCTGTCTTCTCCCCCAGCCAGCCGGGTGCTCGAAGTCCGTGTACAAAGAAAGATCCCCTTCGTAGAATGCGGCTGTTCCGTATTTCTCGGCATCAGATGTTCCCACCGGCATATTGAAGATAGCAAGATTCAGAAAGCTGATTGCATCTGCATTGCGTTCTGTAAACTCCAGTGTTTTGCGAGCCTCAGGAAGCGCTTCAGCTGGAGTCCCGAAGAGGAGATAAACATACGTTGCAATCCCTGCATTTCTGAGGCTGCGGAGAGCTTTTGAGGCCATTTCGACATTGATTCCCTTGCTGAGCGCATCCAGCACGCTCTGGTCGCCTGATTCTATGCCGAGTTTCAGCATCACGCAGCCTGATTTCTTCAGTGCTTCGCAAAAAGCAGTGTCAGTCAATTCTTTTCCGATGCGGGCAAAGCCATACCATGGAATACCTGGAGGACAGGCAATAAGGGATTTCATCAGTGCAGTGCTGACGGCGTTGTCGAGCAGATGCAGCAGTGACGGGTTCAACTGTTGTGTCAGGAAGGAGAGTTCTTCAACAGCGCGCTGGGATGCAACAGGAAGGTACTTATTGTCTTCGGCATGCTCAGGGCAGAAGGAACACCTATTCCAAAAGCATCCGCTGGACGCACTGTAGGGGAGTATTAATCCGGGAGAGAGATATTCATGTAAGGAGAGGGATGCATAATTCGGCACATAATTACTCACTATGCCCGGAGCCGCTCCTGTGAGCGCAAGAAGGGCTGCTTCGCCGGGTCCGTCGATGCAGATATCAATAAGCCCGGCGAATGGATTGTTCCAGCCGGGACGACGCATCCATGAAGTAATCAGGCCGCCGCCGCAGACAAGCTTCAGGTCGGGGAAGCGTCTCCGCAGATATCCCATAAGGGCAAAGGCGCAGTGCGACTGGCTCAGATAGGTCAGCGAGATGCCGACAACCTCCGGCTTCTCCCGCTCAATAGTTTGGGAGAGACGCTTTTCAAAGTACTCATAGAAAGGGTTTTGTTCAGGGTTTTCTGCCGCACGCAGCAGGTCGGTGCTGCGTGCGGCAGAAAACGTATTGCTCTGATAATTCGCGAGGCTGACACTGGAGCCACGTGCGATGCAGGACTGTTCAATTACGCGGTTCACGTCTTCAACAGCCCTTTTGTAGCGATCCAGAATTCGATAGGTTTTTATATCTCTCAGAGCCGATAAATTTCGCGGGAGATTCCGCAGGCACCGTCGTGTCCATGTATCCTGCGAACTCCTGAGCTGTCCGGCGGCTTCACCGAGGAGAAAGAGAATGCCTTCAAGATTTGCATCAAGGAGAGCATGACGCACGCCATGGGAGGCAAGGGCTCCCGATAGCCGGGTAATTCCCGCCGGTGGTTCAGATGGTTTTGCGAGCGGAGGATAGATGAGCAGCATACATCAGCCCCCGGAAAGCATAGCTCCGTAGTTAATCCACACTATCAAACGTTCACGATTTTGTAGCTGAACGAAACTTTCGCCGAATGTTCCAGCGTTGCCTTCACAGAACAATATTTTTCCATCGAAAGGTCGACTGCATGCTTCACCGCTTCCTCGGAAATGTCCTGGCCGGTGATAATCCATTCGATATTGATTTCAGTGTAGCGTTTCGGATATGTGTCAGCTTTTTCTCCTGTGACGCTCACTTCAAGACTGGTAACTTTCTGGCGCTTCTTCTGGAGAACCGATACGATGTCCATGCCTGAACAGCTGCCGACGCCGATAAGCAGCAATTCCATCGGACGCATACCGGAATCCGCGCCTCCGTCATCCGGAGCCGCGTCAAGAACAATGGCATGTCCGGTTTCAGACTCACCGACAAACTGCATGCCTCCTGTCCATTTCACTCTGGCTGTAACGCTCATGTCAACCTCCTGAAAATTGGGGAACCCTGATTCAACTTTCCGTATTTACGGATGAGTTAGCTGAAGGCGCTGAATGGCAGTTGCTCGTCCGTTCGACGCATCAAGTTCGATGACAACAGCGCACAGTATTGCTTTCCCGGATGCCACCTCGAATTTTCGCGGCATCATCGTGAGAAAGCGTTCGACAATCTGATGTCTGTCAATACCTATGACCGAGTTGACCGGCCCGGTCATGCCGACATCGGTAATATAGGCGGTGCCGCCCTCCAGAATTTTCTCATCAGCCGTCTGAACGTGAGTATGTGTTCCGACGACGGCGCTCGCGGTCCCATCAACATAATATCCAAACGATATTTTTTCCGAGGTGGCTTCAGCATGAAAATCAATGATGATATTGGAAGTGATGCCCCGAAGACGCTCGATTTCTGCCTGAGCTGTGCGAAACGGGCAATCAAGACTCTGCATGAAAATACGACCGGACACATTGAGAACAGCCAGTTTTTTGCCTTCAGGGAGTGATATGACTGCGGAACTTGCTCCCGGTGCCCCTGGAGGATAGTTAAGCGGTCTGAGCAGACGCGGCTCCCGACTGATATATTCAAGAGTCTCTTTCTTATCCCACACATGGTTGCCGGTGGTAATAACCTGAATTCCCACAGTAAATAGTTCAAAGGCGGTCAGTTCAGTGATGCCGAAGCCGCCGGCGACATTTTCGCCATTTGCGATAACCACATCTATTTTGTAGCGGCTGACGATGTTCGGCAGGAGCGAACGGACCGCTATCCGGCCGACCCTGCCGACGACATCGCCGATAAAAAGAACTTTCATCTGCTATTTTGCGTAATCGACGTAACGGGACTCTCGAATAACGGTTACCTTAATCTGACCCGGATAGGTCAGTTCCGCCTCTATTTTTCTGCTCAGGTCGCGGGCAATCATTGAGCTCAGCTCATCATTGACCTGTTCTGGCTTGACCAGAATGCGCACTTCACGGCCAGCCTGAATAGCATAACACTTCTCGACCCCGTCGAATGAAAGCGCAAGCTCTTCCAATTTTCCAAGACGTTTCAGGTAGTTCTCAATGCTCTCCTTGCGAACGCCAGGCCGAGCTGCCGAGAGCGCATCAGCTGCCGCAACCAGACCGGATTCAACACAGTTCACTTCGACTTCACCGTGATGCGAAATAATGGCATTGATTACGAACTCATTTTCACCATACTTTTTTGCAAGGCTCCCTCCGATTTCCTGATGAGACCCTTCGACTTCATGGTCTATCGCCTTGCCGATATCATGGAGGAGACCAGCGCGCTTGGCCATTTTTTCATCAACGCCGAGCTCGGCAGCCATCATCCCGGCAAGATAGGCGACCTCTTTGGAATGCTGAAGAATATTCTGGCCATACGAGGTGCGATATTTCAGCCGCCCGATAGTCCGAATCAGGTCAGAGTGGAGGCCTGATACCCCGAGATCAAAGACGGCTTTTTCGCCTTCTTCACGAATAGTTGCATCGACCTCTTTTTTGATTTTCTCTACAATCTCTTCAATGCGGGCAGGGTGGATACGGCCATCATGCACGAGGCGCTCGAGCGAAAGGCGAGCTACTTCCCGGCGCACCGGGTCGAAGCCCGAGAGAGTTACGACCTCCGGAGTATCGTCAACCAGAAGGTCAACGCCGGTTGCAGCCTCAAAGGCTCTGATATTCCGGCCTTCCCGGCCAATTATGCGTCCCTTCATTTCATCGCTGGGCAGACTGACCGCGGACACGGTTGCGTCCGCCACAAAATCGCTTGAATAGCGCTGAATGGCCAAACTAATGATTTCTTTGGCTTTTTTCTCAGCAGTTTCCCGAGCGTCGTCTTCAATTTTTTTGGCCAGCTTTACAATTTCAAATTTGGCATCTTCTTCGACACGACGAAAAAGCTCTTGCTTTGCCTCATCTGAACGCATCGCGGCTATACGCTCCAGTGTCGTCATCTGGTCTTTTACCAGATTGAGCGCCTCCGCTTCCTTGTCAGAAATCGATTTCTCGCGTGTGTTCAGTTCCCTGTCCCTACGAGCAAATTCCTGTTCCTTTTTATCCGCCTGATCAAGCTTTTTTTCGAGCTGCTCTTCCTTCTGACGGAAGCGGTTCTCAAGGCGGCTGACTTCGCGGGTTCTCTCTTTCAACTCCTTTTCAGCTTCGATCTTGAGCTGATAGGCCAGATCTTTTGCTGAAATAGCGGCTTCTTTCTTTACTGATTCTGCTTCTCTCCGAGCATCCTCGATAAGCGATTCACGAAGTTTCTGGACGTCTTCCCGCTGATTTTTTTGACTGCTTCGGTAGACGAGGAAAAAGATTGAGCCGCTCGCGATACCTACAATAACCGCGATAACGACATGCAAAAATAAATCGTTCATGCAGTTCCCCTCCGTTATGTCAGTGTTGCCTGCGGGCGTCAGGAAACGCCAGCAACTCGCAGGCATTACGGCCAACGGCGGATAGAACAAAATCAAGGAATGTCGTTGAAATGAAAAGAAATCAAAAGGAGAATCGCGCCCGGCCCGTTTGGGGCTGCACCTGAGGCAAATCTTTTATTGTCAACACGCTGCCGGACGACAGCAATTGCGCTCGTGCGCATGTGTATGAGCTCCTTTATGCGTTCAGTTATTCCCTATTGTCTATCCACGATGACCGTGCAGAAATTGCCACCGCCGACCCAATCCCATTCGACTGACCAACGCTGGCAATTTCTGTAAAGCGAACCCACCCTGTCGTGTGGTAAAAAACAGATCCCCGGAATAAACAGGTGGGTGCCTAGAAGGCGGCTTAGGCTTTCTCCTGCAGGAGACATGCACACCGCGTGCCTTATACCCGGCTCCCTTAAGATCCATTTTGCCGGATCAACTTCTTTACCGAATCACGGACAGGGCAGGTGCATCCGGCGTAAACATATATACTTTATACCAGAAATCAGGGTTTTTCAGCAAGACAAAAGTGGAGTAGGCCTCGTTCAGCGGATGACCAGCGCCGGCACGATGCCAAGCACACAAACGGCGAGGTCTGCAATAAAAAGTGCGGCGAGAGCGCACGGAAACCCTTCGACCCGAACGCTGAACGCTCCCGGCTTCATATACATGTTCATGACGCCCCGCAGATAATAAAAGGCGGAGATGACACTAAAAAAGACCCCGACAATGACAAGCCAAGTGTATCCTGCATTGATGGCAGCAAGGAATACATTGAATTTTCCGACAAATCCGGCCGTCGGGGGAATGCCGGTCAGGGCGAACATAAAGATGAGCATAAGCGCAGCAAGTGCAGGATGTTTTTTTGCCAGACCGTTAAAGTCATTCACATCATTTCTGCAGTCCATCAATATAATTACGCCGAAGGCTCCGATGCTCATGAATGCATAATCCCAAAATTGTCATTCGCGAGCAAGTTCTAAAGGCCGCCGTTAGAGAAGAGAACATATAAGTCATTGAAAGAGCGTTAAAATATAGCAAAGCGCCGAGCGCCTGATGTAGGGAAGAACCGGGTAAGGAAAACATCCATG
>DATIKF010000116.1:0-8919 GCA_035477855.1 Dissulfurispiraceae bacterium
GTTTCGTATGAGAGCCTGTCCAATATTTGGCCATGCCAGATTATGCAAAAAACTACCTCCGCTCCGCCACTGCCTTCGCTCCGGGCGGCCATTCATCCCCAGGCTTCAAAGCCTTGGGGTTTTCTGGCCGTTCTTGATAAATCGGTTAAGCTTATTAAATATTTTCCTGGAAAATATAAAAGCATATAAATCAAATACAAAGTTCAACATTTCAGCCTTTTTGAATTAGATTTGCAAAAAGTAGTGTCTTCAATTTCATGAAATAAATTATTCTTGTTTTTTTATTTATTAAATCGAAAAATAATGCTGCCAGTGATTGTGCGATCACGGTTGAAATCGCTGCTCCGATCATTCCATAAGAATTGATTAAGACTAAGTTCAGTACGATATTGATAACCGCACCTGCCAAGGTTCTATAGAACGCATAGTGTTGAAGATTTTCACTGGTTAGCCAGCTAGAACTTGCTACTCCAAGAGATACGAAAACCCCTGCCCATATATGTATCATCAGCACTTGGCCTGCTTCGATGAAAGCTGTGCCATACAGCAGCGTTACCAGCCAATCACTCATAAATGTCATGGGTAAAGCAATCAAAATCGCCATCCATGTCAAAAAAGTAAAGAGCCTCTGCAATCTGCTGTAGTAAAGCTCCTGGCTTATTTTCTTTGCATTTAATATTGCAGGAAATAACGATGCGGTAATGATCGCCGGCACGAAATACCATGCCTCGGAAAGCCGGACGGCGGCGGAATACAGGCCCACCTCGCGCTCCCCAAGCATCTCCTTGATCATGATCTGATCGATGCGCATGTAAAGGCTGATTGCGATGCCCGACAGGATAAGCGGCCAGGAGTTTCTAAGCATCGTTTTAGCGGTGCTCAGATCAAACTGCCCGAAAAAACTGCCGATCTTCTGTCGCCAGTAGGCAAGGGCCAGGGCCAGCGCCAGGGATATCTGGTCGATCAAACTTACAAGGACAAACCAGAACAGATCGGCCTGAATGAAGATGAAATACAGCTTGAGCGCGGAGGAAAGCGCAAGCTGCACCAGCCTGCAAATGGAAACGTATTTCGAGAGCACCTTCGACTGAAAATAGAAATCCACCACGTCGAAGGACTGGAATATCAGGCCGCTGGCAATAATGAAGATGTAAAGATTGGTCTTGGCGTCGTTGCCGGTGAATTGCACGGCAATGGCAAGCAGTCCCAGGGTGAGCAATGCGCCGGCCAGCTTGAGCCAGAACGCGGTGCCCAGATAGACATCGCGGTTATCGGGATGGTTGACCAAGTCGCGCACCACAATTCCGTTCAGACCCAGGCCAGCGACGGCAGCGAACAGCGCCACAAAGGCGGCCGCATAGCTGTATATGCCAAACTGTTCCGGACCCAGATAACGCGCTACATAGATGCCAACGAACAATGCAGCGACGATGCGCAGAACTTGCTCGGCAAACATCCACGATGTGTTGAAAAAATAACGGCGAAAGCCGCCATGGGCGACAAGTTGGCCAAAGGTGTTTCGGATCACGATGAGCATAGCTGTAACGTCTTGGTTTGCAACCTGACATGTGCCTCATGCCAAGTGCTCTGGTCAGTGGCGCTGGCGCAGGCAAAAGTTTTCATCCCCGGGCTGTTGTTTCCTGATAGTTTCGATATGCGAGCTCCAGACCGGCCTCCAGCCTGCATGTTTTTCGCCAGCCAAGAGAGTTCAAACGCCGGACATCGAGCAGTTTCCTCGGCGTGCCGTCTGGCCTGGTGGTGTCGAAAACAATACCGCCGGCATACCCGACTACGGCTTTGACCAACTCGGCAAGTTCCTTAATTGTAAGGTCTTCTCCTGTGCCGATGTTGACGAGAGGGGGCAGCCCATCGTTGCGGTCCGCGGCAAGCAGAGGGTCAAATTGCTCGTCAGGCAGGTTCATCAGGAAGACGCAGGCGTCGGCCATGTCGTCGCTGCAGAGGAACTCCCGTCGCGGAGTGCCGGTGCCCCAGACGGTTACGGTCGGAGAATTATTGACCCTTGCTTCATGAAACTTGCGGATCAGCGCCGGGATGACGTGGCTGTTTTCGGGATGGTAGTTGTCGCCGGGGCCGTAGAGGTTGGTCGGCATTACGGCCAGGTATTTGGTGCCGAATTGGCGATTGTAGCTCCAGCACATCTCGATTCCGGCGATCTTGGCCAAGGCATAGGGGCGGTTGGTGGGTTCCAGCGGGCCGGTGAGCAGGTACTCTTCTTTCATCGGTTGCGGGGCAAGCCTGGGATAGATGCAGCTGGAGCCGAGAAACAGCAGCCGCCTGACGCCATGCTGATATGCCGCATGAATGACGTTCGTCTGGATGACAAGGTTATCGCGAATGAATTCGGCAGGATATTCGTTGTTGGCATGGATGCCGCCTACTTTGGCGGCGGCCAGAATAACGTATTCGGGCTTTTCGCGGGAGAAGAAGGCGTTCACCGCGGACTGCCCGGTCAGGTCCAGTTCGGCATGGGTGCGGAACAAGAGGTTTGCAAACCCATTCTTTGACAAATTGCGCATCATCGCGGAACCAACGAGTCCTTTGTGGCCTGCTATATAGATTTTTGATTTCCTGTCCATCTTTATCTACTCATGATAGTTATAAGAATCAAAACCATGTTTTTTGACAAGCTCGTCACGCTCTGCACACTTAAGGTCTTCCCGAACCATTTCAGCGATGAGTTCATGAAAGGAGATGGCAGGATACCAACCAAGTTTTTCTCCGGCTTTTGTGGCGTCACCGAGCAGAGTTTCGACCTCGGTTGGTCGAAAATATCGCTGGTCCACTGAAACGATGCACTTCCCGGCCTGATTATATCCTTTCTCATCAATGCCATCCCCCTGCCAGTTGATAGATATTCCCAATTCACGCGCCGCCGTTTCAACAAACTCCTTCACACTATGCTGCTCTCCTGTCGCAATAACCAAATCTTCGGGAGTCTCCTGCTGCAGCATCAACCACATTGCTTTCACATAATCTTTTGCATGACCCCAATCACGCCTGGCAGATAAATTCCCGAGATACAGAGTATCCTGAAGCCCAAGCTTTATGCGCGCAAGGGCCCGGGTAATCTTCCGCGTCACAAACGTTTCGCCCCGAATGGGAGATTCATGATTAAAAAGAATGCCGTTGCACGCAAACATCCCATACGCCTCCCGGTAATTAACCGTAATCCAGTACGCATAGAGCTTGGCTACAGCATAAGGAGAGCGGGGGTAAAAAGGAGTCGTTTCCCTCTGCGGGGTCTCTCGGACGAGACCATACAACTCAGAAGTAGACGCCTGATAAAACCGTGTTTTCGCTGAGAGGCCAAGAATGCGAATCGCCTCCAGCAAACGCAGGGCACCCAGTGCGTCGGAGTTGGCAGTATACTCCGGAGATTCGAAGCTGACCGCAACATGACTCTGGGCAGCAAGATTGTAGACCTCGTCGGGCTGAACCTCTTGAATTATCCGAATCAGATTTGTTGAGTCCGTCAGGTCTCCGTAATGCAGAATGAACCGTCGGTTATGCACATGAGGGTCCTGATAAATATGGTCGATTCTCGACGTATTGAAAAGAGAGGAGCGCCGCTTTATTCCATGAACTTCATACCCTCTCTGCAAAAGGAATTCGGCAAGATAGGCGCCGTCCTGGCCGGTTATACCCGAAATAAGTGCTTTTTTCATCAATTACTCCTTCTTGTACGAATCAACCAAGGCAGACTCGATAGAAAAATTTCCACCCATATTTTTGATAAAAAAGATATGCGGATTTTATAAACATATAAATATGCAGCCATCCTTTTTTTGCCGCAAACCCGCCCCGATGGATGATGCTGACAGTCGGCACATATGCAATTCGGCTAATTCCGGCCGCTTGCAGGCTCAAATCGGAATCTTCGAAATATAAAAAAAACCGGGAATCGAATCCCCCGAGCTTTTTCAGCACATCGGTCCGAAAAAACATATAACAGCCGCTCACAACGGGCGGATCCCAGAACACCTCATCCCTGATTACATCACGCATCTCATAGGTACTCATCAAGCCGTTAAAATACTTCTTTCCAGACTCAGGAGCGAAGCCGCGCAGCGCCAGCACAAAGAGTGACGGAAACCGCTTGCAGAGATACAGTCGTTCGCCGGCAGGATTCACTGAATGAGGCGAAATCAGTCCGCACTCAGGATGACCGGCAAAAAAAGAGAGGCATTGCTGAAGCGCATCGACGGCGAGTGTCACATCAGGATTCAGAACCAGATGGAATTCTGAGTCAGCCTGTTGAAAAGCAAGGTTGTGCCCGGCTCCAAACCTGACGTTCCCTTGCCCTTCTAAAAAGATGATGTCCAGACCTGTAAAAAACGGTGAGACCAATTTTAAACGATCGACTTCCTCACCATTGATGTCCCCCTTTACGAACACATGCCGGTTGTCGCCGCGAAGTGATTTCAGATTCTCCATGTTCCCTGCATAAGTGAGAGCATCAAGGGAGACAACCGGTTCATCGCATAATGCGAACCAGTCAAGGACAAAATTGGAACCGATAAAGCCGGCACTGCCTGACACCAGTATCATTGCGTTATCAGCCCGGACAGCTCGGCAACGCGTTGCTCCAGCAGCCGGGAATCTCCCTTCGTCTCGACGTTGAGCCGCAAGAGCGGTTCGGTATTCGATGTTCTGAGATTGAATCGCCAGTCACGGAATTCGCAGCTTAAGCCGTCTGTTCTCTCAACATGCGGATGCTGTTCCGCATACCACGCTTCAACGTGCTCAATCACTCTGCCGGCATCAGCGACGCGGTAATTCATCTCCCCGCTGCATGGATATGCACGCACTCTCTCAGTTACCAGCGCAGAAAGCGTTTTGCCGGTTCTGCAGAGGTGCTCGGCAACGAGAAGCCACGGAATCATGCCGGAGTCGCAATAAGCAAAATTCCGGAAATAGTGATGGGCGCTCATCTCGCCGCCATAGACAGCGTCTTCCGTGCGCATCCTCTCCTTAATAAAAGCATGGCCTGTTTTGCTCTGAATCGGCATACCGCCCCCCGCCTTCACCGTTTCTATCGTGTTCCACGTGAGGCGCGGGTCATGGATTATTTTCGCCCCCGGGTGCTTTTTGAGCATCTGTTCAGCAAGCAGTCCGACGATATAGTAGCCCTCGATGAAATTTCCGCACTCGTCGAAGAAAAAGCACCGATCGAAATCCCCATCCCACGCAATGCCGAAGTCGGCACTGTGTTCCCGAACCGCGCCGGCAGTGGCTGAGCGGTTTTCGGGCAGAAGAGGATTCGGTATTCCGTTGGGAAAAGAGCCGTCCGGCTCATGATTGATGCGGATAAATTCAAACGGCAGATATTCAGCAAGTTTATCAATGATTATCCCGGCGCTGCCGTTGCCGGCGTTTGCCGCAATGCGCAGAGGCTTCAGGCTCGACAGATCAATATACCCCAAGATGTGGTCAATATATGCGGCTTTGTCGGCATCCTTTATGACCGCACCATGCGTGCGAGCAGATGCAAACTCACCCTGCTCTGCCAGAGATTTAATGTCATTCAGACCGGAATCACCGCTGATCGGTTTGCTGTCTTCGCGCACCAGCTTCATGCCGTTGTAGTCAATGGGATTATGGCTGGCTGTCACCATGATGCCGCCGTCAGCCTTTCTGTGGACCGTCTGAAAATAGACCTCTTCGGTTCCGCAGAGGCCGATATCGATGATATCACTGCCGGCATCGGTCAATCCTCGTATCAATGCGTCGGAGAATTCGGGGCTGGTCAGGCGAACATCATGCCCTACAACCGTGTTTTTCGGCTTCAGCAACTCACCGAATGCCCGCCCTATTCTGTAGCAGACATCTGCATTGAATTGATCCGGAATACGCCCACGGATGTCATAGGCCTTAAAACACGTAAGCGCTTGGGCAGATGTCATGCCGACGGGTCCTTCCTGCGCCCGTAAAGGTCTTCAAAGCGCACGATATCGTCCTCGCCGAGGTAGGAACCGGATTGAACTTCGATGAGTTCCAGCGGAACCTTGCCGGGATTCTCGAGCCGGTGACGGACACCAAGAGGAATATAGGTCGACTGATTTTCGGAAAGCAGGAGGCTCTCATCACCCCTCGTTATCCGGGCGGTGCCTCTCACCACAATCCAGTGTTCGGCTCGGTGATGATGCATCTGAAGGCTTAGCACAGCACCCGGCTTTACGATAATGCGTTTGACCTGAAAACGTTCGCCGATATCCACACAATCATAGGTGCCCCATGGGCGCGCTACCTTGCGATGCAGAGACGCCTCGACACGACCGATTCGCTTGAGTTTCGCTACGATATGTTTAACGTTTTGCACACGATCCTTGCGCGCCACAAGAACGGCATCGGCGGTTTCCACAACAACAATGTCATCCAGACCAACGCACGCGACCAACCTGCCGTCGGCATGCACAAGGGAATTCCGCGTGTCTTCGAGCAGGGCATCACCGGACACGGAATTGCCAGAGGCATCTTTTTCGGCCGCTGTCCAGACCGCGTCCCACGAGCCGAGATCAGACCAGCCTGCATCCAGCGGAATGACGAATCCTCCGATACCAAGCTCCGGATGAGACGGGAGCTTCTCCATTACTGCGTAGTCGATAGAGTCAGCGGGGCAGGATATGAAGGCATCACGATGGATACGAAAGAAGTCCATATCCCGCACGCCATTGTGATGCGCGCGCTCACAAGCTTCCACCATAGCTGGTGCAAATGCAGTAAGCGCCTTTAACCAGATGTCGGCACGCACCAGAAAAATACCGCTGTTCCAGAAATAGCCGCCGCACGCAATATACTGCTGCGCCGTATTACGATCAGGTTTTTCAACAAACCGGATAATCGGCAAAGCACCCCTTTCATCCACCGCACCGGCATTGATATAGCCATAGCCGGTTTCAGGACGGACAGGCATAACCCCGAACGCAACTATACAGCCCTGCGCAGCGACCGGAAGTCCTCGTATAACTGCATCGTGAAATGCAAAGCGATTACTGATAACATGATCGGACGGCATGACCAGAAGAAGCTGCCCGGGACGCTCCTTTTCGGCATGCAGCGCGGCCAGCGCAAGTGCAGGAGCGGTATTTCTGCCGGCCGGTTCAAGGAGAATATCGGTGCCGGGAAGGCCGATTTCGCGCAATTGCTCGGCAATAAGAAACCGGTATTGCTCGTTGCATACAACCAGAGTCCTCGGAGAGATGTTGACGTGTCCCTTAATGCCCGCCAGCCTGACAGCTGTTTGCTGAAGCAGCGAATTCGAGCCTGACAGCGGAAGCAGCTGCTTCGGATGCTGCTCTCGTGACAGAGGCCAGAGGCGTGTACCCGCTCCGCCGCACAGAATGGTTGGAATGACGGTGATTTGTTCGTTCATGGCAATCTTTCTCATGACGATAGTGAAATGGCAGATTTTCTACTGCTCCGCCCTCCCGGTTACATGCAGACGCACCCAAGAAGGCAATAAACTCATCAAAAAAGCAGAATCCAGTATTCAGAAGTCAGGGGGAAAACAGCAAATCAATACAGCAAAGCGCTCTTTGCCAACTCCAAATGTTACAACGCCTCAATATCCGAAGCGTCTATCTTTACAGCTACTCCCTGCTGCAAAATATCTATCGAAACCACAAAAAGATGCTGCCCCGCCTTTTCGGTCAGCATCCCGACAGCGCCTTTCAGCGGTCCCCGCTTTACTTTTACCTGTTGACCCTGCTTGAGATAGGGATACGGATCGATTTCATTTTTTACTGAAACCAGTTTTTTCAGCGCATCGATCTGCTCTTCCGGGACCGGTTCCGGCCTGCCTGGAATCATGCCGAGAAAACGCACAACCCCCTGTTTCTTCAAAACAGCCAGGATATTATCATATGTATCCGGAATATAAACAAAGAGATAGCTAGGGAAAAGCGGGAACTCAACAATCTTCTTTCTGTCAGACCATTTCTGCAATCTTTCCACAACCGGGACAAAGGCCTCGATGCCTGCCTCGGCAAGTCTGGAAAAAACGCGAAACTCGTGCCGCGACCTGACATGCACCGCGTACCAGCACTTAAATACGCTGTTGCCGATCATAACAGTTCCATCCTGTCTGAGGCCAGAGAATGAATTTTGTCGCGTTCGGACACGAATTCATACGCCAATTGGTTAAAAATATCGTCATTGGACGCGATAAGCACGACATCGAACTGAATGCCGTTCAGCATATCAGGTGAAATAACCGGCTTCCCGAAGAAATCATGCCCGTTTGCCGCATGACTCACCACGCAGACAATTTCAAGTGCCAGTCCGCGCGTTGAAATATAGCATAATTCAGCCATTTCTCCGTCACCCCAGAGCACGATACGACGGCAATTATCGGCAAGCAGGCTAGCATAGAGATGCTCTATCATGGCACGGGCAGATTTGAAGTAATTTATGGATATGTCAACATAACTGCATGTTAATCTGGCTTTTTCAGCAAATCCTTTGGGCGTAATAAGATAGCTGATTCTATTGCGGGGAAGTGTCGTAATCTTGAGGTGGCCTTTTTTGCAAAGACGTTTTACATATGCATTGACAAGCCCGAGAGCAATCCCGAAACGATCGGAAAGTGCCCGTTGAGATATGGTAGGCTCTTTTGCAACCGCATCCAGCAACTTGCGGGTTATATCGTCAGGAAGCTTTCGGTCGTCAACGGCATTAGTGTTCATTGAATGAACAATACCACAGAAACCCATTGATGGTCAACGGAAAACAAATATAAGGCAAGCTGTTCGTGTTTTTACCCCAGAATTGTCATTAGAGAAGTGAAGGGAAAGAAACGGGCAGGTTGAAAGACTTGGACTTGCCCCATAACCCTTCAAACCACTGACGACGTTTCATGGCAAGGCAGAGTTTCAGAATACGCCTATTGCCGTCTTTGAC
>DATIKF010000117.1:0-3240 GCA_035477855.1 Dissulfurispiraceae bacterium
CTTTCGGTATTTCGGGATCCATACCAGGTGATAGCACAGTCGATGTTTCGTATGAGAGCCTGTCCAATATTTGGCCATGCCAGATTATGCAAAAAACTACCTCCGCTCCGCCACTGCCTACGCTCCGGGCGGCCATTCATCCCCAGGCTTCAAAGCCTTGGGGTTTTCTGGCCGTTCTTGATAAATATCTTCGGAATCTCTCGGACATTCTGCCACCTTCAGCGAGCAAGGCACGCTGGTTTCCCTTGCGTATCAAGCACCCTGCAAGGACATCTGGATAGTGCACATTGAAATGCCGGGGAAGTATGCAGTAAAATGTAGTCATTGATAAGGGGTTCAGAAGAGGTGAGCATATCGACGCTTCAGGAATGAAGACAGCAAATGCAGTGAGACAATCCGGCAACGATCGGGAAGTCCTTGACATCCCTTCTCTCACTTCGGTCGCTTTGAGGGCGTTGCAGATTATTTCCAACAAACACTCTTTAACTGAAGAACTCAAAAATGTTATTTCGCTCGATCCTTCATTTACATCCAGGCTTCTTCGCATAGCCAACTCACCCTATTACAGGAGAAGCAACTCCATCAGCACGGTCGATGATGCAATCATGCTTATCGGGCAGAACGCCGTGAAATCGCTTGTCGTTTTTGCTGCTTTAAAGGATATACATCAGGAATCCAACGCAGTAAGCTCGTTGCTGTGGGAACACAGCGTCGGAGTTGCCGTTGCCGCCATGCTCATTTGCGAAAAAACACATGTCCTCGATCCGGACGAACCGCTGGTGCAGTCCCTTCTGCACGATATCGGCAAGATCGTCCTCAATCGAACCTGGAGCAAAAAATATGCGCGCGTTGCCGAAATGGTTACCGAAACTGCGCTCGACTTTTTAGAAGCTGAAAACCAGACATTCGGATTCAATCATTGCGACGTTGGGGAGCGGGTTGCTGAATGCTGGCATCTTCCTGAGCACATATCGTTCGTCATAAATCATCATCATGCGGAAAGACCGCTGGAGATCAAAGATGAGAGAGCAAAAAGAGTGATGATCGTGTTAAGGATGGCGCATCAATTATGCACAATGAACAGGATTGGCGTCGGAGTCCGCATATCGCTCACCGACGGCGAGTTGAGGTTCCTCTCATTGGATTCAGGCGCTGTTGAGCTTCTGGCAAGCCGCCTGTCTCTGAAATATCCGCTCTACAAAGCATTTCTGTCAGGGTGATAATGCCGGTACTTTTTCACGAAAAATTGCAGATGGTACTGGACTCGATCAAGGATCCTATTATTGTTTTGGATATCAGGAATAAAGCAGTAACGTCAAATGCTGCGGCAAGAGATATCGAACACTACCTTGACAAGTGCGTTCTCAAGCAGGAACTCTGCAGCAAATATCACTGCGCCTTTCATGAAAAGGGCGACGCCGAGGTCTGCCTGGTCAAGAAATCGCTCCTGATGGATAATTACTCCTCAGGTTTTTTCAAGTTTCAGCATCATCAGAACAGGTTCACGACATACCTCCACAGCAGCACAACTCCCTATGACGGCTTCATTGTGCTTCACATGAAACATGCGCATGCCCCTTCTCCCCAGCCTGCTGATATTCTTGAGAACCAGGGGCACAACACATCGCGATACGATATCCTCACGGGACTTCCGAACATCTTTTTTCTGACGGATGCTTTGCATCAGGAAATACAGAAAGCACGGGGACTCGGCACCATGCTTGCCGTTTTGTTCATCGACATAAACAGGTTTGGCCGAATTAATCATTTTTTCGGACGCGAACAGGGAGATGCCGTTTTACAAATGGTCTCGCAGAGAATTCAGAACACCCTCAGGGCTTCGGATGTTCTGATTCGTCAGGGAGGCGATGTTTTTATCGCAATCATTGCTGATAATGAAGGAAACCAGGACATCGGAATAATCGTAAACAAGATTCTCAAAGCCATCGCCCTGCCCATTACAGTTCGCGGCGAATTGATAAGACTGAAAGCAACTGCGGGCATCAGTGTCTATCCGAAAGACGGCATACTGCCGAACACCTTAATCAAGAATGCCGATATCGCTCTGCAGCGGGCCAAGGCGGATTCAGTGAAATCCTTCCGGTTTTATGCGTCTTCGATGGACAAGGGAACCGGCGAGCTTTTGCTCTTTGAAAGCCGTCTCCTTGCTGCTATTGAGCGCAATGAACTGGCTCTTCATTACCAGCCTCTTATTGCAACCGGCACTGGTCGCATGGTGGGAGCTGAAGTCCTTATCCGATGGAACTCGCCGCATTTCGGATGTGTTTTGCCGTCGAAGTTCATTCCGATAGCAGAAAGAATGGGCGTCATACTGGACATCGGAAAATGGGTGGTTCAGACCGCCTGCAGACAGATGAGCGAGTGGATTCGCAGTGGTTTTCCGCCCATCACCGTCTCAGTCAATGTCTCGATGAAGCAGTTCAGAGATCCTGATCTGCTCCATATCATCCGCGACTCACTTGATGAAGCATGCCTTGCTCCTGAATGCCTCTGCCTTGAAATAACCGAGAATATTATCATGGACAATCCTCAGAGCGTAATTGAAACAATGTCTGCAATAAGTGCTCTGGGAGTGGAGCTTGCCATAGACGATTTTGGAACCGGATATTCCTCATTGAACTATCTGAAAAAACTGCCGGTCCAGAAGCTGAAAATCGACCGGTCATTTATCAAGAATATCACGAACGACGAAGCAGATGCCGCCATCGTCAAATCGGTGATCGCCCTTGCTCATAACTTCAGGCTAAAAGTCAATGCAGAGGGAGTTGAAACGCTGGAACACATGGATTTTCTGAGACAACTCGGATGCGATGAACTTCAGGGATATTTCCTCAGCCCCCCCCTCAGCGCCGAAGACTTCGCAATACTCTGGACCAACACGCTGCTTCTGCACGGAGTGCATAGCGGGTGTGAAGATATACAGAGGATAGAAGACTAGATCTGCTCACGGTCTTGCCCTGTCATCCGTTCTTGCCCGCAGCATTCCTTCCTTTTCGGCAAATCCTTTTTATTTCTCTGTTTCCAATACCACTCAGACAGTAGTTTAACCCGACTTTCGCTAATACGGATCGCCGAAGGACGCAACAGTCTGTAATACCAAGGGGAAATGCGCTTAGAGAGTTGCTACCTAACTCTCTTGAAGGTCAAGGCCGAGTTGGTTGAGTAGCACCGATTGGCTTTCGCTTAGGCTGCACAGTTGGCGATGTGGGTTCTTTGTTC
>DATIKF010000118.1:0-3561 GCA_035477855.1 Dissulfurispiraceae bacterium
GCTTCAGCTCAGCCGTGTGATACGAGAAACGCTCTTTGAGCGGAAAACGCTGATTGATATACTGACGCTCAGGTCAGACAGGCTCCTCGCTGCACATGAACATGGCCTACAGGGCGCGCTATTTTAACCGGACAGTAGTGAGATACGGATTGATATTTGCCGCAGCAATGGCGTGCGGCTCACCGTTCGGGCTGTCGTATTCGAAGATTGTTTTGCGGTCAGTGTCGTGCAGTCCAAAACCGATAATCACGCAATGCACTGCCGCGTTGCCCCGCGCTTCGTTAGACCAGCTGAAGGTGCGGTGCGCGAAGTGAATTTTTACTCCAAGGCGCAACAGTTCAGACCAAAGCACGCCGACCTGTTCTCCTTGCGTAATGGAGTTCGTCGAGACAAAGGCAATCTTCACGCGGTCGCCCGGTCTTTTAGTCTTGCCGAACAATCCATCAAGCAGCCCTGCTGCCTTGTCGTTTCCGCGCAAATACTGAACGGCCTTGAGATACCAGGCCGTCACATAATCGAGTACGCCAGCGCTTTTCACGCCCGAGAAGATCATCTCCATGTCGGCTTTCTGATCGGCCTTCTGATACTGCTTTCCCACAAACGGCGGGTTGCCGAGGATGTAGTCAACCTGTTCGGCGGAGACTACATCGTTCCAGTTCAGGCGCAGTGCGTTACCGCAGGCGATCTTTGCGGAGTGGATGAGCGGCAGGCGTCGGAAGTACTGGCCGAATTCTTCGGAGACCTGCATGTTCATCTGGTGGTCGGTGAGCCAGAGCGCCACCTGCGCGATCTGCGCGGGGAACTCTTCGATCTCGATGCCGAAGAACTGATCCACATCCACCTGCACGAGCTGAAAGATGTTGAGGTGCTGCTGTCCGGTCCGGCGCACGGCGCGGAGGATTTCGAGTTCCAGTTTTCTCAGCTCGCGGTACGCGATGACCAGAAAGTTGCCGCAGCCGCAGGCAGGGTCGAAGAACTTGAGCCGCGAAAGCTTCTTGTGCAGCTCGAAGAGTTTGTTAGCGCTCCGCTTTGCCGCTTCGAACTCTGCCCACAGGTCATCGAGAAATAACGGCTTTATGAGTTTGAGGATGTTTTCTTCGCTGGTGTAGTGCGCGCCGAGGTTGCGGCGGCGGGCGGTGCCTTCTTCGTCCATGACGCACTGAAAGAGAGCGCCGAAGATAGCGGGAGAGATCAGCCCCCAGTCCAGGCCGCAGCAGTCCAGCAGCATGTCGCGCATGGTGCGGTCACAGGCGGCAATGGGCAGGGTTTCTTCAAACAGCTTCCCGTTGACGTAGGGGAAGGCAATGAGCAGTTCGTCGAGGTTCTTCTGGCGTTTGTCTTCAGGCATATTGAGCACCTGAAAGAGCATGGTCAGCTGCGGGCCGAGGTCTGAGCCGTCTTCTTTTGTTGCGTTTTCGATGAAGTCGCGGAACGAGCCGCGCGGCTCAAAGAGCGTGGTGTTGTCGGCAAACAGGCAGAAGAGCAGGCGCACCAGCAGCATTTCGAGCTGATGCCCGGTGTAGCCGTTGGCGCGCAGGCGGCCGTGCAGCTTGCCCATGCGTTCGGCAGCTTTGATGTTGACCGGATCGTGCGATTCGATTTTCTGTGTGGTGTAGCCGGAAATAAAGCCGAACAGCTTTATATGCTTGTAGAGGTCGCGGAGGAGAAATTCTGTCTGGGTGTTTTGGTCGAGATCGTAGAGGCGAAACCGTGCGAAGTCTGAAACAATGACGTAGCGCGGCAGATCGCGTTCCGGCAGTGTCGCAAAGTATTCGAGCGCCTGCGTATATGCCTTGTCGAGATTGCGACCGAGTGATTTATGCTCGGCAATGAGTACGCCGCGCCAGAAGAGGTCTATCCGTCCGCTGCCTTTCGGTGCATCTTTTTCAAACAGCGGCAGGACTTTTTTGACCGGCTCTTCAAACGAGGCGATGCGGCGGCGGGAGATGCCGAAGACGGTGAAAAACTCGTTCCAGAAGCTCTGCGCCTCGGCGCGTTCTACCTGCTCACCTTTCCATTCGCGGGAAAAGGCGAGGGCACGGTCTTTCATCTCGTTCAGGGAAAGGGGCACGGTCTGTTACTCCTTCGCGCTATGCACTGAGAAACAGCATACCATGCGCGGATGATGGTGGCAAGGCGGGTTTTGAGTTGTGTCAAGGCAATATAGAAATGTCCTCTTTTGGGCAACATAGAGATGTCCGGTTTTATGGAGCCGCCAAAGGCGGAGTAGTGCAAATATGCCGAGCCGCAGGATAGCGTCTCCACGGATGATCAGCCGGGCGCAAATTTTTTCACACACACCAGACCTCCGAGACAGAACACCTTTCTTTTGCAGCAACAGAATCCGATATAATAAAAAAAGACATGGTGACTTCATTTTACAGCGACTTCGTCAAAGCCTTACGCCTCGGCAAGGCGAAGTTCATGATTATCGGCGGCTTTGCGGTCAACCTGCATGGCGTTGAACGGCAAACCGGTGATTTCGATATTGCTGTCGAGATGACGCCGGACAATATCGACCGCTTCATCGCGGCAAGCCGGCATTTCAATATGAAACCGTCATGGCCCGGCGTGAAGCTCGAAGATTTTGCCAACTCTGATAATCGGGTGTTGTGGCAGACCGAGAAGAACGCTGTCGCATTCCCGATGTCGCTTGATGGTCACGAGTACTTTGAGGTCGATGTGCTCTTGAAGGATTTCGACTTTGCTGCGGCATATCCAGATGCCATGTGGATCCCCCTCGGCGATATCAGTCTCCCTGTCGTCTCGCTCAACGTGCTTCTTTCCTTAAAAAAAGAAGCGGGTCGCGAGAAGGATATTGCCGATATTCACCATCTCAAGAAGGTCAAGGAAGAGAGTGAGCATGCAGGATAAGCCACTCCTCTATCGCAGGACCCCAGAAGAGATGGCAGCATATCGGAAGATGCCGGCCGACCAGAAGCTCAAACGACTGGAAGAGCAGGCAAAGTTCTTCTGGAAGGTAAAACAAGCCAGGCAAAAACCCTCCCCGCCCAGATCGTAGCGCCCACAACAATTCTTTTAATCCCAAACCCCTGAGCCAGAATACAGGTTCCGGGGCTTTCATTTTGTATCTACGACCGCTCCAAAAAAGGGGAGACATGAAAGAAAACCATGTTTTGTTTGCCTTGGTGTTCCCCGACGGAACATCAATGAGGAAGGAGCTGTTTATACCCACAATTGTCATTAGCGTTTGTAGTATTTCTGTCACTCACGCGCCTGTCCTGCAAAGGATGTCGGGAGTCTTTTCTCCGATGCCGCACCGGAAGGATTCCAGTGTTCCGAGCAACTGCGGGTAATGGCATTTGCCAAGATGACATATCGGGAAAGCCTTCGGGATAGAGAAGCATGCCTGACATCCCAAACGCAGAAACTGTACCTCATGGGAATATCAAGCGCCGCCAGCCGATGCAAACGAAGTGCGCGACTGGCGGATATATGCCGAACTCACCCAGAGATTGATAGTACAGGCGCGGAAGCTGTATGCGGGAGAGTCGCTGGCAGTGGAGCTGAAGGATACCGTTTATGCATTGGATTCAACTA
>DATIKF010000119.1:0-33470 GCA_035477855.1 Dissulfurispiraceae bacterium
GCACCGCGGATAGCGTTCAGCGGATTTTTGATTTCATGAGCAACGGTCATCGACATTTCGCCGAGAGCCGACATTTTTTCGAGCCGGGCCTTTTCCCGCGTCGACTGTTCCAGCTCATCGAGACTTCTACGGAGGCGGGCGACCATCTCTTCAAATGACTGCTCAAGTTCGCCGATCTCATCACCGGCAATTTCCCGGTAGACAGGGCAGGCATGGCACCCCCGCCGATCTCTGCTCCCGTCTGACGCAAGCGCGCATTGCCCGCACAGATTCGGCGTCATCCAGCAACGCATGTCTTTTCCATACGACGGGCAGGTTGTATGTTCGCACTCCATCATCTCCCAGCACTTGCCGGAAGGCGACTGGTCCGGGTCCGGCCGGAGGTCGCCCGACTGGACCCGACCCATGCGCTCGCGCAGGCGCTTCATCGGCGTCGTCAGCACCCGGGCCAGAAAGAATGCCCCTGCGATGCCGACAATAAGCATTGCTGCAGTAATGCCGAACAATGCGCGCTTCAGTTGCGCAAGATTCTCATCAGCCAGCGCATCGATGCGACTTGACGAGAACCCGCCGACGGCCGCTCCGATGCCTTCGTTTCCGATGCGGACCGGCACCCATATTTCCCGCAGAACCGGATCTGCGCTGTCTCCGGAACGCTCTCGGACACGCTCTGCGCTCATGCCGCCGGATTGCTCCGCTTCTGCAGACCTGTCTCCACCCAGATGTTTGCGGTCGCTATGCGCTACGACACGTCCGGTCTTGTCGAGCACCATGGCATACGCATAGCCCGGGGTCTGTGCAGTAACCTGCAGATGCTGATCGATGCGCAGGGGATCGAGAAACATGAGCGGTTCAGTCACGTCCTTGGCGAGGGTTCTGATAACCAGCATATGACTGTTTTCGATTTCATCACGAAGCGCGGACTTCTGCGCCGTCATGACCAGTGAATTTACTACTATCATGATGATCAGGACAAGACAGATGACCGCAAGCAGAAACTTCTGCGCAATCGGCAGCTTCCGGAACGCGGACTGCACGGTTATTTTCATGTTGTCCAGCATTGCACTTAATATTTCTTGAGCGCTTCCAGCTCAGCCTCCTGGGCTGCCTGGAACGCCCGGACGCGGGCGGCTTTCAGTATTTCAGGATTGTCGAGCGCAAGCAGAAGCTGACGGACTTTCTGCGCAAGTTCAGGATTGCTCTTCTTCGTCCACGCAATCGGCCAGTTCGGAAGCGGGCTGGTGGCGGTGAGAACCTGAATCTGTCCCATATCTATTTCATCCTTGACCACCTGCAACGCTGTTTCACGCACGAATCCGGCGTCAGCCTCGCCGTTGTATACGCCGAGAATGACTTTCTCCTGGCGCTTTGCATCGATGATCTTGAGATCCTTCTCAGCTGAGATGCCGTGCTGCGCCAGAAAAATCTTCTGCGAAAGGAATCCGCCGGCCGATCGGGGAGAAACAATCATGACGCGCTTCCCTTTTAAATCATCCACTGTCCGGATAGGACTGTCTTTCCGGGTAATGATGACCCCCCGGAACGCAGTGCCGCCTCCAGCCTCATCCCCCGGCTCACTCAGAGTTGCAGCTATTGCTTTGATGCCGTACTCACGGTCAATCTGCGAAAAGATATATGGGTTCTGATAAGAAAAATCGATAACGCCGGTTTTGACAATAAGGAGGAACTCGTCAAAGTCTTTAGGGATGACCAGCTTGAACTCAAAGCCGGTGTTCTCGGAAAGATAGCGCATGAGCGGCTCATAACGCTGATAGATGGTGCTTGCCGGGTAAAGCGGCAGGACCGCAAAACGCACGGTTTTCGGCCCGTATTCAATATAGTCCAGGCCGGTCAGGTTCTTTATCATAATGCGCACGAGATCAAAATCACGATCCTCCGCCGGCACGAAGCCTTCGATGTCACGCTCAATGGAGGCAAGAATGCCCTTGTCTTTCAGGGCGACGAGGCTCTTCAGCACCGCCTCCCGGTCGGCGCCCGGCAGTGACGATGAAGCCGACAGAAAGAGCTGAGGCACAGGGTCCGACCGCTTGATGATGCGCAACCCGTCCGCAGCATATTTCTTCGCAACCGACTCGCTGATGCCGCCGACGTCGTGCGTCCCGATCAGCACGGACAGGGCAATGCGATCTTCCTGCTGCAGATAGTCGACGGACGCGAAGTCCTTCATATTAATGCCGACGTCGAGCAGCATTGCGAGCGGGATGAGATAACTGAACGACGACTGCTGCGTGCCGAGTGCAAGTCGCTTGCCCCGGACATCTACAACTCGATCAATCCCGCGAATATCCCTGGTGACAAGGACGCTGCGGGCAGCAGCGACATTCGTTCCGACGGCACGCACAAGCGGCAGGACTTTGCCGCGATGTCGCGCGCGGGCCTCGCAATACGCAGCGGGATCAAGGTAGGAAAGGTGTGCTGCGCCGCTTGCGAGATCTGCAATGGCGGATTGATAATCGCGGGCAATGACAATGGTGACCGGCCTGCCGAGCTTCCCTTCCAGATAGTATTTCAGCGGCTGAAATTTTTCATACATCGAGCGGGGGCTTTCGACCGGAATGACCGATACAATCAGCGGGTCTCCCTGCAAAACAGCTTGATTCGGCACGGGTGACGAGACCGGTGTCTCTACCGGAGCCTGCCGGCACGAAAGACACCACAGGAACAGCAGAAGCGCTGCACAAAAGAACCGCGTCGTTCTTCTCATTTACTGCCTCTGGAGCATCAGCCTGTACCCAAAAAGGACAAAAGCAATTGCCGGTCGCCGCTCTGTTTTTTCCATCACGCAGAATTCGTGTCCGGCGGCAACCCCTGCCATCCCGAAGGATATTCCCGCCCCCTGTCTAAGCATCAGCAAGAAAATCGGTTGCCGGCCGCTCGATTTTTGACCAGTACGCCTCCTTAATCTTCCCCGTCAGAACATCAATGTCGGCAGGCTTGCTTACAAAGTCGAACGCGCCGTAGCGAATTGCTTCTGCCCGGTCGCCGGCGGTCTCCTGCCCGGACAGAATAATTACCTGCACCTCAGGATGCGATGCCTTGATATTCTTCAGAACATCAAGGCCGTCCATGCCCGGCATCCGGAGATCGAGAAGGACAATATCCGGGGTCTCCTGTCGGACGAATTCAAGCGCCTGTTCGCCGCGCGTTGCTACTTCAGTCCTGAAGTTTTTCAGGGTCAGCCGCTGCGAAAGCGCATCGGCAAATGCGGTTTCATCGTCGACAAGCAGCACTTTAAACGTTGAAAAGTCTCTGGGAACGACCGAAACCCTGCTGAGCGACTGGCGGGCTATGCCGGCAAACTTCTCCGGCACCAGAATGAGGTCGAAACGGCCCTCCTCGGCATACGTTATCAACTCATGCTCAAGCCCGCATTCGCACGTCAGCAGCTCAACCCGCTGCCCCCTGCCGGATTCGGCAATAATCCTTCGCGCTTCGTCCAGATGCCGTGAGGCCTCACTCCTGAGAGCGTCATAGGCATCGAATCCTTCAAAATCCTTCACAAAATCGCTGTCGAGCATCTGGAGAACCTTGAGCTCTCCCCCCGTCGTCTTGATGCGATAGAGCCCATACCTCAAGACATCTTTCGCATTGAGCGTCCCGTCATACGCCGCCAGAATTCTCATTGTCTTGCCCCTCCGAAAAATAATCTGGGTTCTTGTCAGACCGCACTTCGGCAGATGCAGAACCCGTGTATTGCTATGGAATATGTTCTCGTCGCCGCAGGAGAACACCGGTCTCCTGTTCAACGCCGCCGGTAGAAACCTCTGCGCCGATATCCCCGGCTACCGAAAGCAGAATATCCCGGGGGCAACGACCTCCCGACCCTCCGCCCGTATGCCGCGGCCCGCGCGGAATGATGCGTATCATGATTCCCGGCGCATGCTCTGTGATGCGCACCAGAACACTGCCGCCCTGCTCCAGAGAGCAAAGGCTTTCATCAAGCAGAAAAAAGACGAGCATTTGAAGCCGTGCAGGGTCTCCCGAAACAGGGGGCAGCGCGGGATCGAAATCCGTTTCCAGCCCCACACGCTTCTCGTCGGCGGAACGCTTTACAAGTTCGATAAGCTCTTCGAGCACCTCCTGAACGCGAAAAAAAGACATCTCGGTATCCAGGCGATGTGCAAAACGGCTCAGAACACTTATCAGCCGAAGCGCATTGCCGACGTGTTCATCCACGGAACGCAGAGTCCGGACAAGCCCGCTGAGATCTCTCACGGTCCGGTCGACGGCGATGATGTCCTGCTGCAAACCCGATACTTCCTGCACAACAGCAAGGCGATTTCTGAGTTCATGGGTAAAGCTCGCGAGAATGGTTCCCATGAACAGCTTCTGATAGTGAATCTGATCAGGCCTGCCCGTGTTTTCCACGCCCACCGTCCCTCCTTACACACCTGGCATCATGCTCATTTTTTGCTCTATCTATCTTCTTCGTCAGTTCCTGAATCTCAACCGGCTTCATGACAAAATCGACGATGAGTCCATCGTGAATCCAGTTCTCTGTTTGCATTGAACCCTGCCCCGAGAGCATTATGATTGCCACAGTCGAATCGACCTGCCTTACCGCGCGGGCAAGGTCATTCCCGGGCATCCCGGGAAGGTGCAGATCAATGACCATGACCTCCTGCGCCTCACGGCTGACGGCTTCAAGCGCTTCCGGAGCGCTATAGACCGACTTCGCGCGATAATGCCTGATATTCAGCCTCCTGACGAGCGTCTGCGCCAGCTCCGCCTCGTCATCGACCAGAAGCACTTTTGCGCGGTTCACGCTCCGATCTCCCGGACATCCGACTTGAGCGGGAGAGTGATGGTAAACGCCGTTCCCCTGTGCAAAACACTGTCAACCTCGATTGTTCCGCCAAGTCGCTTGATGATGCCGTATGACAGGGAAAGACCGAGCCCCGTACCCCTCCCCTTCTCTTTTGTCGTAAAGAACGGCTCAAAAATATGCTTCAAAACATCTTTCGGAATTCCGGCGCCGTCATCCCGAATCACAATCTTCAGTCCGCCCCCGGCAGCCGTCATAGTCGAGATGCCTATTTCACCGCCGTCTTTGACTGCGTCGATAGCATTGTTCGCAATGTTCAGAAAGACCTGCTGCAACAAGCCCCGATCGCTCTCACTATGCGGTATCTGGTCGTCAAGATTCAGCTCGAGCCTGATATTTCTTACCACGAGCTCCCGCTCGAGAAACCCGACGACCTCACGCAAAACCTCGTTCACATTGATCTGCTCGATGCTGATCTCCATGCGCCGGGCAAAACCGAGCAGCCGGTGGGTAATCGTCCGGCATCGGCTGACGCTGTCGGAGATGGCCTGCACCAGCGGCAAAAACTCCTTCTGGCATCCGCTTGATTCCGGATGCATCTCAAATAAATCCTTGATAAGCCCGGCCTTCTCATTGATGATAGCCAGCGGATTGTTTATTTCATGCGCCACGCCGGTTGCAAGGCGTCCGATAGAGGCAAGTTTGGCTGAGTGCTCGGAATGGGCAATCGCTTCTTCCCTCGCCTTTTCGGTTTCCCGGATGCGATTCACAATACGCTGAGTGGTCCGGTAATTCATCAGAACGCCGATGCCGACAAAAACAATGATCAGGTAGACCGCAAGAATTTCTCTTTTCAGCATGGTAGCAATGCGCGCCAGTGTAGCCGGCTTGATAATCGCCACCAGCGTCCACGGAGACCCCTGCACCTTTACCGATCCGAAAGTTCCTTTCCCGATCACTTCATCATCAATATTCGCAAGAGACACCCCTTTTTGCTGGGACAACACCGGCAAAGATATCCGCTCAAGAGCAGCCCCGTGCAGTCTGGACGTTGTCTGCAGCATGTCATTGCCGGCCACCAGAAATGCGTCATCACGCTCACTGAGTTCAATCTCCGCGACAAACCGGGTCAGTGTTTCGATATCAAACGATGCGCGGAGAATCCAGAAACCTTCGCGCCCGGGCATCTCCTGTCGGACCGCAATAATGTAATGCAAAAGATTCCGGTCGCCGGGGAACACCTGGCTGATGGCAACACCATGCACCTTCGCCCGGATAAACCAGTCGTGTTGTGCATAGTTGCTACTCTTGTCGGCATAGGGGCCTGCATACGAAACCCGCTTCCCGCCGGAGTTCAAAACTTCAAGATCTATCAACTCCGGATATTCCTGCTTTCTCTTCTGGAAAATGGCCCTGAGTGACCGCTCCTTCGAAAGCGCCTCATATGAATTCACAGATGCAAAATAGCGGGTGCTTGATACCCGGCCCTGCAGGAAGAACTCAAGCCCTTCCTGCGCATGCTCCATCTGCCAGCGAAGATGGCGGGAAAAGTCCTCGACCAGAACCGCGTGCAACCAGAAGAAGCAGACGGCGGTCACAATCAGCAACGGAACGCCGGCGAGCGTGCCGACCGTGAAAAAAATACGCACTTTCAGGCTTTTATAGCGATCGTTTCGGATAGCTGTCGCGGTCCGGATCGGAGACAGAAGCATTTCTTTTGCTGAGCCCAGGCGAGTCTCTGTGGTCTGCTCTTCAGGCATGATGTCCCTTCGTGTGTCCTTGTGCTTTCACGGCACGTCTTTCACAATGCCGTTTAAAACAAGGGAAAAAAAGCAGAGCGTGGCATCGCACGACCGGCATTGGGTTAAAGCACGTCTTTGTCCGGCGACTGATAACTTCGCGCCTATGTTGACATTATAAACGGAACACGCCATGAGCAGGAAAATAAATAGGGCTATTAGTTAATCTTATGCTCTCCGGTTCGGAGAATATAAGATGGTCGAACAATTAATCCGGACTATGACAACAGCTCATCGGCAAACATGTTCTCCCTCTTTTCAACGCCGATGGTTGAGCTCTCCCCATGACCTGCAAAGACCGTCGTCTCTTCAGGAAGAGTCATAAGGCGGCGAAAAGACCGTTTCAGCTTTTTCATATCACCACCCGGCAGATCGGTGCGCCCGACCGAGCCTGCAAACAGCGTGTCGCCAGAAATGAGCGCGCCGTTGCCGTACAAGCACACACTGCCCGGGCTATGTCCAGGCGTGTGCATGACCGTCATCGAGAGGCTGCCGAAGCTGAGGGCATCGCCCTCCTTCAGAAAGCCGTCCGGCTCAGGCTGCGGGTCAACGTCAAACCCCCACATTGCGCCGGCTGCGTTTGCGGCACTATACAGAAACATGTCGTCATGATGAATCAGCACCGAAGCTCCGGTTTCCTTTTTGATGTCCACAACCGCGCCCACATGGTCGAAATGTCCGTGCGTGCAGACAATCAGCTTCAACGACAGTCCGAGCTTTTTGACGACATGCAGAATCCGATCCGGTTCATCCCCCGGGTCAACAACAATCGCCTCTTTCGTCGCCTCATCGGCGACAATATAGCAGTTTTCCTGCAAGGGTCCGACAACAATCGGCCGAATAACCATGCTACCTCCCCTGGAATCTTTCATGAATTTTTCTTGTGAGATACAACAGCTCTTCGCTCTTCAACACAAAGGCAACGGCGAGATAAAGTCCGATTGATCCGCATATGGCCCCGCTCAGAAAGATTGCTTTCAAGCCGGCCTGTCCGCTGTTGGTCCAGAGCTCACCCTGGGTTGCAAACCAGCCCGCGCCGCCCATCACGACGGCAGCAGCGCCTGTTTTTGCAAACGACCGGACGATGCGTTTCGTGCCGATGTTTCCGAGCTTTTCCCGGAGAAAATAAAAGAGCAGCATGAAATTCGCCGCTGCGGCTATCGAGTTTGCCAACGCCAATCCGTTATGCTGCATGGGCCCCATGAGGGCGACGCTGGCGATGATATTGATAATGACACCGCACGATGCAATCTTCACCGGAGTCTTCGTGTCCTGCATTGCGTAGAATGTTGACGTGATCGTCCGAACGCCGACGATTGCCCAGATACCGACTGCATAGTACATCAGAGCCTGCGCTGTATTGACTGACGCAGCCTGGGTGAACTCACCCCGCTGAAAAAGCGTGTTCACAATCGGCATCTGAAGGGCAATCAGTCCCGCCATTGCCGGAACCGTAATGAAGAAAAGCAGCCGCAGCGCAAAGGAAAAATCCTCTCGCAACAAGCCAAACTCTTTCTTTGCCGCATGCTCAGACAACGCCGGAAGAATCGCCATGCCCATCGCGACGCCGAATATGCCTATCGGGAACTGGATCAGCCGCATGGAATAATACAGGTAGGTAATACTGCCGTCCGACAGATATGAAGCCAGGATGGTGCTGACAAAGATGTTGATCTGTGCAACTGCCATGCCGAATGTTGCAGGAATGATCAATGTGCTCATACGTCTGAGTCCCGGATGGGCAAACACTTGTCCGAGCGTCAGCGATTTTTCACCGGCCCGGCGGAAAAATGTGAATCCCTGCCGCCAGAATGCCGGTACCTGAAAAAGAAACTGCACCAGGCCGCCAAGCGTAATGCCAATGGCGACCGCTATGACGGGATTTGCAAACTGTGATGCCAGTGCAACGATACACACAATTGTCACCACATTCAGCAGTGCCGGAGCAAGTGCCGGTATAAAAAAAACGCCGCGCGTGTTCAGCGCTCCCATCGCCAGTGAGGCCAGGCTGATAAAGAGCAGGAAGGGAAACATGATGCGGGTCAGCAGAACGGCATCGGCAAACTTCACCGGTTCATGCACAAACCCGGGGGCTATCAGAGTCACGATGACCGGAGCGAAAATGATACCAAGGATGCAAACTGACCCGACAACAAGCAGAACGACGGCAAGGACTGCTCTCACGAGCCGGTTGGCCGATGCCCTGCCTTCTTTCGTCTGTGTTTCTGTCAGGACCGGAACGAAAGCCGCCGACATCGAACCTTCCGCAAAAAGTTCGCGCAGCAGGTTGGGAATGCGAAATGCGACAAAAAAGACATCCGACTTGGCCGATGCCCCGAAGTAGCCGGCCAGAATCATGTCCTTTATGTATCCGAGAATGCGGCTTATGAATGTGGCAGCAGACATGACGCCTGCTGCCCGTGCAATCCTCCCTTGTGCGCTCAAAAAAAGCTCCGGCCCCCTAGCTTTTTACCGAAGGGAGATGCCAGATTCTGTCCGCATACTCCTTGATTGCACGATCACTCGAAAAGAATCCGGACCGGGCAACGTTCAGGATCGCCATCCTGGTCCACAGGTCGCGATCACGGTAGACAGCTGCGACACGATCCTGACAGGCAACATACGACGCATAGTCCGCAAGCACAAAGAACCAGTCAACGTCGAGCAGCGAACGCACGATAGGATGAAATAATCCCGGATTCTCAGGCGAGAAGTGCCCCTCAAGCAACTGGTTGATCGCCTGTCGCAATTCCGGGTCCTGCACATAATAATCCTGAGGACGGTAGGAACTCCTCTTCGCCATGACCTCCTCGGTAGTGAGTCCGAAGAGAAAGAAGTTTTCCTCGCCCACCTCCTGGCGAATCTCGACGTTTGCGCCGTCGAGCGTCCCGATGGTAAGCGCTCCGTTGAGGGTGAATTTCATGTTGCCGGTGCCGGAGGCTTCAAACCCCGCCGTCGAAATCTGCTCCGACAGCTCGGCTGCGGGCATGATGCGCTGTGCAAGCGACACCGAGTAGTTCGGCACAAAGAGAAGTTGGAGCTTTTCGCGGGCGATCTGGTTGGCCGCGATGGTGGCGCCGACCGAATGAATCAGCTTGATGATGAGTTTGCACATCCAGTACCCCGGAGCCGACTTGCCGGCAAGGAGTACCGTACGCGGGACAAACGTCTGATCAACCCGCCCCTCACGCAAACGGTTATACAGCGTGATGACATGCAGGATGTTGAGCATCTGGCGTTTATATTCATGCATGCGCTTCACCTGACAGTCGAGCATGAAGTGCGGGCGGAAGGTGTGATCACAGTAAATGCCGAGGAACCCCGAAAAATCGTCCTTGTTCGCGTGCTTCACTTCCCGGAATTTGCGGCGGAATTCACTGTCGTCGGCAAACGGTTCGAGCGCCCGGAGTTCCGCAAGATCATACATCCACCGGTCGCCGATAGCTTCGGACACAAGCGCCGAGAGGCGGGGATTTGCCTCGATCAGCCATCGCCGGTGCGTAATGCCGTTCGTCACATTGGTGAACCTGTCCGGAAAGACAGCGTGGAAGTCCGGAAAGACGCTTGTCTTGAGCAGATCCGAATGCAGCTCCGAAACACCGTTCACCGTGTGGCTGCCGACGATAGCAAGCCGCGCCATGTGGACACGACGGTCGCCGTCACCGGTGATGATGGCCGTATGTGCGATGCGCTGGGGATTGTCCGGGAACTGCTTGCCGACTTCGATCTGGAAACGCCGATCGATCTCCTGAATAATCTGGAGATGGCGCGGCAAAAGATTGCCTAAAAGCCCCTCCGACCATGTTTCAAGCGCTTCGGGAAGCACCGTGTGATTTGTATATGCAAAGGTATTCCGGGTGATATCCCACGATTCCTCCCATGAGATGCCTTCCTGGTCTACCAGCACATGCATCAGTTCGGCGATTGCGATGGTCGGATGCGTATCGTTGAGCTGAATGGCAACCTTGTTCGGAAATTCGGCATACGAACGGTGGAACTTGCGGTAGCGACGAATGATGTCGCGCAGTGTGGCGGATACGAAAAAGTACTGCTGCTTCAGTCGCAGTTCCTTGCCGGCAGTCGTATGATCGTCGGGATAGAGCACCTTCGAAATATTTTCGCTCTGGTTCTTGTCTTCCATCGCCTTCATATAGTCGCCGCTGTTGAAATAGCTGAGATTGAATTCACGGGTTGCCTTGGCGGACCAGAGACGAAGGGTATTGACGATACCGTTGCGATACCCGGGAACCGGATAGTCATAAGCCATCGCCATGACTTCTTCCGTATCGCTCCAAAGCATACGATGTCGGCCGCTCCCGCAATTTATGGGATTCACCTTGCCGTAAAAACGTACCGGATACAGAATCTCCGCGTGCGGAAACTCCCATCTGTTGGTATATCGGAGCCAGTTGTCCGGAATCTCGACCTGATATCCATCCTTGATTTTCTGGGCAAAAATGCCGAACTCATAGCGGATGCCGTACCCATATGCCGGATACTCAAGCGTTGCGAGAGAGTCAAGATAGCAGGCAGCGAGACGGCCAAGTCCGCCGTTGCCGAGGCCGGCGTCAGCCTCAAGCTCAAGAAGATCCTGATAGGTCAGCCCGAAGATATCAAGCGCCTGCGCATACTGGCCCATAAGACCGAGATTGTTTACATAGCTGTTGAGCAGCCTGCCGAGCAGAAACTCAAGCGACATATAGTAGACACGCTTTGCATTAACCTGGTAATACTTCTGCTGCGTCTTGATCCAACGTTCGGCCAGATGATCCCGCACTGAAAGCACAACGGCATCGAACTTGTCACGCCGGGTCGCTGAATATGCATCCTTTGCCAATGAGAAAGTAAGGTGTTCAATCAGTGATTCCTGGAAAACTATGCTTGACCGTGGCATCATAACCTCCGCACATTTTCTGCATGGAAAACAGTGCTTTACAATACCATGTTTCGGACAGCATTGCAAAAGCGCCCGCAGGAAATCGTCTTGTCTGTGCGGGTGATCTGCCGTGGAGCCATCTCTCCCGGGACCCTGTTGAGCTGCGCCGCTTCGTTCCTGCTGAACCGGGCCGAATTTCATGGAATGCTTCAGCCGCACCGGTCGTTTATACTCGCATGATTCTCGCCGTGTTTGCCGTTTTTGTGCAATTCTTCACGAGCGCTCCCGCACAGCACCATTTTTTCTGACTGCTCTGATAAACTGAACCAATGCTTGCGAAACTTCTCGACATCGGACTGGGCGGATTCCTGGGAACAATAGCACGCTATCTTGCCGCGCACTGGGTCAGCCAACCTTGGGGAAGGAACTTTCCCCTCGGCACTTTTCTGGTGAATATCAGCGGCTGCTTTCTTATCGGCCTGCTCATGCAGCTTCGTACCGAACGTTTTATGGTGAATCCGCAGTGGCGGCTTTTCTTCATCGTCGGCTTTCTTGGCGCATACACAACGTTTTCGACCTTCGAATTCGAAACCGGAGATCTGGTGAAAAATTAGGCATTCAGCATTTCATGGATTTTCCGGGCCAGAGCTATGACACTAAACGGCTTCTGAATGAAATGCAACCCCGCGTCAAGCACTCCTCTGTGGACAATCGCATTTTCCGCATGCCCTGACATGAATAAAACCTTCGCGTCCGGGTGCAGCTCCAGGAGTTTCTCGCTCAACTGCTTGCCGTTCATCCCGGGCATGACAACGTCCGTCACAATCAATGAATATGGCGTGGAGCTGTTTTCGGCAAGAGTAAGCGCCTCTGCAGGTGATGCAGCCGCCGTGACTGCGTAGCCAAGCGTTTCCAGTATCGTCTTTGTCACTCTGCAGAGCATTTCATCATCTTCTACAAGCAGAATTGTTCCCGTCCCTGTTGCGGCATGGGCTGCTTCCTTTTCCTCAGGGCTTTGTTCGGAAGCGTCAGCACACGGGAAATACAGCTTGAATGTCGTGCCCCGCCCGACTTCGCTGTAAACATTTACAAATCCTTCATTCTGCTTGATGACTCCGTATACCATGGAAAGCCCCAACCCTGTCCCCCTCCCAACCTCCTTGGTGGTAAAGAACGGTTCGAAAATATGCTCCAGAGTTTCCCTGTCCATGCCGATCCCCTCATCGCTCACCGACAGTCGCACATAGTTGCCGGGCCGACAATCGAGGTGCTCCCGGCAATACGCTTCATCGAAAATCACGTTTGCCGTTTCTATCGTAATCTTTCCGCCGTCAGGCATGGCGTCCCGGGCATTCAGCACGAGATTGATGAGCATATGGTCTATCTGGGACGAATCGATTTTAATTTTCCTTAACAAAGGCTCCGGGAAGAAGCGGAGTTCTTTATCCTCACCAATGAGGCGGGCGACCGTCTTCTCCGTTTCAGCTATCACGTCATTGAGATCCACTACCTTTGGGACAATTATTTCCTGGCGGGAAAAAGCGAGAAGATGACGGGTAACATCCCGAGACCGGATTGCGGCACTCTCGATTTGAACAAGATGGTGCAGAAGCGGATCGTCATCCGCCATCTTCACCTTCATCAGTTCGACGGCAATGAACATAACCGTAAGCATGTTGTTAAAATCATGCGCAACGCCGCCCGCCAGCCTGCCGATTGACTCCATCTTCTGCGCATGTAAAAGCTGCACTGCCAGTTTTTCTTTCTCGGCTTCCGCTTCTTTTCGTGCGCTGATTTCGATGCCGATGCCGGTGAAATACGTCTTTCCCTCGATGACAAGGGGGACAGCCGTAAAGTACATCGGAATCCTTGTCCCGTCTTTCCTCTGCAGGTCGGCCTCGGCATCAGCAAATCCGTCCCGGAGGGCTTTCCGGATTCTTTGTGTAATCAGCTGTATCGTTTCCTCATCGCCCTTAAACCAGTCCGGCACGCTCATGCGGGAGAGTTCGTCATGAGTGTAGCCGGGTCATCTCCTGGTGTTTTTTATTCCATCTGACGATATGTCCCTGCTCGTCATATACATATAGCATGCCGGGGATACTGTCGAGAACCGCGTCGATAAATTTCTTCTCCTGATGCAGAAGCATTTCCATGTTTTTTCGTTCAGTTATGTCCATAATAAAACCTTCCAGAAAAAGCAGCCTTCCATCGTCCGCAAAAACGCCATGCCCTCGCTCCCATACCCAGCGGAGCTCGCCCTGCGCGGTAATGATGGGATACTCCTTCTCAAAGGGAAGCTTTTTCGCCAGAAGATATTGCCAGGCAGCCCACAACAGCTCCTGATAGTCCGGATGGATGATCTCGTTGAATGAACGCTTCCTGTTGCATATAAAATCCTCAGGAGCATAACCGGTTATGTTCTGACACTTTTGACTGACATATTCCATCGTCCAGTCGTGATCATTCCGGCACACATACACAAAGCCGGGAAGATTGTTGATTATATTCGCCAGTCTTTGTTCGCTCAGGCGCAGCGATTTCTCCATGTTTTTTTCGTTCAGTTATGTCTGTGTGCGTTCCGATAAACCGCAAGGGTTTTCCGTCTTCGTCCCGGGAGACGATTTTCCCGCGATCCAGAATCCACTTATACGAACCGTCTTTGCACAGCAATCGGTGTTCACCTATATAGACCGGTGCCTGGCCGCTGGAATGTTTCTCGATTTTGGCATATGCAGCGTCTCTGTCTTCCGGATGAACACGGGAATCCCATTCTGCCAGCGTACAGCCGATCTCATGTTCTTCATACCCCAGCATCTTTTCCCACTGCCGGGAGAAATATACCTCATTGGTTTTCACATTCCAGTCCCATACGCCGTCACCGGCACCTTCCAGCGCAAACTGCCACCGCTGTTCGCTTTCGTGAAGTGCAGCCCGTGATGCTTCAAGTTCACGGGTACGCTGGTCGACCTCACGACGCAGAACACCGGGATAGCGAAGAAAAATATTCACAGCGAGCGCGCCGGCTGCACTGACAATAAACGCAATCGCTCCCTGCAGAACCAGATGATTCCGTTCGCCAAAAAAAATCATTGCTGTTGCAATCGCGGCAATGCACACAAAGACCGCTGCGGTTATAAACCGCAGACTTCCGGTTGTGAAACGATCTGCCGGGTGTCTTTTCTCGGTCGCCATGTCCTCAGTCTCCTGCTCTCTGCTGCGGATTACTGCAAAGATGTCTTCACTGAACTTTCTGCGGCAAACAGACACTCTCCCTGAGATGTCTCGCTTTCCGAGACAATCGAATTCTAAAGCATAGTTTTATTCTTAATTCCAGAGCCTATCAGTGCTTCACCGCACAGAAAGCCCCGGGGAGTTCCAAAAATTGTATTCAGTCCGTGATCCGGCTGCCGATAAATATCCGACGGATTCCGGCATAGTCGGCAATGCACCGGATATCGCTGAATCCGGCACCCCGTGCCAGATCAGTCACCGCGTCGGCCTGGTCATATCCCAGTTCCATAATGAGCGTGCCTCCCGGAACGAGATGGTCCTGCGCTTCAGCGAGAATGCGTCGGTAGAAGTCGAGTCCGTCCTGCCCGCCGTCAAGAGCATTCACGGGCTCGTGTTCCCTGATTTCATTCTGCAGGTTCTGAATATCCGATGTCTTAATATACGGCGGGTTGGCGGTTATACAGGTGAATTTCTGAGCGGTAAACGGGGCAAACAGATCGCCCGCGACAAATGTCGCGTTATCAATCGAATTGTGCGTTCCATTCTGTTGTGCATACTGCAATGCGGCGGGTGAGATGTCCACGCCGAACACCGTTGCATCGGGGAATGCCCGTGCGAGAGAGAGTGCGATACATCCGCTGCCGGTGCAGAGGTCAAGAACAGTCATGGGTGATGAGGGAGTATTGTTCCCTTCTGCCTGCAGATCTTCTGGCCCCTGACTTCTGACTCCTGACTGCCCGCCTCTGAGCCGTTTGATTGCTTCCTCAACCAGCAGTTCCGTTTCAGGACGCGGGATAAGCACGCCGGGACCGACAGCGATGCGCAGGCCCATAAATTCGAGATGCCCGATGATGTAATGGATCGGCTCGCCTGCAGCGCGACGAGCAGCATGCTGCTGTATGGCTTCAATGGATTCAGCCGAGACTTCCGCCGCAGATGCATAGAGTTGTGTGCGTGAGAGGCGCAGAAATGACGATACTATCAGTTCGGCCTCTTTTGCGGAATCGGGGACGCCGTGCTCTCGAAGCCGCTGTGCGATTTCCTGCACGAGGGCGCCGACAATCACAGTTCTTTCAGTCGCTCGGTCTGGTAGTGCGTAATAAGGGCATCGACCAGTTCGTCGAGGCTGCCTTCGAGTACCTGCTCGAGCTTGTGCAGAGTAAGGCCGATGCGGTGGTCGGTCACGCGGTTTTGCGGATAGTTGTATGTGCGGATGCGTTCGCTCCGGTCGCCGGAACCTACCTGGGTCTTGCGGTCGGCGGCGCGATCTTTTTCTTTCCTCTCCAGCTCAATCTCATAGAGGCGCGCACGCAATACCTTCATCGCCTTGTCGCGGTTCTTCAGCTGGGATCTCTCATCTTGGCACTGGACAACCGTATTGGTCGGTATATGGGTAATGCGTACTGCGGAATAGGTGGTGTTTACACTCTGGCCCCCTGCTCCGGACGAGCAGAAAGTGTCGATGCGGAGGTCTTTTTCCTCAATCTTCAGATCCACCTCCTCAGCCTCAGGCAGTACGGCAACCGTTGCGGCGGAAGTGTGAATACGGCCTGACGCTTCCGTTGCCGGAACGCGCTGCACGCGGTGCACGCCGCTCTCGTATTTGAGTCTGCTGTATGCGCCCTTGCCGGTGATATTTGCAATTACTTCCTTGAGACCGCCGATGCCGGTCTGGCTGGAATCGAGAATCTCGATCTTCCAGCGCCGCACCTCCGCATACTTCGTATACATCCGGAAAAGCGCAGCCCCGAAAAGTGCTGCCTCATCGCCGCCTGTGCCGGCGCGGATTTCAAGGATAACGTTGCGATCATCGCGCGGATCCCGGGGCAGAAGCATAAGCTTCAGTTCGTCTTCTGCAGCCGGCCGCTGCTTTCTCAGCTCATCCAGCTCTTCCAGCGCAAGCTCTTTCAGGTCACTGTCAGGACCCTTCAGCAGGGCTTCTGCTGCATCCATATCCTCGACAATTTTCCGGTACGCCTGGATCTTCTCGTATATGGGCAGGAGATCAGCCCGTTCTTTGGAGAACTTCTGATACTCCTGCGCATTGCCCAGCACCTCCGGCTGCGCAAGCGTAGCGGTAATTTCCATATATTTTGCTTCGAGGGAGGCAAGTTTCTCTAACATTGGGTGCAGCTCTCCGGTTCCGGCTTCTCAAGCTTCAGAACCTCTTTCAGCGCCGCAATCGCAGTCTCAATCTGGGCGTCATCAGGTTCATGCGCCGTCAGCCGCTGCAGAAGCATTCCGGGGAACACCATAACCCCCATAACAGGATGGTCCTTCACCCTGGCGGAAAGGCGCTGCGCTTCATATGCAATGCCTGCAATAAGCGGGATACAGACAATCCTCGCAAGAAGTTTTTCGGCAAATGTCCATTCCTGCGGAATGAACATAAACGCTACGATGCTGATGATCATGACAATCAGGAGAAAACTTGTTCCGCAGCGCGGATGAAACGGCGAATATTTACGCGCATTTTCGACCGTCAGCTCCTCGTTGGCTTCAAAAGCGTATATGACCTTGTGTTCGGCACCATGATACTGGTATATACGCTTCATTTCACCCCAGAGCCCGATAACAATGATATAGAGGAAAAAGATGAATACCCGCGTAACGCCATCTATCAGATTAAACAGAAACGAACTCTTTGCCACGCCTTCATAAACGGCTCCAAGCCCTGTCGCAGCCAGAAGCGGCAGGAATTTGAAAAGCGCAATGGCGAGCACGAGGGCCATGCCGATTGACAGGGCGATGCTCCACGGGGAGAGCGGCTTTTCACCTTCTTCCTGAAAGGCGATATTGCCGGAAAACTCGATTGCCTTGATCCCGATGATGAGGGCCTGAAACAGCGCAACAGAGCCGCGAATAAGCGGAAGCCTGAAAAATGGGTGATTTTTTGTCGTGCGGACCGTTTTGAAGTTGATCGTCCCCTGTGGATCGCGCACCGCTACGCTCCACCCCTCGGGTGACTTCATCATAACGCCTTCAATGACCGCCTGGCCGCCGATTGATTTGGTATGCATTGTTTTTTCCTCAAATAAAAGAGGGTTAGAAAAAGCGTGTGCTTCTCCTAACCCCTGAGCAGACTGAAGTATGCTACAGTTTGGCGTATTTCTTTTTGAACTTCTCGACGCGGCCTTCCGCATCCATGATCTTCTGCTTGCCGGTATAGAACGGATGGCATTTGGAGCAGATGTCGATATGAAGCTTTTCACGCGTCGAGCGGGTCGTAAATGAGTCGCCGCATGCGCAGACGACCTTGACCTCTTTATACGCCGGATGAATCTTTTCTTTCATAATGAGCCTCCTGCAATAAGCTTAGCTTGTTATAATACTAAAAAATAAGCCTGTTTGGCAAGCATGCCAAAAAACCGGGAAAAAGTTTCTCGCTGAATCCTGCGGGAACAGGAGAGAAAGCCCGGCAGAGCATAGTGTCGCGCCGAAACCGTGAACACTTTGCAAAATAGTGCTACAATAAAACAGTATTATCGAGTGAAGGAGTCGCCGGTTATTACATGAAAGAACAGAACGAAACCCCGGAATATTCAGCACCGACCACCCAGCCTGAGCCTGCGGCATCAGAGCCGAAGCCGAGGCTCACCCCCCGTCGCCGCCCAGCAAAAAAGAAAACAACGCCGGTCTTGCCTGCCGATGATCGGCTTCCTGTAACAGCGGAGACTGTGGAAGAGAAGGTTGCACGTGCGCCTGTCAAGACGCGTCGCCGCAGAACCAGGAAACCGAAAGCTCCTGATGATATGACGGCGACGGCCGGCCTTGAGCAGCAGCGGGCGGAACAGCCTGCCGAGCCTGCTGTTCCGCCCGCAGAAACTCTCCCGTCAGCGAACATCTCGACGGGAGATGAAAGTGCAGCTCCACCGGTGCCCGGCACCGGCCGCCGAAAGCGGAGACGCCGCAGAAGAGGCAAAAAACCGCAAACAGGAGAGCTGTCGACCGCATCATTGGTTGAGCTTCCTGTTGCTGCCGATTCCGAGCCGATACCTCCCAATGTTGAGATTGCTGAACTGTCCGAACATTCTGATGAAGTCGGAGCTCAGCCTGAAAAGTCGCGCAAGCGCAGGAGAAAGCGCCGAGGAAAGAAGCCTGCCGATACCGAATCTTTAGCGACTCCAGATAATGAAGCCGCTGTTTCTGCTGAACCCGCTTTGCCGCGTGACACAACCAAGCGCATTTTAATCCATGCCCGGTTCGCTGAAGAACAGCGCGTTGCCATTGTGGAAGGCAACCGGCTCATGGATTTTTACGCGGAAAGCTCCTCTCACATTCACCTCAAAGGCAATATCTACAAGGGAATTGTGGAAGGTCTCGCTCCGAGCCTGCAGGCAGCTTTTGTCGATTTCGGACGGAAAAAACGCGGATTTCTGCAGTTCCGTGAAGTCATGCCTGAGCTTCGCCGCGGAGAAAGCATCCTCGAGGAAGGCCAGGAAATCCTCGTTCAGGTCGAACAGGATGAGCGCGACACGAAAGGGGCGAGTCTCACAACATTTATTTCACTGCCCGGCCGATATATTGTCATGCTCCCCGGCCAGCAGAAAGTCGGCATCTCGCGAAAAATTGAAGATCGCGATGATCGCGACCGGCTGAAAGAGACGTTCAATGCCCTCAAGCTGCCGAAGGGCATGGGTTTTATTCTCCGGACTGCCTGCGGAGACTCATTGAATGAAGAGCTGGATCGTGATCTGAAGTATCTCGCCAAGCTCTGGAGCCGCATCACTGCGGATGCAAAAAAAGCGAAGGCTCCGAAGCTGGTTTATCAGGAGCATAGTGTTACCATGCGTGCGCTGCGTGATTATCTGACATCGGACACGTCTGAGATTCTGATCGACGATGCTGAAGCATTCAAGGAGACGAAATCATTTCTGCAGAAGATAATGCCGTGGCGGACCGTGAATGTCGTCAACTATGACGGAAAGGATTCGCTGTTCGGAGCGTTCGGCGTCGAAAAACAGATAGCGGATCTGGTGAACAGTCGCGTCAAACTGCCGTCAGGCGGCACAATCGTGTTCGACAAGGCGGAGGCGCTCACCGCTATTGATGTGAACTCGGCAAAGAGCCACAAGGAAGACAATATCGAGGCAACTGCCCTTTCGACAAATCTGGAGGCAGCTGAAGAGATTGCCCGGCAGTTGCGCCTGCGCGACATTGGCGGACTTGTGGTAATCGACTTCATCGACATGCGTTCCGGCAGGAATCGCGCCCTTGTTGAGACACGGCTGAAGGATTCACTCTCCTCCGACAAGGCGAGCATTGAAGTCCTGCCGATATCTCGGTTCGGGCTTCTGGAAATGACGCGGGAGCGTCTTCGTCCGGCCTATGCTGCGGCAATGTGGCGGACCTGTCAGGTGTGCAGCGGACGGGGAACGGTCTATTCCGACGATCATGTTGTGCTGAATGCGCTCCGGGAGCTTCATGCGCTTGCTGAGAGCAATCCGGGGTCTGCTATCCGCTGCCATCTTTCTGTTGAGAGTGCCAACAGCATGTCGAATACGAAGCGCCATGAGTTGGCGGCGCTTGAGCAACAGCATCAGGTGACCGTCCAGGTTCTTGCTGAGCCGTCGCTGCATCAGGGACAGTATTCGCTTGAGGTAAAAAAACACAAATAGCGCCTTACTTGTGTTTGACCAGAAATTGAAAGGGCCGGCTGGGAATCCCCAGCCGGCCCTTTCATTGCTGCAGAAAAACTATCTGTTGTACTTAATCAGGAGCGGAGCAATCAGCAGCGCCACGATGTTGATAACCTTGATCATCGGGTTGATTGCCGGGCCTGCAGTGTCCTTGTACGGATCGCCGACGGTGTCGCCGGTGACCGCTGCCTTATGGCCGTCGCTGCCTTTTTTGTGCGTGACACCCTTATCATCGGTGACGCCGTCTTCAAATATCTTCTTGCCGTTGTCCCATGCGCCGCCGCCGCTTGTCATGGCGATAGCCTGGAACAGGCCGGTCAGAATGCAGCCGATCAGCATGCCGCCGAGCGCCTCACGGCCGAGGATGAAGCCGACCAGTATCGGTGCCAGAACCGGAATCAGGGCAGGCCACATCATCTCTTTGATGGCTGACTGGGTAACAATGTCAACGCACTTGCCGTACTCCGGCTTTCCGGTGCCTTCCATAATGCCCGGGATTTCGCGGAACTGCCTGCGGACCTCGTCAACGACGCCGCCCGCAGCCCTACCGACCGCAAGCATCAACAGGCCGCCGAAATAGTAAGGAATAAGTCCGCCGATAAAGAGTCCCGCGAGAATCATCGGGTCTGAAAGGTCGAATTTGATTACACCGGGGAACGACCTCGAATACTCGGCAAAAAGAACAAGCGCCGCGAGAGCTGCGGAGCCGATGGCATATCCCTTGGTAACAGCCTTGGTGGTGTTGCCGACTGCGTCGAGCGGGTCGGTAACTGCGCGGACGCTCTCGGGAAGCCCTGCCATTTCAGCAATGCCGCCTGCGTTATCGGTAATCGGACCATAGGAATCGATTGCAACAACGATACCGGTCATCGAAAGCATTGAGACCGCTGAAATGGCTATCGCGAAAAGGCCGACGGCCGCATTGCCGGCAAACCCGCCGCCGAGGGCATATGAGCCGAGGATAGCTCCTACAATGGTAAGCGCCGGCAGTGCAGTCGCTTCCATGCTCATGGCAAGACCGGCGATAACGTTCGTGCCGTGGCCGGTGAGGCTGGCTTTGGCAATAATCTTAACAGGTCTGTATTCCTTGCCGGTATAGTACTCGGTAATCCAGACGATTAGTCCGGTCAGGACGAGACCTATGACAGCACAGAGGAAAACGTTCATTACCGACATCGTCTGCTGACTGGCCGGCAGGAGAGTAAAGAACCAGCTCGTGGCAAAATAAAACGCGATGGCGGCAAGAATGCCTGCAACCGCAAGGCCTTTGTAAAGGGCGCCCATGATGTACTGACCGGCGCCCATCTTGACAAAATAGGTTCCGATGATGGATGCGATAATGGATATGCCGCCGATCATAAGCGGATATTCGACCCAGAGGCTGTTGGCGCCGAAAACTGTCTTGGCAAGCAGCATCGCAGCAACGATGGTCACCGTATAGGTTTCGTACAGGTCAGCCGCCATGCCGGCGCAGTCACCGACGTTATCGCCGACGTTGTCAGCGATAACGGCAGGGTTGCGCGGGTCGTCTTCCGGAATACCTGCTTCAACTTTACCAACGAGGTCAGCGCCGACGTCGGCAGCCTTGGTATAAATACCGCCTGCAATACGCGCAAAGACCGACATGAGCGAGCAGCCGAAGCTGAGGCCGATCAGGGCGTGGAATGCCGTCTCTACGTCAACTGATGCTTTGGCAACCATATAAAAAACTGCGATGCCGAGCAGTCCCAGTGCGACAACCATAACACCCGTAACCGAACCGCCCTTGAATGCTACGGACAGAGCTTGCTGAAGGCCCTTCTTGGCAGCTTCAGTAGTTCTCACGTTCGACATAACCGTGACAACCATGCCGAAATAGCCTGCCGCAGCTGAACCTACTACACCGATTACGAACCCCAAAGCAACCCAGAGGCCGAGCCCTGCAGCAATCATAACAGTTAATATAACAGCCACAATGGCAACAGTCTTGTACTCACGTGCAAGGAATGCCTCTGCGCCTTCCTTGATTGCCTCGGAAATCTCGATCATTTTAGGGGATCCGGTCGGCAGACCGGCGACCCATGATCTCGTGACGAACGAATAAATGATGCCTATTACACCGCAAATCAGGGCAAAAATAAGTATTGGTGTCATCCCTTTTTCTTCCTCCTTCTGTTTTTTGCTTATAAAATCGGCAATCTGCACAGACTTTGCTGCTGTTTCCCTGTGAACCTCACCTCCCTGAAAACTGACTTTATCCCATTAGCAATTACAGTTCAGACTATCCATCGCCTATCTGCGATTGCTGTACTTTGCAAATACCATCGCAGTCGTGCGGTAAACCATATGAGCCATTTTAGAGTACGGCGCATAGGCGAACAGCACAAAGACAAAAACCAGATGAGCGAAGTACATCGGATACCCGAGGACCGGGATGTTTGCAAGGCGAAGAATTTGTGCCAGCATGCCGGTCAGTCCGACGCCGTAGACTACAACGATAAAGAACCAGTCGAAATAACTGCCGGTGCCGGCTTTTTCCTGATTCTTGAAACGGTTCATGACTATCATCGTAATGCCGATGAGCATCGCCACTCCGCTCACATTGCCGATCCACTTGATAATATTGGTCTGCGGATACGGACCATGGTAGTCAAAAACATAAATGTACGAAGCGGCAAGCGTGGTCGTAATGGCCAGGCCGACAAACGAATAAAAGAGAATCTTGTGCGCTGTCGAGCGATCCTTTGAAACACCGCACTTCTCAAAGACCGAATGCTTGAGAATTTCCCGGATTGTTTCGGCCAGCGGGGTTAAAACGTCCTTGCGGGGCGGCGCCGGATAGTTGGCTGACATGGCGGTCCAGTATTTTCTTAACCCTTTGTAAAACATGAACGCTGCAAAAAAGGCAACGGGAACAAATACGGTGTCGATGTAAAGCGTCGGCGGATACATAAGTGAATACGACATGAGTTGTCCGTTCGGAATGCGCGGAATGCCGTGGGTCAGATGCCCCTGAATAAACAGTTGAAAGAGAAAGATAATGATCGGGACCGCGAAAAGCAAAAGCAAAAATTTCGAATCGTTGACCATTTTTCCCATAAATGAAGGGCTCGAATACTCCTGAATCGTCATCTTGCGAACGGCACCAAGCACTTCGCCGGGTTTTGCACCCCGCGGGCAGTGGGCGGTGCAGTCGCTGCACTGGTGACAGAGCCAGACGTCCGGGCTTGCAAGGAGCTTGTCCTTCAGGCCCCACTGCGCATACAGCATCTCTTTTCGCGGAAACGGCTTCCGATCAGAGGTTACGTCGCAGACGACTGTACAGGTAGAGCACTGATAGCACTTCTTCAGCGACTCTCCTCCTGCAGCAATAATCTCTTTCGTAAACTCAAGGTCAGGCTTCAAGATTTGATCTGACATTTATCGCCTCCTACATGCCCTTGAACGGATTCGGGCCGATCTCTTTAATCTTGTCTACAAAATCCGTAATCATCTGCGGAACCTTGCCGTATTCATCAATCGCAACCTCTACCAGCTTGACGCGGTCGGCCTCGAGCTGGAGCCGGTCGAGCGTCTCCTGAACCTTGCCGAGCCGGTAGTTTGCTAGCTCGCTGCCCTTGGCAAAGTGGCACTGGTAGTTATCGCCGAACTTGCATCCCATGAGCAGCATGCCGTCTACGCCGCGCGAAAAAGCGTCTGCAAGCCAGACCAGGTTCATCGAACCCAGGCAACGGAGTGTAATGAATCGGGCCGCCGGATCGAGTTTCATCTTCTGCAGTGCAGCGGTATCGATAGCCGGGTAGGCATCGTTTTCGCAGCAGATTACAAAAACGCGCGGTTCGTCCTCATCATCCGGTATCGAGGTCGACTTCATCATCGAACCGATCATATCGACGTGATAGTCCTTAAAGGAAACGATGCGCTCGGGACAGGCTCCCATACAGGTTGCACAGCGGCGGCAACGGCCCGGCTTGAAGAACGGCGTGCCTTTTTCATCCTCGTCGATTGCACCGAACGGACACTCTTCCGTACACCGTTTGCATGAGGTGCAACGGGTCATCATCGGATCCGGGAAGGTAAGATCCCATGCGCGCGGATGTACCGACATGCCTACTGCGACATGTTCGGCAGACTGAATTGCTTTCAGAGCTGCTCCGGTCGCATCTTCCTGAGCTTCCGTCATGTTCATCGGCTGGCGCACAGCACCGGCGGCAAACACGCCGGTTCTCCGGGTTTCGTACTGGAAGCAGATGAAGTTGGAGTCTGCAAACCCGTTGAAGAGCTCAAGATCCGGCAACCCCGGACCCTGGCGGTACTGGAGGTTCAGGACCGGATCGTCTGCCGTCGCAGGAACCATGCCGGTTGCAAGGACTACAAGGTCAGCCTCGAGCTTCACTGACGACCCCAGCAGGGAATCCTTCATTTCAACATACAGATTGCCGTCCGGAGCTTCGCTGACACCGCTTACATCCGCCTTTGTCAGCATGACGCCCGGATCGTTCTGCGCTTCCTTGTAGTAATATTCGGTGCGGCCCGGCGTGCGCATATCCTTGTACAGAATCATCGCTATCGCATCGGGATCCTGCCGCACATATTTGGCCTGTTTCAGAGAGGCTGCACAGCACATTGCCGAGCAGTACGGAAGATGATTGGCGTCGCGCTGCCCTGCACACTGAACAAACGCAACCTTCTTAGCCGGTTTCCCGTCGGACGGGCGGGCAATGGCACCCTTCTTTGCAATCTCTTCCAGTTCGACCTGCGTAACAACATTTTTGAACCGACCATACCCGAGATGACCGAGCCTGGTGGCGTCATACGGCTTCCAGCCCGCCGCCAGTATAACTGCGCCAATCTTCACCACCTCACTGGAACCGTTACTGGAGATGGTGACATCAAACTGGCCCGGCTGCCCTTCAATCTTCTCGACCTTTGCAGACTTGAATACCTTGATATTTTCATTGCTCTCAACCGACTTGATCGTCGGCTCAAGATCAACGTCAACAATAAGCGGTTCTTTAAACGGAAGCGTCGTCGGGATTTTCTTGTACAACTTTGCTGAAAAACCGCCGAGGGACGCTTCCTTTTCGACCAGCACAACCTTGTATCCTGAATTGGCGGACTGAAGCGCTGCATTCATGCCGGCGACTCCGCCGCCGATGACCAGAATGTCCTTGACGGTTTCCATCAGGTATGGTTCCGGCATGTCACCTTTTTGTGCTTTGATGATGCCCATCTGGATATAGTCTTCAGCTGCCTGCTGCGCATCGGTCTTTTCCTGTGACCAGACGGCAAGCTCGCGAACCGGCACCCGCTCGACTATGCATCCCGGAAAGTCGAATTCCTCATATTTCACACGACCGGAGCAGGCTGCAAGTACCAGAGTATTGACGCCTTCGGCTGCAATATCAGCCTTAATCATCGCGATGCCTTCAGTTCCGCAGAGCGTTTCATGGTTCCTCACAACCGGAACCTTCATCTTGTTTTTGCTGACAGTTTCAATCTTCTCGAGTTTTATGCTCTCACCGATTGAGCAACCTTTGCAAATGTAGAGTGCGAGTTTCTTGTCCATCGATGATTACCTCCCCTTCCCCGCATGGATCGCCTTGAGCGCTGCACTCGTGGCATCCTGTGCAGATTTCGAGACGTCCATCGGATTCCTGCTGCAGCCTGTCGGAAAGATTCCCGCCCCCGGTGCGGCAAAGCCCTCGATATAGTTCACTCCCGGCAACTGCTGCGCGGCTCCCGCCGGCTCCATCCCGGTTGCAAGCACAACCATATCAAATGTCTTTTCAACTTTGTCGCCGGACAGCATGTCTTCGGCAGTGACTGTCACATCGCCGCTCTTCGTCTTCTTGATCTTTGCTACCTTGCCCTTGATAAAGGAAACCTTCTCATCAGCCTGCACCTGGTTGAGAAATTTCTCATACCGGCCCGGCGTGCGCATGTCGATATAGAATATGGAGACTTCCGCATCAGGATTCTTCTCCCTGATATACAGGGTCTGTTTCAGGGAAGCCATGCAACAGATATAGGAACAGAATGCGAGGTGGTTTTCATCACGGCTGCCTGCGCACTGCACAAAGGCAATCTTCTGCACCGGCTTGCCGTCTGAAGGCCGGTTAATTGCGCCGCCGGTCGGTCCGTTGGGCGCGGCCAATCGCTCCATCTGCATATTTGAAATAGCGTTCGGAACCTTGCCGGAGCCGAGCGTTTCGATCTTGGCTGCATCATACGGGTTCCAGCCGGTCGCCACCACAATGCTGTCAACCTTCAGGCTAACCGTCTCGACTTTCATGTCGAGATCGATTGCACCGTACACGCAGGCTTCCTTACAGGACGTGCCACAATCTTTTTTGCAGGCCTTTGCATCAATCACGTACTGCTGCGGGAATGCCTGATTAAATGGCAGGTACGCCGCCTTCGTCTTGTCCATGCCGAAATTGAAATCATTGGCCCGCATTGCCGGACACGCCTCAGCACACGCGTTGCACGCAGTGCACTTGTCGTTGACATAACGCGGATGACGCTGAATGGTAACATCATAGTTCCCCGGTCCGCCGGAAACAGACGTCACCTCTGACATGGTATAGCACTGTATGCCGGGGTTGGTCTTGATGCGCCGGAAGTTGATTTCGAGGCCGCAGACTGGCGGGCACATCTTCGGGAAGTACTTATTCAGCTGAGCGACTCTGCCTCCCAGGTAGGAATTCTTCTCGACGATAATCACCTCAGCCCCTGATTCCGCCGCATCGACTGCGGTCGTCAGTCCGCTGAAGCCGCCGCCGATCACCAAGATGCGACTGGGCTTGTCACTGCTTTGCATGCTGTTCCTCCTCCATCGCGTTGTGTTCTGACACGAATATGCACAGCAGGAGTCGCTCGTTTGGGCGCTTCCTGCTGTGCCCATTCAAGAAGAATGGGAGAGGGGCCGAGCCCCTCTCCCAAAATGGGTGACACTTAAGCAAAGATCTCCACGTACGGAACCTTCTTGAAGTTCCAGGTATCGTTTGCTGCGTCGTAGGTCGAGTTGACAAAGCACTTCCACTCGGCATCGTTGATGGCGAGGAAGTCGCCGCGATAGTAGTAGCCCGGATAACGGGTCTCTTCGCGGAACAGAATGTGGCGGGCATGTGCCTCAACCGACAGGATGCGGTGATAGTTCTCCCAGCACCGGAGCAGCTCATGGAGGTTTGAGGCTGCCATCTTGTTGGCGTCTTCCTTGAGCATGCCGAGCAGCTTCAGACCTTCGTCGAGCATGGTCTTGGAGGTCATGTACCAGGTTGCGCAACCGCCAAAGTACTCGTCGGCGATCTTCTGCATGCGGGCCTGGAGCATCTTCGGACGGATGTAGTACGGGTTGGTCAACGGGTCGGTCGAGAAGGTTTTGTATTTCTCGTAGACCTCAAACGGCAGGTAGAGTTCTGCACTGATCTCGTCTGCAGTCTCCTTGATGACCGGCTTGAAGTTCGGCTCGTCGAGAATCAGCGCGATTGCTGATTTTGCGCAGATGCGGCCTTCAGCATGCGATCCGGAAGAGAACTTGTGGCCGGAAGCTCCGACAACGTCGCCGGCCATGAAGAGACCCTTCACCGTCGACATTCTGTTGTAGCCCCAGAACCACTCTTTCGGCGTGCCCGGTATAGTGCCCGGTCCGCTTACCCAGAAGCCTGCGCAGCCGGCGTGCGAACCGAGAAGATACGGCTCGGTCGGCATGATTTCGGACGGCGTCTTGTCAGGTTCAATGTTCTTGGAAGCCCAGAGGCCTGCCTGACCGATAGCCATATCGAGGAAGTCTTCCCACGCCTCAGCTTCGAGGTGCTTGATCTTCTTCTGTGCGTCTTTTTCGCCGAACTTCTCGACGAAGGTCTTGCTGATCGCGTCCATAGCATGATGGGTGTTCATCCAGATCGGGCCTTTGCCGGCCTTCATGTCCATCATCATCATGTGGTTGCGGAGACAGGTGCCCAGCTTTTCAACATACGGGCTGTAAAGTTTCTTGGAAGCTTCGAAGTTCTCGCCGGTGCAATAGTCTTCGCCGGCTGCGTTGCGGGCCTGTGCCTTGAAGAAGAGGAACCATGCGCCGACCGGGCCGTAACCGTCTTTGAAGCGGGCCGGGACGAAGCGGTTTTCCATCATGGTCAGCTCAGCGCCGACCTGCAGACCGAGTGCGTAACCGGAGCCGGAGTTCCAGACCGGATACCATGCGCGGCCCTGGCCTTCAGCAATCGACCGCGGACGGAAACAGTTGACTGCGCCGCCTGCTGCGTTGATGATAGCCTTGCCCTTAAAGATGTAAATCTTGTTCTCGCGGACGCTGAAGCCTGCAACTGCTGCGATTCTGTTCGGCTCGTTTGCATCCTTGTAAGCCTTGACGCAGAATACGCGCTCATACAGGTTCTGATCCATACCGGTCGCTTTTCTGTTGTACTCGAGAGCAGCCTTTGCAGCCTCACCGACGATAACCTTATAGGATTCGCCGTTGATCATGATCTGCCACTTGCCGGAACGAACCGGGGTGCCGCCGTCTTTCAGGAGAGCCTTGCCCTCGTCGCGAGCCTGGAAGCCGTCGAGCGAGAAGCCGTCGTCGCCTTTTTTCCAGATCGGGAGGCCCCACTCTTCGAAAAGGTGAACGGAATTGTCGACATGGGCGCCGAGGTCGGCAACCAGGTCTTCACGGATGATGCCCATCAGATCGGCGCGGACATACTTGACGTAGTCGGCAACCTTGTTCTCACCGACGTAGGTGTTGATTGCAGAGAGACCCATGGCGACCGCGCCGCTTCTGTCGGTAGCTGCCTTGTCGACCATGACAATCTTCAGGCCTTTCGGCGTTCCATAGCGGGCTGCTTCATATGCTGCACCGCAACATGCCATGCCGCCGCCGATCAAGAGGAGATCGGCTTCGACTACTACAACTTCAGGTTTCTGGCAAAATGAAAACGTACAGGTTTCTTTTTCCATTATATGATCCTCCCTTCCTTATTCAGCTTTCGCCGGGCCATTGAAGAAACCCGACTTCTTGAGGTCGTCAAAATTCGGCTCCGGCAACCCTGCAAAAATGCTGTCGGCAGTCCATGCGCCTTCAGCGGTCAGGCGGATCGGAAACTTGTAACGTTTCAGGATGCCGTTGCGGAACTTGACAGTCCACATAATGGAGTCCGTGCCGCGCATCGGGATAACATTGGCGCCGAGCGGTGCAAAATCCTGATATGCTCTTACCTCGACTGCCTGCTGCGGGCAAATCTTTACACAGTTGTAGCACTCCCAGCACTGCTCTGTCTCTTGGTTATAAGCTTTCATCAGGTCTCTGTCGAGGGCCATAAGGTCGTTCGGGCAAATGTACTGACAGGCAGTCTTGTCCTGAGCCTTGCAGCCGTCACATTTTTCGGTAATTACATAACTTGGCATACTGCGAACCTCCTTCTGAGTGTGGTTGTATTTGTACTGTACTAAAACTTTATGCGTCACGATGACTTCCTCCGGACCCTGCACCTCCTTTCGGAACATCGTGTGCGGCAGGGCCGAAGACCCTGCCGCACAGCATCACTTTACATTATTTCTTTTCGCCTTCCGAATACTTGTGGAGCTTGACCTCAACCTTCTCGGTCAGTCCGGCATAATACTGCTGCAATATTACGAGTACTTCAGGACGGCTGAACTGCGGTGATACCGTTTCATTATCAGAAAGCATCTTTCTGAGCTTCGTGCCGCTCAACAGCACTCTGTCGTCCTTGCCGTGCGGGCAGGTCTTCATGGATGCCATTCCATCGCACTTGTAGCAATAGAACGTCCAGTCGATCTTCAACGGACGGGTCTCAAGGGAGCCTGCCGGGATCTCGTCAAAAATCTTCTGCGCATCAAACGGACCATAATACTCGCCGACGCCCGCGTGGTCGCGGCCAACGATGAGGTGGCTGCATCCGTAGTTCTGCCTGAAGGTCGCATGCAGAAGCGCTTCGCGCGGTCCAGCGTATCTCATATCGAGAGGATAACCGGCCTGAATAGTTGTATTCGGAACAAAGTACAGCTCTGTCAGCTTGTCAATGGCCTTTACTCTTACTTCGGCAGGAATGTCGCCCGGCTTTAACTTGCCAAGGAGTTGATGAATCAGCACTCCATCACTGACTTCCACTGCAATTTTTGCCAGATATTCATGTGAGCGGTGCATGGGGTTTCTGAGCTGAAGACATGCCACTCTGCTCCATCCTCTCTCTTCAAACATCTTTCTCGTCTCAACCGGACGCTTATATACGCCGGCGTATTCGGTCGGGAAGGTTCCTTCGCTCAACACCTTCACCGTTCCGGCGAGATTGATTTCAGCCTGATCCATAACCATTTTTACGCCAGGGTGCTCGGGGTCTACGGTCTTGAAAATATGCTGGCACTCAAACGCTTTGTCGATCTTATACTTCTCCGTGACCTTCATGGTCGCCATATACTCGTTGAACTCATCAGAGAAAAGGGCAATCTCATCGCCAATCTTGATGCCGTCCGCCTGCGCCTTGGAGCACGACATGGTAATCGGGATCGGCCAGAATGTGCCATCAGCCATTTTGAAATCAAGGCAGACGCCCTTCCAGTCAGCCTCCGTCATAAAGCCGGTTAAGGGCGTAAATCCGCCGATACCCATCATAATAAGGTCAGCGGCTTCGCGGGATGTGATATTAACCCGTGTCAGCGTCTGAGCTTTCGCTTTTTCTGCTGCCAGTTCAGCCCCCTCAAGCAGGAGCGGCATGAGCTTTTTCTCTTTACCATGCGGATTAACAAGTGCCATTCAATTCCTCCTCAATTCTTTCTTTTCTTTTTTGTAGTTATTTCAGGCCAAGCGCAGCGCAGACCTGAGCGAAAATGTCATCGATACTGCCGGTACCGGCAATAGATTTCACAATGCCTTTTCCCTTGTAATAATCAAGTAATGGCGCGGTCGATGCCGTGTAGACATCGAGGCGCTTCTTGATTGTCTCTTCCTTGTCATCATCGCGATGGAAGAGTGCTCCGCCGCACTTGTCGCACGCATCGCCTTTTGAAGACGGCGAAAAGTAGACGTTGTACATCTGGCCGCATGCCTTGCAGGTACGACGGCCGGTGAGACGCTTCATAAGATCTTCGAACGGTACATCTACGCTGAGTGCTGCATCAAGAGACATGTTCAGAGAGGCGAGCATCTTGTCGAGGACTTCTGCCTGAGAAGTGTTCCGCGGAAAGCCGTCAAGAATATAGCCTTTTTTCACATCATCCTGCTTCATGCGTTCCTCGACCATGCCAAGAACAACGCTGTCGGGAACCAATTGCCCCTGATCCATGTAGGATTTGGCTTCTTTGCCGAGGGGGGTGCCTGCGGAAACTGCTGCTCTCAGAAGATCTCCGGTGGAAATCTGTGGGATTCCATACTTGTCAACTAACTTTTTTGCCTGGGTCCCCTTGCCGGCTCCGGGAGCGCCGAGAAGTACGATTCTCATGAAAAGCCCTCCAATCAAAAAGATATGCTGGTCATATACCATAATCGTTGAAGGGCTTTAATGCAATTTTAAAATTATAATGGTGTGATAAGAATTGCTAATATGAACACATCTCATTGAAATTAAACCATAAGCTCTAGAAAAACGGCCAGTTTGCCGAGTGCTTTTCTTCTGTGGCTGAGATCATCCTTCTCGGAGGCGGTTATTTCAGCGAAAGTGAGGTCATGTCCGGCAGGGTAAAAAATCGGGTCATAGCCGAACCCGGAGGTTCCTTTCCGCTCCTTGCCGACAGCCCCGTCGACAAATCCCCAGAACGTGTGGGCCTCTTGCCCCGGCACGGCGAGAGCAATGCAACAGACGAACCTCGCCGCGCGCTGACCATCCGGAACATTCCGCAACTCGAAAAGGAGTTTTTCCACATTGGCTGCATCAGTAGCATCGGAACCGGCATATCGCGCCGAATGCACACCCGGAGCTCCGTTCAGGGCAGCGACTTCAATGCCGGAGTCGTCCGCAATTGCAATCCGGCCGGTAAAAGCGGCGACTTCCCGGGCTTTCTTCAGCGCATTCCCGTCAAACGTGTCGGCGTCTTCAACAACGTCGGGGCAATCGGGAAAGTCAGCAAGCGAACGGACTTCAATGGACTGACCGGCAAGAATTCTTTGTATTTCTTCCGCTTTTTTGCGATTGCGCGATGCCAGAACGATTTCCATACGGGACTCCTTATTCCAGGTTCAGATGCTTGTACAGCTTAGCACGGAGCGCATTTTGACGCAAGAAACAGGCTATGCCATTTGACTTTTGGGGCGACTATCCGTTACATTAAACATCAGCGGGGTGGAGCAGCCCGGTAGCTCGTCGGGCTCATAACCCGAAGGTCGCAGGTTCAAATCCTGCCCCCGCCACCAAAACATCTACTTATTTATCAATAAGTTAAGGCCCTTTCGGAGATCATATCCGAAAGGGCTGTGTTTTATCAACAAGACGGTAACAAGACGGTCGGAAAAATGGCGTTCAAACCCGCATTCGCTGAAGGAGGATACCATGCCCAGAAAATTATCCGACACCCGCAAAATCGCATCCATCAACCCTGAACAACACGAACGACTCGAACGTATCTGAGGGCGGATATTATGCCAATGAAAGCCGCCCGCCGAACAAGTGCGTATTCCGATTGATTCCGAACACTTTTGCGGAGTGTTCGGAATGGGTGTTCGGAATCAATCGGAATACGCATATGAGCAATTTGAGATATATGCGAGGCAGAAAGCGCAGGCGTTTCTTCAGGACATACTGGAGCAGGAGGTGATGGAATTTTTTGGTCGTGCGAAGGGGCAGCGGAAGGTCTCCGTGGATAATGCCGCTGGCTGCCGGAACGGATACGGCAAGGTCCGGAAGTTTACGACGATGAGCGGGACAATAACGGTGCGACGTCCGCGCATGCGAGCAACGGAAGCGTCGCGACCTGAGCGGGTTTGAGGTGGTTTATCTGTGGGCAGACGGCATTTATGTGAAAGCAGGCCTGGAGAAAGACAAAGCCGCGCTTCTTGTAATCATGGGAGCGTTAACCGACGGCAACAAAGTAATCCCGGCATGTGAGAGCGGCTACCGGGAAAGTAAAGAATCCTGGAGCGCGCTGCTTCGGGACCTGAAGAACCGGGGGCTGCGTCTTGGGAAGCTGACGATAGCAGACGGGCATCT
>DATIKF010000120.1:0-1738 GCA_035477855.1 Dissulfurispiraceae bacterium
GGATTTAGGGTAGACCTCTCCCAAGAATGCCTTCGCTTTGATTCTTGCACTCAGGCCGCAGCCGAAAGGGGTGGTGCTATGGCTTGGAGCACCTTGAGAGCGGCCAGTAGAAGCGCCCCGCACATGAGCATAAACGAAACCTTCAGGATTCCCCGGACAAAGATTTGAGGAGGCAAGAGCCAGTCCTTAAGGTGTGAATTAGCGCGTTCCACGGTGGTGCGAACCTGGAAGCGTTCTCTCTGGGCCGGGGTAAACGTCCTTCGTTCCGATCCTCGACGTTTGTTAGGGTCGATAAGAGGAACCCGGCCCTTGCCCTGGATGTACCCCAAGATCGGGCCTGCATCGTAGGCCGAGTCCATGACCGAATAGAGGAAGTCCAGCTTGCGCTCGGTCCACTTCTCCATGGGGATGGCCGCCTGCGAGTCGTGGACATTGGCGCCGGTGACGACGGCTGTCACGGGGATGCCCTGATCCGTGACGTCCAGGTGCAGCTTGTAGCCCTTCCAGAAGGTGACATTGCCCTGGCTATTGGTCTTGCATCCCCATGAGCAGGCCCGGTCGAGCTCGGCGACGGCCTTGCCCGGCTTCATTCGAAGCTGCTGCTCAATGCGGCTCCGCTTTCTCTCAGGCCTTTGTTCTCCCTTTCGGGGGCGCCCTCGTTTGCGTTTCAGTCGGGGAGCGACATCCCGTTTCTTGTTGACCGGGGCCTCCCGAGCATCGATCGCCGTCGAGTCCCGACTGATATGACCGACAATCCTATCTTTGTAGAAATCGACTCCCAACCCGTTCAACATGCGGGTTGGCACCGCCTTCTTGGACAACATCGCAAGACGGCGCGAAAAGGTTGCCGCGCTCGGCACCTCGGTGAATCCACAGATCAGCCTGAGGTTCGGATCCGCGATAAGCCGATTCCTCAGATCCTCCGTTGAGGGAATCCGGAAAAAGCTCTTAGCCAGAAAAGCCCTCAGAAAAGGCTCGTTTTCGTACGCGGGCCGGCCGGTTGCCGCACCAGCGCGCTCTATAGCCGGCTGGTACTGACCCAAAAGTCTCAACGTGGCTAGAAACGTCCTTTGCTCAGCGGTCAGGTATTGCTCAAAGCAGTCCTGCACGTCGTAGCTGATCCCAAGAAGTATTTGCGCTCCACCCAGTATCTTGGTTATAGTAGTCATCGGCGGGTGACTCCTTTCGACCATTTGTAGTGATTTGATCGTAAAGGATAACCCGCCTTTTTTCACTAATAATCGTGTCCGTCAGGACTTTTGAAAGAGCCTCAATAGAAAAAATTGAGCAAATGCTGAAATGGGAAGGAAAAGGTGCATGAGGAGCGTTAGCCTGAAAAATCACCGGCGTTGCCGGAAATATGGGTTGGAGCATTCAATCGGGTGGCGAAAAGCACCGGCCTGCGGGGGAAAACCCGTTTTAATGCGAAAATCGCCAACCTCCTGAAATGACAGATCCCATCAGTCCAAGATCAAGGAGGTTGCGATGGTAGTCGTCCGAAAGTCGTCGATGAAAATGCCCGGCATGAGCCACGCGAGGGACCATAAGCTCGCCGACGTGATCGGCATTTCGATCAGGGCGCGACGTAGCGGGATCCGACCTGGATTGCGGCGGGGCAGGGTCGGCGAGGTCCCGGCGGCAAGTTACGCCCCGGTTCAGCTAAGCGAGCGATGGACTGCGGCATGAGTACGGTGTCGGTGAGGATTCGCGAGTGGCGGTCGCGGCTAGCCATCTCGTA